>NZ_JAKJTJ010000027.1:0-152769 GCF_050337905.1 Vibrio clamense | reverse complement strand
TACTGTACTTTGTCATTGGCGACGGAGTAATCCCAGTTGCCTAATTCATCAATGGTGATACTGCCAAGTGCGTCAGTGGCAGGTGCGACACTGCTAATATCAAACTTCGCTTCGTCAGTGCCATCAACATCAGTGATCTCCAACTTGCCCGAATCACTGAGCGTTGGGTTGGCGGCATCTTCAATTACGGCACCTGTATCGACACCCGTAATGACTGCGGCATCATTCACGCCCGTAATGGTAACGGTAATAGTATGCTCAGTGCCGTCTAGCGACTCTACGGTGAACAGTTCGGATTTAGTCTCACCTTCACCAAGATATTGCACTTTGTCATTGGCGACGGTGTAATCCCAGTTGCCAGACTCATCGAGAATAAAGCTACCTAATGCGCCCGTACTGGCCACCACGCTAGTGGTATCAAACTTCGCTTCGTCAGCGCCATCCACGTCAGAGATTTCCAACTTACCGGAATCACTGAGAATTGGGTTGGCGGCATCTTCTGTTACTGCACCAGTATCAACACCTGTAATTTCAGCGGCATCATTCACACCCGTAATGATCACTGTAATGGTGTGCTCAGTGCCGTCCAACGATTCAACGGTGAACACTTCTGATTTGGTCTCACCTTCTCCGAGATACTGCACTTTGGCATTATCGACGGAGTAATCCCAGTTGCCAGATTCATCAACGGTGATATTGCCTAATGCACCCACACTGGCCGTTACGCTAGTGGTATCAAACTTGGCTTCGTCAGTGCCATCAGCATCGGTGATCTCTAGTTTGCCAGAGTCACTGAGCGTTGGATTGGCGGCATCTTCAATTACTGCACCTGTATCGACACCCGTAATGACAGCGGCGTCATTCACGCCCGTGATGGTAACGGTGATGGTGTGTTCGGTACCGTCTAAAGATTCAACGGTGAACACTTCGGATTTGGTTTCACCTTCTCCGAGATACTGCACTTTGGCATTATCGACGGAGTAACTCCAATCGCCCGCTTCCGTTAAAGTGAGCGCACCAAGGGTTCCAGTTGCAGCAACCACGCTATTAGTTTTAAAGCTGGCTTCATCATCTCCATCGAGATCAGAAATGCGTAAAGAACCACTGTCTTGCAGAAGCGGTAACGATGTATCCTCCGTTACCGCACCAGAATCATCCCCAGAAATAGAAGCCGGATCATTTAGGCCTTGAACCGTGATCGTCACTGTTTTTGTTTCACTCACACCGCCCTCATTATCCGTAGCGGTATAAGTAAACGTTAGCTGACTACTTTCACCAGCCGCAAGAAAGTCAAAATCAGTACCGGGATCGAAAGAATATGAACCATCAGAGTTAAAGGTAAGCTGGCCTTGGGTTACATCATCAACGACTTGGTATGAACTAATCGTCCCATCAACATCAGTTGCATCAGACACTTGTGCTGTAAGAATTTGGTTTTCATCTGTGGTTTGAGAAGAATCAGAGGCAACTGGGAGATCATTAATTGGGTTGATACGAAACTGAACTTCACCTTGCTGGATAGAGTTATCTTCTCCTTGATTATCATCGACAGAATAACCAAAGGCACCAGCGTCATCACCCGGAACATAATCATCTGGAGCGTCGTATTGAAGGCTATCAAATTCTGCAAGAGTCAGCTCTTGGCCGATAGAAATCGGGGTTCCGTCGGCAAGGGTTATTTGCCCTAAATTGGGCAACTCAGTCACGGTTATAGTTAATGCATCACCATCTGAATCGACTGGTAGGGTGAGGTTTAACGCGCTGTCTTGTGACTCCTCATCAAAAGATCTGATTTCCGTTGCCGCGAAAGGCGTCGCATTAACGAGTAAATCAAGGAGTGCCAGACTCTGAGTTTCTGAAAGCGCGACTTCTGAATTCGCGGTTGTTTCAAAAAACGTTTCGGCAAGCGTCTCTAGTAACGTTGCTTCAATTGATGCAGCCAAAGTTACGCTGGAACTCAAACCTGCACCCGCTGCTGCCGCTTGTTCTTCATTTAATGTAGGGTCAATACCATCTTCAATATCTTGTAGGATTTGGGCTATATCATCCCCAAGTGGAAGCGGTTGAATATCATTATCTTCCCCTACAATTTCGACATTTAACGACGAATTATTATCTGGAGTAGTCGTTGTGCCAACAATTACATCACCAGCGCTTGGGGATACACCATCTGCGAGAATCAATAATTTGCCATTTTTGTCTATAACGAGTGTATTCGAGACACTTTCCAGCATTGAAAGTAATTGAATTCCCATATGTCCCCTTAAACGCCTCTGGTGCGTAATTTTATAAAACTAGCTAGTATAACCTTCTTATATAACAATTTTATCATTAAATAAAATCATAAAATTTTCACTCTGTACAAACACAAAGGTATGGAGCAAACAGACAGAGCTACTAGCATAATTTCTTTTGTCTTAATTAATCATAGCAAAAATCAAACCACTCAAACCAGAAGTGCAATCACAAGCATATCAAGGTCAGCAAGGCACTGAATTTAAAATTAAAATTATTTACAAGAGCGGAGACGGGAAGTTCAACGGTTAATGGTAGCTTCTGATTAGAAGCCTTTCTCTGGATTCATGCCACTATTTACCTTCCACTTTCGCAACAGGATTTTTGAGTGTTACAAACCAAGAATCTTAGTTCTTCCTAGCCCTACCTCATTAATACCGGCCTATAAAAAAAGCTCTGCTAAATCAGCAGAGCTTTTATGTTTTGTATCCTAGCCATTTTAATCAAAGGCTAAATTTACCGCTTATCCAATAAACGAAATGTAACCTTGAAGAATGATCAGGTTTACGATATCAATAAAGAATGCACCGACAATAGGCACCACCATAAATGCTTGTGGTGATGGACCAAAGCGATTAACCAATGAGCCCATATTCATTACAGCAGTTGGTGTAGCACCTAGACCAAAACCACAATGTCCACCAGCCATAACCGCCGCATCATAATTTGAACCCATGACTTTGAATGTCACGAAATAAGCGAAAATACCTAGAATCACCGCTTGAACAGCTAAGATCATTAAGAATGGAATCGCTAAATCGAAGATGTTCCACAATTTAAGGCTCATTAATGCCATAGCAAGGAATAAAGACAAAGAAACAGTACCGAGAATATCCACCGTTTCGGTATCAATCTTATGAGCTTTCGTCACTTCCATCACGTTGGTAATAAACACACCGATAAACAGTGCATATACAAAGTCAGGAATCATTAACCACTTGATCTCAAAGGTACTTACCCATTGTTCAAGGTACTTAGCACCCGTCACACAAATAAGAAGAATAAACAGCACTTCAATCACTTTCTTTGCGGTGACTTTATCTTCTTCATATTCGTTATAGGTAACTAACTCAGGAAAACGTTCATGTGTGTGAGTTCCAGTACCGTAGTCTGATTCAAAGTTATTTTTATCGATCAACTTCTGCGCGACTGGGCTGCCAATAATACCGCCAATAATCAAACCAAAGGTCGCGGAAGCCATCGCTATTTCTAAGGTATTAGACAAACCGTAATTTTCAGCAAAGGTTTGTGACCATGCGGCACCAGTACCGTGACCACCAGATAGAGTGATGGATCCAGCAATCAACCCCATTAAGGGATCGAGTCCTAAAGCGGTTGCCAATGACACCCCGACACCGTTTTGAATAATGATGTATACCGATGCAATGCCTAAGAAGATAAAGACCTTCGCACCACCTTTCATTAACTGAGTATAGTTAGCGGCAAGCCCTACAGTGCTGAAAAACATCAACATGAAGGTATTTTGTAATGGTAGAGAAAATTCAAGATCTAAGCCATTGAAGTGCAGCACAGTGATAATAATGGCGACAATAAGTCCACCAACAATTGGCTCTGGAATGTTGTATTTCTTTAACGTAGGAAGCTTAGTATTAACAAAGTGGCCGAGAAATAGCACGCTGATGGCAATAAGAAAAGACTCTAATGCCCCTACTGAAATTAATTGATTCATATAACCTCTTATATTTGCTCAATCATCATCCTTAATGAGAGTTGTTGTAATAGTTAAGTACCTTGGCTGGTATGTGTCCTCAGTTTGGTGTGGTTATTTCAATCGAAATGAATAAAAATCACACCACAGTACAAAGTTAATTGCGCACAATGTTACGCGCACGTTAGGTATGTATCAGCGATAGCCTGTTTATGATCTCCCTCATAACGCCTTGGCTACGCCTGTATGCTTGTTTACTCATAAGTAAAAAAGCAAAAAAGGAGCTATTAAGCTCCTTTTTTCGCACAATCTAAAGAATTAAAATGCTTTAGGTGCAAATCCTGTCATTTCTTCAATACGTAGCTCTTTGCCTAATTTGGTCATTGGATGAACAATGATTAGGTCTTTCACTGATTTTTTCAATTTACCAATATCAGCTTGCTCTGCTTTAGTAATTGCACGCTTGAAAGGCATATCAACTAAACTTTTACGCTCTTGGTTCACGTCATAGCTCTGCTTATGCTTAAGCTGTGCAACTTTTTTGGTTAACTTTTTAATCTCTTCTTCAAACTGACGGACCACAGGGCGATCTTGACGAGTTTTAGCGGCAGCCATTTTGTGACGGCACTTATCTAGACGATTGTTAATTTCTTGAAGTTCGTTTTTAACACTCATAAAAATACCCTAAGTTATGCTCCAAATCGGATCGGGCGCGGATTATAGCACATCGTCTTCATCTGCCGAAATTTATCTTCACCTCAGCTTTAAACGAAACATTTCTCCAAAAATCAATACCGTTAAATGATGTTGTTTATAAAAAAAACTCACCATACCGCCATTTGTTTAAATGATAATAATGCGGTATAGCTATAACATTGAAAATAAAAGGGACTGATTTTGATGAAACGATTATTTAGCACGATCACTTACTCTTGTTTATGCATTTCTCCTGCCCTCGCAGCCAAACCAAATATGATCATTCAATTTTCGGCTCCTGACAACTCTGCAGAGCAGGTAGCGAAACAGCAAATAGAAGCTAGTGGCATCAATCAAACGGTAATAGAGCTGTCCAATCAATCCTTCCCTTTCAATAAGACATTAACCATTCAATATGGTGGTACTGAAGGGCCATTATATGATCCTGATAAACATACTATTTATATCCCCTACCGCTTTTATCAAGAATCTTTATCTTACTTTCAAAAAAATAAGTATGAGGAAAAATTTCAGAAATCTGCGCAACTGGGGGCAATAGACACTCTACTGCACACTTTATTGCATGAGACCGGGCATGCGTTTATTGCTGATCAAGATATTGCAATACTAGGAAAAGAGGAAGATGCGGTCGATAACTTCGCGACTATCCTGATGCTTAACTATGTAGATCAAGGAGATGATGCAGCAATCAGTGCCGCTGATATGTTCGCTTTCGAATCTGACGACAGGCCTGACTATTATGATTTCGGTGAGTATATCGATGAACATAGTTTCGATTTGCAGCGCTATTTTTCTACCTTATGCCTAGTATACGGGAGTGATCCAGAGAAGCACCAAGCACTGCTCAATGAAGTAGAAAATGATTACTTAACCGATCGTAAAGACTTTTGCACCTTCAACTATGATCAGATCAATGGCAGCTGGCATCGCTATTTCCTACCGTCAAACTGATCACCTATTGAACTATGATACAGTGACGCGTATCACTGTATCGAATGTTACACACGCTTCTTATCTCTTGAAATCAGCCTCGATTTCTCACTTCAAACAATACTCCTACAACTTTAGTTAAAGTTACATTTCCTTCACATCTATATTACTTATAACTGGGTAGACTATATTTAAAATATAAAAAATAGCTCATTGATTGAGTAATGTCAGCCTTATTACATTTTTCAGGAAGCAGTTATGAACCTCACTATACGTAAACGCCTTTATATACTCTCCATGATTCCATTATTTGTTATTGCTATCAGCATGATGTCTCTCACCTACAACGAACTTAATAAGCTAAATCGACAGCAAATTGATTCGACCCGAGACAGCATGATGAACATGAAAAAAGCGGAACTAAAGTCCTATATTCAGATCGCTCAGACAGCAATCACGCCCATCGTAAATTCAAATGGAACACTTGAAGAAGTTATAGCAACGTTAAAAGAGATCAAGTTTGGCAAAAGTGGTTATATCTTCGGGTACACCTCTAGCGGGATCCGAGTCATTCAAGGTCAATCCACAAAAGGACTTGGAGAGAATTTTATCAACCTTCAAGACAAACAAGGTAACTACCTTATTCAAGATTTGATTAAAAATGCTAAGCGGGAACAATTTACTACCTATTACTTCCCTAAGCCGGGAGAGACACAGCCTCTACCGAAACTCAGTTTCTCTGCTTATTTTCCACAGTGGGATCTGATAATAGGTACTGGGTTTTATACTGACGACGTCGATAGAGCGGTTGAAGAGATGCAACTTCTTTCGACTGCCAGCATGAATCGAAGCATTACATCCATTGGGTTATTCTGCCTTGTTATTGCCATCATTGTCGCGCTATTCGCAGTATTGGTGAATCGCAGTATAATGCGTCCATTAGAGCAGTTTGATTCCTCAATTCGCTCATTTGCCAGTGGTGATGCCGATTTAACAGCCCGCATGCAGGAATCTAATGTTCCAGAGTTTTCTGAACTCACTAAAAATTTCAACACCTTCGTTGCCAGCCTTCAGTCAATCATCTCTAGAGTGAGCCAAGTCGGCCAAGAAGTCGTCGATGAAACGAATAATATGAGCAATCGTGCAGCACAAGTGGATGAACTCGCCTCAAGTCAACATACCGAAACCGACCAAGTCGCCACCGCAATGACAGAAATGACGACGACAGCTCATGAAATTTCTAACAATGCACATCAAGCAGCTCAGTCTGCTAAAAACGCAGAAGATAATGTCGATCAAGCAAGTGCGATTGTCCTTTCAGCAGCCGATTCCGTGCAAGCGTTGGCAAACGAAGTCGCTGAAGCAAACAATGTGATCTCTAGACTTGAAGGTGATGTGCAAAATATCTCATCTTCTTTGGAGGTGATCCAAGATATAGCAGAACAAACGAACCTCCTTGCTTTAAATGCCGCTATAGAAGCAGCACGAGCTGGCGAACAAGGACGTGGATTTGCCGTAGTTGCCGATGAGGTTCGGAAATTAGCCAGTCGCACACAAGATAGCACAGGCGAAATCCATACGATGATCCAACAACTTAAAGCGGCGTCAGACAACGCAGTCACAGCCATGGATTCTAGCCAAAGCCGAAGTGTCAAAGCCGTTGATGAAGCGAATTCTGCCAGTCTAGCGTTGGCCAAAATCAAAGAGTCAATTGATACCATCATGGATATGAATTCATTGATCGCGACCGCCACAGAAGAGCAAAGTGTTGTCGGACAAGAGATATCTGAGCGTATAGTGGTGATTTCTGACCAAAGTAACCAATCAGCGGGGCTTGCCAATGAAAATCGCTCTGGCAGCCAAGAATTGAATGGTAAAGCGCGTGAGTTATATAACTTGGTTGACCGATTCACCGTTTAGAATACTGAATAAAATATGCTGATATAACAAAAAGCCCAGATCTGAAATTCATATCTGGGCTTTTTTATCAAACCCGGAACATTGAAGGAAAAATTAGATTTGAGATAAAACCAAAGTTGTTCATTCATCTCTTCAGGTTCTCTTTACAGCTGATATCAACCTATTCTCATTTGAATTAATGGTAGTATAGTGCTCATATATTCACCTTTCTTTGTATTTTAATGGAATAAACATGAAAACCAGAGGATTTACCCTTATTGAGTTAGTCGTCGTTATTGTCATTCTTGGTATTATTGCAGTCACAGCACTACCTCGATTTTTAAATATCCAAACCGATGCAAGAATCAGCACCATCCGTTCAATGCAAAGCAGCATGCAATATGCCAATGAGCAGGTTCATGCCAAAGCTTTGTTAGGCTATGTAAAAGTGAGAGATCCAAGTTCATCAAGCACTCGACTCACTTTTCTTGATCTCAACAAAGATGGGATTCAGCAAGAGCACCAAGGTGAGTGGGACTTAATCTATAACTACATAGACAATACACACATAGACGATGCAATCATTATTGACGGTAGCTTTTCAACCCAAGAAGAGGGGGCGGCTAACTTGTATGTAGGTTATGATAAGAGTAGCTCTGGGGATGTAAAAAGTGGTAATTGCTGGGTTTTATATACTCAAGCAACGGCTGGAAATAATGAATTACCAGAGTACCAGCGCGAGACTTCTGGATGTTAGTTCATTCCTATCGATCGAAAAAAGCCACAATAATAGTGGCTTTCAATAAAGCGTCATTTCTGTAACCAATCCCGTTAGCTAAAACAGTAGGATCACTGAAACGCCCCCTTCTTTCCATTTCGAATGCTACTGAACCGTAATTATGCTCATCACAATTTAATCACGATTCAGCCGTAATCGAATACAGATTATGCTTGTGGAGGCGTACCTTCACAGTTAGAAACAACAGCATCAATTTGTACTAGAGCATTCATTGGAATCGCTGAAACACCAACAACTGTTCTTGCAGGAAGGTCGCCTTTGAAGAACGTTGTGTAAACTTCATTTACAGCGTCGATATCTTCGATGTTTTGAAGTTGGATGTTAATTTTCACAGTGTCGTCCATTACATGGTCAACACTTTCAATGATTGCTTGAATGTTTTTCAGGCACTGTTCAGCTTGAGCTTTTACATCACCAGCAACGATTTCATTTGTTTTAGCGTCAACAGGTAATTGACCAGCAATATGATTGTAGTGAGAGAATGCAACAGTGTGCGAGTATGGTGCTGCTGGAGCATTGTCTGTATTGTTCGCTTCGATAACAAGAAGGCTTGTATCTTCAGGAAGTTGTGGTGGAGTTCCGTCGCCATGTGACACAGAAGTATCGATTTGAACCAATGCGCCCATAGGTAAAGCTGATGCATTAACAACAGTGCGTGCTGGAACGTAGCCTGGGAAGAATTTAGCACAAACTTCATTCACGATAGCAGCATCTTCGATATCTTTAAGGAAGATTGTTGTTTTAACGATATCACCCATCACGTGACCAATGCTTTCTAGGATTGCATTGATGTTGTTCAAACACTGCTCTGTTTGCTCTTTAACGCCACCAGCAACCAATGCGCCTGTTTTTGGATCAACAGGTAATTGTGCTGCTAGGTTGTTGTAGTGAGAGAATGCAGCCGTTTGAGAGTATAAACCCTTAGGTGCATTTTCAGTATTTCTTGATACTTTAATTAGCGCGCAAGGTGCTTGAGGCGTTGTGCCTTCACCGTTTGAGATAAGAGCATCAATCTGTACCAAAGCATCGCTCAGAGGTAATGCAGCGACTTCAACTGTTACACGAGTTGGAAGATCGCTTTGGAAGTAAGATGTGTAGATTTCATCGATAGCTTCAATATCTGCGATATTCTTAACAAAGATATTCAATTTTACTACGTCGTCCATTACGTGGTCGATACTTTCTACAATCGCTTTAATATTGTCTAAACACTGTTTTGCTTGATCTTTTACAGTGCCAACTACAATGTTACCTGTTTTTGGGTCTACAGGTAATTGAGCTGAAATATTATTATAATGAGAAAAAGCTACTGTTTGAGTAGATACAGAACTTTGTGGTGCATTTTCAGTGTTTCTTGAAAACTTAATGATATCGCCGCTCATTAGACATTTATCCTTTTTATAGAGTACAGAAATACGTCTTTATTTTTAATAGATCGTATTGGAATGAATGATTAAAGTGGCGCTATGTTAAGTAAAATTATCTAGGGGAAATGTGATAAATGTCCGAATATCATTTCACTAGAATGCCTAGAAATATGGCATAAATAGTCATTATTCGATTAATTATCCGTAGTTTCACTCATATTCGAGCTTTAATGTCAGTTTTCACTGTGAACGATTCGCTTATTGTGAATATAATCTCAGAGAGATAATGGCTTCTTCTTATGGTTTTTGTTCATTTTTGATAATTCGATCACGATAAATTCCATTTAATCCAAAATAACACTCAATTAATGCGTAGTTTATGTCGTTTTAAGTGAATAAATTCCCCAACGCGTCTAAAAATTATATTTATGTTAATAGAATTCATTCGTTAATTAAGTAATTATTCATGTCCATTATTATCAAAGTGTTGATTAATATTTATTAACTGGCTATTAAGTCGACATCTATATTTATTATTAGATGTGGAAGGAGATAATAGAAGAGTATAAGGATGTAAATATAACAATATATAAACATCAAACTATAAATAAGCCGAACATTTAACACATAGCGCTAAATCTCAGCACCTAATGAAACACATTAATCAGGGCAAGGTCGCCGCTCACCCCGATTCAACTTTTTCATTCATCCGCCAGTTAAGTTTGCTAACAGTTGCTCACAGTCCTTCTTCAGCTTAAGAAGATCATCAATATTCATTTTGGACATGCACAGCATTTCGCTAGGAACACTTTTAGCCTGCTCACGTAACTCCGCCCCCAAATCGGTCACTGATATCACTCGAACTCGCTCATCTTCCAAACTACGTGTTCGAGTGACGTAACCTTTCACTTCTAAACGTTTTAGCAGTGGCGTCAGTGTTCCTGAATCTAAATGTGTTTTATGGCCGAGCGCTTTAACATTCATCACTTGCTCTTCCCACAGCACCATCATCACTATGTATTGCAAGTATGTGAGATCTAGCGCTTTTAGAAGAGGTTGGTAAGCTCGCCCCATCGCGTTAGAAGCACTATATAAAGCGAAACAGACCTGATTATCCAAACTTAGGTACTCATCTTTTCCTTGCTCACTCATGTAATCACCAATAAAAATTAATTAATTGTGCGCAATATACTTGCGCACTTATATTATTTCAATTAGTATTAATGAAAATCAAGTTGCGCACAACCTAATTGTTAGCAATTAAAATGACTATCTATCATAGGACTCAAAACATGACAGCACTATACACAACTTCAGCAACAGCAATGGCAGGTCGCAGTGGTCAAGTAAGCACAGATGACAACATGCTTTCTCTAGCTCTTAGTTACCCAAAAGAGATGGGCGGATCTGGCGACGCGACGAATCCAGAGCAACTATTTGCAGCGGGCTACTCGGCATGTTTCTCAAATGCAATTTTACATGTTGCCCGTGAAACTAAGGTGGCGATCAAATCAGCACCAACAACGGCTACAGTAGGTATTGGTCCTAATGAAAACGGTGGCTTTGCGCTAACGGTTAGCTTATCTGTTGAGCTTGATCTTGACCAAGAGCAAGCAACCGCTTTAGTTCAAACCGCTCATCAAGTATGCCCTTACTCAAATGCAGTGCTTGGCAACATAGATGTTCAACTGACGGTTAACGGTTTCGCAATTTAGTCGACATTACCAAAGTACAAAATCAGATACGGGTGCTTTTCTTTGCATACCACTCGTATCAGTAGACTCACGAAAAAATGTTAAAGGGAATAATCTATGCGCGCAGTCCGAATTCACCAATATGGTGGCACTGAAACACTAAAGCTAGAGAACATTACTAAACCAAAAATCAATGATGATGACATTCTGATTGCCGTAAGATCAGCAGCGATTAACCCGGTGGACTGGAAAATCCGCGAGGGCTACTTGCAAGCATTCATTCCATATGAACTACCTGTAACGCTAGGTTGGGATGTCGCGGGTATTGTGGTGGAAGTCGGTTCGAAGGTCAGTGAATTTAATGTTGGTGATGAGGTATTCAGCCGCCCAAACATTGCTCGTGATGGTAGTTATGCTGACTATATTGCAGTAAAAGCAGACGAAGCAGTTTTAAAATCCCCTAAACTGAGTTTCTCAGAAGCCGCCGCTTTACCGTTAGCAGGGATCACGGCTTGGCAATGTCTTGTAGATGTTGCCAATGTGCAACCGGGTCAACGAGTTCTCATCCATGCTGGTGCTGGTGGTGTGGGTCACTTAGCCATTCAAATCGCAAAAGCAAAAGGCGCGACGGTGATTGCTACGGCTTCTGCTGCGAATCAAGATCTGCTAATAAACCTCGGAGCTGATCAAGCGGTTGATTACGCAAAATCATCGCTGAAAGAGCAAATTGAGCCCGTAGATATTGTTGTTGATACCATGGGTGGCGATGTTCAAAAGCACTCGTGGGAATTACTGAAAGAAAATGGCATTCTTGTTTCTGTGGTTGATCAACCTGATGAAGAGTTGGCACAGGCACATAATGCTCGCGCTGCCTTTGTCTTTATTGAGCCAAGCAGTCGCATATTAAAAGAGCTAAATAGCCTAGTTGAAGCCGATCTTCTTAAGCCTCTGATCGAGCATCACTTTACTCTTGAGACGATTGTTGATGCGCACTTGCAGAGCCAATCAGGCCGAACTCGCGGTAAGATAGTCATCGATATTAATTAGAGTCACATCTCTATTTTTTAATTGATTCAGATAAGAACTTGATGACCACTCCATCTCCCTATGCAGTATGCAATGGAGGATGGAGTGACGACCTTCCCTCATTTGTCCTTCTCTTATCTCTCCTCAAAACCCTAAATTCCTTCGATAATAAATTAAGAAATGTGAACTGCCACTCTCTTAATAGAAGAAAACGCTCCACTGACGCGATACATTAAACACTCTTTACATTACCTGAGATATTTCATGATTCTAATTACTGGAGCAAGTAGTGGGTTAGGCGCGGCACTGGCTAGTTTATATAGCGATGATAATGAGAAATTAATTCTAACAGGACGCAATCAACAACGATTAGAGCAGATAAGTGCACCACTAAACCCTCAGGTAACCACTCATGCGAGTGACTTATGTGATCCTCAAAGCGTTGCCGAGCTATTCGATACGATAGAAGAGGCTCCTGATACCGTGATCCATTGTGCTGGTAGTGGGTACTTTGGAAAGATTGAAGATCAAGAGCCAGCAGCAATCAAACAGATCCTTGATAACAATGTCACTTCGACCATTCTTTTTTTGCGAGAGTTAATTCAACGTTATCGTGATCATAAAGTTAATGTTGTCGTCGTTATGTCCACCGCCGCCCAAGCAGGAAAAGCGGGAGAGTCGACATATTGCGCGGCTAAGTGGGCTGTCCGTGGATTGATCGAATCGCTAAGGCTTGAGCTTAAAGATTGCCCAATGAAGATTATTGCCGTGTATCCAGGAGGTATGGCGACAAGCTTCTGGAAAACCAGTGGTAAAAATCTCAACACCTCAAGCTTCATGACCGCAACAGAAGCCGCATCCATGCTAAAACAAGCTTTAGTCGGTACTGAGCATGGTTACATCTCGGACATAACGATAAACCGAGGCTAGTCTAAATCTAAGCTTTCAAAAGCATCAATGGCTAAGCGAGCTTCAGAAATGGTACAGCCAGACACTGTCATTAACTGATTAAGCGTGATATTTGGGTTGCACTCTATTAACTCGGCAAGACAAATATCCCGTTTTGGCAGTGCCTTATCGATTGCTTGCTTCACCCATAAATAGTGCTCATCTGATAACTCATTTCGAACCTGGGTGAGCCGATGTTCTTTACCTAAAAGAGTCCAGTGGCGAGAGCGTCTGATCCGTTTTAAGCTACAGTCTAAATTTGATACGAGATCAGAAAACCATAATTTATCATGGACTCGATGCACGAAACTGTTCAGCGGGACGCTAATTTCGCTCTCCAAAACGGACCTCTCATATTCGTAATCGTATCTATTTGCAACGCTTATTCATTACCGCTCTGGTTTACACCTGAACAATCACTAACTCGTCCAGGAAATACACACTATGTTCTTTCCTTTACACCAATAGTGATTATTTAATGTTAAGGTTTCGCTGCTAGCATTTCATTGAGTCCACCACCATTATGCAAATTGGTAAAGCCAGCAGCTTGTAAGTGTGCTTCTGCTTGCCCTGAACGATTACCGCTACGACAGTAAAGCACGATTAATTGATCTTTATCGATGTGGGCAAAAGATGAATTAATGGTATTTAGTGGGTAATTCACCGCAGCATCAAGATGACGAACATTAAACTCTTGAGGTGTTCGAACATCTACCAACAAGGCTCCATCGCCAATTAATGCCCATGCAGAATCTGCACGCTCAGATGCAATACTGGCGCTTGTGGTAAACAAAATCGCACACAATGTCATTAAGCTAGCTAAAAGTCTCTTCATAAGCCTCGACGCTCCTTCAGCAAGTACAGGTAATTATTGGTGTTGTTTCTCGAACACCAACTATAACGTTAACCATGATTGAAATATATCAGGCAGATTAAATACTGTTGCAATAGAAAGTGATAACGGCTGAAATTCGGAAGGTGAGGATGGGAAGTGATCATCAAGGTTTGTCACCTAAAAGCGCTCAATATTGTTAAGAGTACGATCAAATAGGGCGAGTTGTGCTTTCAAACTGACTATCGCAGTAAAAGTTCAACACGCCCTAGTGGCCAAGTAAATTAAAATGAATACCTACATTCAGTAATCAGTTCATCAATTTATCAATTTATCAATGCTATGACGCTTTCTCGACATCAGGTACAGGTTCACTCGTTTCAGAAAAGATATCAGCAACGGCACTGCGCTCCAACTCACCTTTTAAATTACCCTCTTCATCAACCACTGGTAACGAGTAGTCGCATGACATCGTATCTGGCAAGATCTCTTCAATAACGGCATCAGGTAATACAGCCGGAACTTCTTCATACATCTCATCGCTAAAATCATGTACTGTCACATCTTCAACAGCATCTTGTAAGCTCTCTTGAGTGACCAAGCCTTGATAGCCTTCATCGGTAACATGATAACCATAATCATGCTTCGATTTTTTCATTTCACTTAACGCACCTTCAATGGTTTCAGCAGTAATACGCAACGCAGGTGGCTGCATCACCGTTTCAACCGTCAACGCTCGCGCTCGGTTGACATCTTTTACAAACGCCTCAACGTAATCATCAGCTGGATTAAGAAGAATTTCATGTGGAGTACCTTGTTGTACCAATACGCCATCTTTCAAAATTGCAATGCGATCACCAAGTCGTAAGGCTTCATCTAAATCATGGGTAATGAAAACAATAGTTTTATGCAGCTTCTCTTGTAGTTCAATCAATTGATCTTGCATTTCACTACGGATCAAAGGGTCGAGAGCCGAGAAAGCTTCATCCATCAATAAGATTTCAGCATCAGTACAAAGTGCACGAGATAGACCAACACGTTGCTGTTGCCCACCAGAAAGCTGCGATGGATATTGTTGTTCATACCCTTTCAAGCCTGTTGTTTCTAGCCACTCTTCTGCTTTTGCTAAACGTTCACTTTTATTAATGCCTTGAATCTCTAAACCATAGGCAACATTTTCAATCACCGTACGATGTGGCATCAACCCAAATCGTTGAAACACCATCGACATTTTATGGCGTCGAAACTCTTCCAGCTCTTTCGTATTCAGGCTCATGACATCAATGCCTTCAACGATAATTTTCCCTTCAGTGGGATCAATCAATCGGTTGAAATGGCGAATCAAGGTTGATTTACCCGAACCCGATAACCCCATGATAACGAAGATCTCACCTTTTTCGATTTCAAGATTAATATCTTTCAGGCCAACGGTATGACCCGTATCGGCAAGGATTGTATCTTTGCTTTCCCCATGTTTAATACGGTTCATGACAGATAAAGGTTTCGGCCCAAAAACTTTAGATAAGCCACTGATTTCAATTAAAGGTTTAGTCATGTTTAAGATCTCCCAAATGGGCATTGGTACGTTTTGCGTATGCTTGCGATGCTCGATCAAACAAGATGGCCAGTGCCACTATCGCGAAACCATTGAGTAATCCCAAAGTAAAATACTGGTTGGTAATTGATTTTAGTACTGGTTGACCCAAGCCTTTAACACCAATCATTGAAGCGATAACGACCATAGAGAGCGCCATCATAATGGTTTGGTTAATACCAGCCATAATGGTTGGCATTGCAAGTGGCAACTGAACGCCCCACAAGCGCTGTTTCTGACTAGCCCCAAATGCAGTAGCCGCTTCTAACACTTCTTTATCAACCAAGCGAATACCAAGGTTGGTCAAACGAATAACTGGAGGAATCGCGTAAATAACCACAGCGATCAAACCCGGAATTTTACCGATACCTAACAGCATCACCACTGGGATCAAATATACGAAGGCGGGCATGGTCTGCATCACATCAAGCATCGGAGTAACGATTGATTGAGCGCGGTTAGAACGAGCCATCGCAATTCCAATAGGAATACCGAGCAAAATTGAGACCAGTGTACATACGGTGATAATGCTCAAGGTTCTCATCGTATCTTCCCACATGCCAAAATATCCAATCAGCAGTAGAGAGCCTACACAGCCAAGCGCAAGTTTCCATGAACGACTTGCCGCATAGACCAACCCGGTACAAATGGCTAAAACGATAAACCAAGGTGTCGAAAGCAGGAGTTTTTCAAACCAAACAAGAAAAGTGAGGAGCGGATCGAATAGTGACTCGATGAATTCACCGTACTCACGAGAAAATTCACGATAACCACCATCCAGTGTTTTTTTGATTGTTCTTAGAGTAGAACGATCCATTTCTGGAAAGCTAGTGAACCAATTATTATCAGACATGTTATATCCTTTTATACCGGAGCCACGATTGGCTCCGGCTTACTACTAAAACGGTACTTCCTGTAACGCTGCTAAAATGATTCTTTAAACCAGTAAGCTATAACGCACTTTCAATTTTCTTCGCCACATCGGCAGGTACCCATGCATGCCAAATTTCAGGTGACTCGGTTAAAAAGTGTTGCATCGCTTCCACACCATCGGCTTGGTTGTCTTCCATCCATGCAAGAAGTTCATTCATTTTTGCATTGGTAAAACCACGTTTAGAAAAATAGTCGTAAGCTGCTGGAGAACGTGAAGCGAATGCTTCGGTTGTAATGGTATGAACAGGAGAAGGCGGATACATTGTGACGGTTGGTGTCTCACAGTCTTCTTTCGTCACGCAGTTAGTAAAAGCATCTACATCGACACCGCTACCAAAATCAATTTTAACCATGTCGTACTTACCTAATACCGCAGTTGGTGCCCAGTAGTAACCAAACCACGCTTCTTCACGTCCGTACGCTTTCGCAATGGAACCAGATAAACCAGCACTAGAACCAGGGTCAACAATCGTGAAACCGGCTTTTTCTAGGTTCAGAGCTTCAAACAAGTTTCCAGAGCTAATCTGACAGTTCCAACCAGCGGGACAAGTATAGAATGCAGAAGTATCTGGATCTTCTGGGTGCTTAAATAGTTTGGCATGTTTACGTACCCCTTCAATGGTTGCCATTTCAGGGTATTTATCTACCAAGTAAGCTGGGACCCAAAAGCCCTCTTCACCACCATCGACAAGCGCCGAACCAGCGAATCTAAGTCTCTTCTCTGCGACACCCTTATCCAGAGCATCTTTCATTGAGTTACTCCAAAACTCAGGAGCAACATCAGGTTGACCTTTTTCGATCATTGATGTGCCTGTTGGCATCGTATCACCAGGGATCAATTCAGCATCACACCCGTATCCGTGTTCTAAAATAAACTGGTCAACATTGGCAATTAAACTAGCAGAACTCCAGTTCATATCAGCAATCGTTACGCTTCCACATTCACTTGCTTGTGCGCCACTCGCCGCTGACATTAATAGCAACATTGCACTTAGTTTGTATTTCATTTTGAGGCATCCTTTCTCTTAATAACATATATAGGGTAACTGAATAAGTCATTACTACTCAAACCATTTTTTATTACTAGTGCAATTTAAGACCTGTAAAAACAGTCTAACCCTTGATACAGAAAAAATGCAAACTACTGATTTAAAACAAGTAAAGTTGATGAGATATATTCACAAAAATCCATTAACAATTTCGTAAACGACAAAAAATACTTAGAGTTCGATGTAATTCTCAGGTGAATTTTATCCACTAAATTGTAATTAGGTTAATTAATAAACGAGTATTCAATATCTGTTTTGTTTGCGATTACTCTCACAAACTTGCAATGAAAGACATCCCGTTGCATAAAAAAAGAGACCACCGTCGACTCAATTATCTTTAATTAGAATTATCATTTGCCAACTCTAATTCCGATAAAAATAAGCAGTGATCCCTATGATTAAAAAACACTTTTTAGCGTCAGCCATTCTCCTTTCTCTTGCAGGCCAAACTTTTGCAGCCGATGGCGATATGGTCGATGTCACCATTTTAGGTACTTCTGATATTCACGGACACTTCATGCCGTGGGACTATGCCGCAGATAAACAAAACATGCGTGGCAGCTTGAGCCAAATTGCAACCAAAGTGAAAGCGATTCGTAACGACCAAGATAATGTCATTCTTGTTGATGCTGGCGACACTATCCAAGGCAACTTTGTGGAGACATTTAAAGATGAACCCGTCGATCCTATGATGCTTGGCTTTAATGAAATGGATTATGACGTCTGGGTGTTAGGTAATCATGAATTCGATTTCGGCTTAAAAGTTTTCAACCGATCTCTTTCTCAATTTGAAGGTACAGCACTTGCAGGAAATATTGAGCGAGCTGATGGTAACCCGTTCTTACCTTCTTATAAAATCATCGAAAAACAAGGTATTAAAATTGGCGTTATCGGTATGGATACTCCGATGACTCAGGTGTTTGCAGAAGGAACGAACCGACTTGAAGGTATGACGTTCACCAATCCTTCATTGGAAGTAAAAAAAGTCATCAAACAGATTGATGAACAAGTCGATGCGATTGTTCTCGTTGCCCACATGGGCTTAGACAATGAGAACAATATTGAAGCAACAGGCGTCCGTGATATTGCCAATGCTAATCCGGAACTCGATGCGATTGTGGCTGGACACATGCATACGCGCATTGATAAAGAAGTAGTGAATGGCGTAATCGTAACGGAACCAGATAAATATGGTCGTGCGCTTTCAAGAATTGACCTTCAGTTTGAAGAGAAAGGCGGCCAATATACGCTCGTCAATAAAGACAGCTTCACCTATAAGATAAAAGGGATTGAATCAGATCCTAAAATGGAATCTCTGTACTCTCCTTATCACAAGCGTTTACGTGAGAATGCAAATCGTGTTGTCGCACAGCTAACAGGAGTTGATCTTGTTCCTGAAAATGAAATCAAAGGCATTCCTCAAGTTCACATTCAAGACACTGGCGTTAGTGCTCTCTTCCAAGAAGCCAGTATGTACTATGCGCCAAAAGCAAATGTCATCGCACTTCAAATCGACAATGATCGTGCAGAGTTAGATGTAGGTGCAATTAAAGCGAAAGATATCGCTTACAACTATCAATATGCTGGTGGCGAGATCACAGTTTACGAAATGACGGGCAAAGCACTCAAAACCTACATGGAGTGGTCAGCAGGGTATTTCAATAGCGTAAAAGAAGGCGATATCACTTATAGTTTTAATCCAAAGCGACGCGCTTCCAAATACTCGACCAATGATTTTTTTGCTGGAGTGACTTACACCATTGACCTTACTCAACCGGCAGGCAAGCGAATTACTGATCTTAAATTCTCAGATGGCAATATGATTACTGAGGCGACTCCAATTCGTCTTGGGATGAACAGCTATCGCATGGGGCACCTAACCAAGTCTGGTGGTGTATTAGAAGGCCAAAAATTCCCAGTTATCTTTGACACTGAAGTCGAATACGGTGAAGACGAAGGCACTATCCGTAATTTAACGATCCGTTACCTAACTGAAGTTAAAAACGGCCAGTACCAAGGTAAGCCAATGAAACGCTGGTCACTGAGTGGTTTAAACGGTTTTGAGCAACAGCGCGAAGTGGTAAAAGCATTGATTAATGATGGCACTATTTCAGTTCCAACCAGTGATGATGGCCGCTACACAAACATCTCATCGATTAATGTGAAAGATAAGCTTTTCGCTACTTCAGGTGAGTTGGACCAATATCTGACTCAGATGAAACAGAAGCTATCAAACGCTGAATCAGAGAGTGAAAAACTGAACATTCAACGTGATATTGCTATAGCAAGCGCACTGAATAAGTAACTATTCTTTCGCTTTAATGGTTTAGACGCCTCTTTTAGTCATATAGAAGAGGCGCTTTCATTTCTGATACCTGTCGAGGAGCAAACGTTAAATGTCGATATGAAAATATCGCCAGTCACATCCCTTTAAATAACCCTTGAGATGCGCGACTGACCGGAAGTTTTTTTCCAGCAATAACCACATTCATTCTGCCTGCTAAATCTTTTTTCACTTTATCAATCGCAGCAACATTCACGACTGTCGAGCGGTGAATTTGCCAAAACTGATGAGGATCTAACTGTTGTAATAGCTCTTTTAAGGAAGTTCGAATAATGAACTCTTGGCATTGTTGATCCGCTTCTCGCTTGAACACAGAAACGTACTTATCTTCTGCTTTGAAATACAACACATCAGAGATTGAGATCAGATGTAAATCATCTCCCGCGTTCGCTTTAATCCACGTTAGATATTCAGGCACTGCCGGGGTTGAAAGTTGCTGTAATTGAGTCATCAAAGCGGAGAGATCGGAATTATCGGCTGGTGGCTCTTTTGCCGATTGAATCTCCGACAAACGTGACTTTAGTTTTTCACAGGTGGCGATCAGTCTTGATTCTGATAAAGGCTTGAGTAGGTAATCCACGGCACACTGTTCAAAAGCTTTAACCGCATATTCATCATAAGCGGTAACAAACACCACCAGCGGGGACTGAGGCATCTTCTGAAGTTTTTCGGCAAGCGCAATGCCATCAAGCTCTGGCATACGAATATCAAGGAAAACCACATCAGGTTGATGATCCTCTATCTGACGCCATGCCTCTCTACCATTTTCAGCACTGGCAACAATATTCAGTTCAGGCCACGTTTCAGCAAGTGTCTTATTTAAGTGATGCCTAAGCAAAGCTTCATCATCAGCAATAATCGCGGTATAAAATTGTGGCATGTTTGCTTTTTCCTTAGCAACCGAATGGTGTGATTGGGTAATTAAAAGTGTGGGCTAACCATCTAACTTATCACAGGGAAGTACTAATATTGCGCTCACGCCTCCTGAGCTTTGTTCTTTTACACTCATTGAAGCTTGTTCTCCAAATAAGGTCGTAATACGCTGACGAATATTGTCTAGACCTACCCCACTACCCGAGGTCTTCAGATTAGGATTGAACCCTGCCCCGTTGTCACTCACAGTAATCATTATCTGATCATCAGATTGACGGATCTCAAGCGCGATATTTCCCCCTTGCGCCAGAGGCTCAATACCATGAGTTAATGCATTTTCCACTAGAGGCTGGATTAGAAGTGGAGGTAAGGATCGGCTTACATCTACGGTTTCTGTTTGAATAGAAAACGTTAAACGTTGCCCTAGCCTAACTTGTTGAATCTCTAAATACGCTTGTACCAATGCCACTTCTTGCTCGATAGTCGTCTGCTGGTGGCGAGTGCTATTGAGCGTAGCGCGGAGCAACTCTGTCAGTTTTTGCAGCATCAATTTAGCTTTATCGCTGTCCGTTTCAATTAAGACACTAATGGTTGCTAATGTATTAAACAAAAAGTGCGGTTCAATCTGGCTTTGTAACTGCTTTAGCTGGCTGATCACTAATGCTTTTTCTTGTTCTGACTGTTTCCTTTTCATCGCTTCGAGTTCGCGCTCAGCAACCAACTGCTGTTCTTTGGTGTAAAAATAATAAAAACAGACGATGGTGAAAATGAAACCTAAAAATACAACGGGTCTCAACTGAGCAAGTCCAGTTTCTGAGCCGATGACATCCTGAATCCAGTACTGAGCATTCCAAGTACCAAAAAGCATAGAAAAACCCAGAGAGCAGATCACTTCGATGCGACGAGGTAATGCAGGGAAAACAACATCAATAAACTTAGCTGAAAAAATGGCACTATAGCCAAAGCCACAACTGATCATCAAGTGCTGATAAATTAAGCCTCCCCATACCGATTGAGTTGCAAACGCTATCACGACACAAAATAGTGTTGTGAATAGTGCCGTTCTTAGCCATGTTTGGCCACTTGATTCTCTATCCACTTTAGCGTTGATCATTAAAATCGTCCTTTTAGATTAAGTAGAATCATATGTTTATCTGGCAAGTTAGCGTAAGCAGAACTCGACTTTCCATTTAAGAAGCGTGCTGCAAGTTCCAAATCAACCGATGCCTCCCCCGTATCCATCAAACCAACGTTCAACCATTGTGTGGCGATAAAACCCGTATCTTGCGGAGAATAAAGTAGATCAAATGTAGGAGTCACATCTTGCAACCAGTTATAACCTTGGCTCCACTCCCACTGTGACCACGCCGAAGAATCAAGTGTCCAGTGAAACATGACATTGTGCTGGACCAAATTCGCCTGTTGATACGCTTGGGTATAAGAGGCACTAATTGGCGCGGTTAAAGGACTCTGATTCAGTATGTTTGCTTTATTCATTGCCTTTTGCCAATCAGAATGACTCCATGCTCGACTATCGTACCAATATTCCAAAACAACACTATTGCCGACCTCATTTGCCCAAGTCAACCCCACTAAGGCTTGCACGGCTTCCCCTTGTTGATCCAAATATACTGACTGAGTCAATGATTCAGGTTGGCTGTACCCTAAACTATCACGCTGATAAACCAGCGAACCGTGAAACTCCCAAGCCAAACTGAGTACCGATACAACACTAGCCCCCAGCAAGCCGTGACGAACATCATCATAATACGCGAGCCACTGATACTCGGTTTCATCCAACATCGCGTATCGACGGACCCCAACGCCTTGCTGCTGCGATTGACGCTCAATATCATTGGTTGGTTGAGAAGACCAAGATGAATCGGTATATAACAGAGTCCATTCACCTGTCGCATCGAACAAAGAGACAGAAGCGACTCCCGTGCCCTCTTCAGCGACAATACCAACCGGGTTTCGACGGTAAGGTTTGAACACATCAAGTGGCCGATAACCGTAGCCAACCCCCCAATCGAGACGAATTTTCCCAAGCGTGATATCTGCGTACTGTTCACTCAGCCCAATAGAATCTAATGAGAGTTCACCTTGCCAAAATAGCTCTCGCACCACGAACTCAGCGTCAATATCATTGGTTTCGATTCTTGAATCATTCGAGTGGGCATAAATATCCGTTGCCTTGATTGCAAATAACCCCAACCATTGCTGGTACGTCGCTTCAACATCTAGCATGGCATTGAGGCTTTGATGCTTACCTGTCTGTACAGCTGTCGATAGCGTATCTTGGTGATCAATAAGTCCCTGTAAAAAAATGGAATCCCGAGACTGAACGCTTTCAGCACTCACTTGCCAATCCCAATCAAAGTTAAGCTCTGAATCGTTAGCACTCACCCCTGAACTGAACAGCATCAAAGCACAGGTTAAATTTCGCCCTAATAGATAAAAACATGAATTCAAGTCCCTACTCCTTACACTTAATTCGCTATAGATCCGATACACTATTACGAGATAAATAGGCGGGGTTGTAATACTTATCATCAAGGCTCTGAACTGAGATATCTTGGTACTCAATGACCGTTTTTTTACTCGGTTGGATCTTATCGAGTAAGGTCATCGCGACCACGCTGGTTAACCCATCACGTAACCCTTTCTTAAACCATGCTTGCTTCGCCATTTTTCCCGATCTCAAGTACAGATCAGCCTTGATTGGAAAATCACGTTCCGCGCTTAACCAAAGAGTAATCACTTGATAGCTTGCCCCTTTAGTGATGGCGGTAAGTTTGAGTTGGTGTGCGCTCACTTCTTGTCCTGAACCTGTTTTTATTTGCTCTGCATTGACCCACTCACCTTGATAATCTTCACTCCACGTTAGCGTAGAAATATCTCCGACAGAGGCTTCTCCAAGCAATTTTTGCATGGGTGTAATCCGAATTGGGCGACGACTTTTCGGCATGAGAAGCCAGTAATTGTCCTCTTTCATCAGCATTTTTTGCCCCGCTTCTACTGGCGATTTAAATACCACCAGAGACTCTCGGTTTGGTCGCGTATAGACATTGTACTGGCGAGTACTATCAAGCTCGTCATGTTTATAAAGGCTGACAAAAGAGATCACTTTAGACGCGCCAGGCTGAATTCGATACTGATCAGCATTCGCGATCATAGTCGTGACAGCTTGCTTGTCTGGCGTTGACGCTGCCAGTGCATGTCCAGAAATCAGTAGCGTACTCATCAGTAGTACAGATGAATAATTAAACATAAGTTAACGCCTCCGTGATAGGTTTATTGACTCCTTTTCTTGCTGACAAAAATGCCGCAATAATACAAATGGCCATCACCCCTACGGTTGCCATCAGCACAAGTTCATAGGAGAAGTAAATATTCAGTGGGTAGCCTTCCGTTCTTCCCGGTGGTGGCGGCATTTGAACATCGACCACCAGCAAAATAACACTCACTGCGGCCGTTGATATTGCGCCAACCACACTGCCGATTAAGGCCAGTAATCCCGCCTCGCGTAAAAAACCACGCACAATTTCTGATGGGTAACTTCCTAGAGCCGAAAGCGTACCTATTTCACGGGTTCTTTCGGTTACGGACATGGTCATGGTGTTGAACAGTGCAACAAAAACGACTAACGCCATCACCGCTCCCATGATCCCAAAAATACGGTCATAAAGATCTTTCACTTTCTTATAGAAAAAAGCGCGATCTTGCCAAGGGGTGATCTCAAGTTCTTGACTCAAAGCGATGTCTCCTTGCTCCTGAGATCTCTCTTTTAAGTTATTTAATTGAGCATCTAAACGTGCTTGTACGGCTGCTGTTTGAGAAGTTTCAAATAAGAACACAGACAGAGTGCTGACCTTTTCTGATGCTAAAAGCTCTTGCGCACTCGTAATATGCACATACAACTGGCGCTTATCGAGATCAGGCACGCCAGTAGAGTAGACACCACGGACTTTAAAATCGAACGCATTCAACGCCCCATCGCTGGTGGTCGCGAGCAGTGTTACCCAATCCCCAATCGACACTTTTAAATTACGCGCTAAATCAACACCAAGCATCACTTCAGGTTCTGCTGCATCATAACGACTCGAATTCACATCAGAGAGCGTGCTTCCCTCTCTCATATCCAAAAACGGCCCTTTCATATCAAACTCACGCTCGTTCACGCCGGTTCCCATAAAGATGGTCGACTTGGTGCCATTCGAGACTAAGCCACTAAAATAGACCCGAGGTTGAACACCGCGAACCGCTTCATCGCCGATGATATGTCTGATTAAGGCTTGCGTATTCTCCAAGCCATTACTCAATGGCATCTCTTCATCTTGTTCAAAATAACCCGGTAGACTCAAGGTTAAATGACCTGTGTCTCTCGCGGTAGATTCTTGCAAAGATTCGTAGGTATACAAACCAAAGCCACCAGCACTAGTAAGAGCAAACACAGCAATCGCGATGATCAACACGGATAAAAGGCTACGACGACTATTCCTGCGTAAATTGAGCCATGCAAGTCTTAAAGAGGTAGGGAGTAATTTGATCCTCTTCGGAGCAACATTAATGGTTTTTGTCCGTTCAGAATCCGTTGATTGACTCATAACATCCCCTCCATTACATTCACTTGATGTTGATCTAACTGACGCTCGACGCTCTGAGCGTTCAATGATTGGTGACTCATCAGTGATGACTCTCCATGATTAATCCTTCCATCCAGCAATTCAATACTTCTATCGCAGCGTTGCGCCATACGAGGATCATGAGTAGCGACAATGAATGTGGTGCCCATTTCATGGCATAAGGTCTTCATAATATCGATGATCAAATTCGCGGTTTGGCTATCTAAGCTTGCTGTCGGTTCATCGGCGATCACTAAAGCAGGTTTATGAACCAATGCGCGGGCAATCGCCACTCGCTGCTGCTGCCCTCCAGATAAGTTATCTGGACGATGGTGGATGAATTCCCCAAGCCCTACCTTTTCTAACATCAACTTCGCCTGTTCATCTTGCTGTAGCTTATTCACACCATTCAGATGCAAGGGATAAGCGACATTTTCCAACGCTGTCATTACGGGTATTAAGTTGAATTTTTGAAAGACAAAACCGAAATTATGACGGCGGATCTTGGCGGCGGCTAAACGCTCTTTCGGGTAATCGATCCCGTTTAGAGAGAGCTCTCCTTGGTATTCCATATCCAGCAAACCTAGGATATTCAGCAGCGTGCTCTTGCCTGATCCAGATGGTCCACACAGTGCAACCATCTCACCTTGCTCAATGAGCCCATCAACGCATTGCAATGCCGGAACTGACTGCCTGCCTAGTTGGTACTTTTTCGCAATTTGATTAAATTGAATCATAGTTAACTCCCAATATATGCCAATGACCCTTAACCACGACTTTGACCGACGAGTGCTCTTGCAGTCTCAGTTTCTAAATTCTGAGGATCCTTAGACTCCATCAGTGCCATCCACTTTTGTGCTTGATCCAGATCATTTGCTCTTAATGATGCTTGAATCGCATAACGATAGATCCATGCCGTTGCCGCAAAAGGTTGTTGCTCAAATTGAGGCTCCATCAGTAGTGCTAAATAAAGATCGTAACCGCGTTCAAAATGATTAAACATGTCTGGTAAAGAGGAGTAAGTAACCGCTGCCATTGCGCGAGTCAGATAGCTCTCAGGAATCCCCTGAATACGTTCTTGCTGCACAAGAGGGATAAGTTGACTATCGAGTAAGGTAAGTCCCTTATTTATCGTTGCGAGCCCTTTCTCAACGTATTTCATTTTATTCCAAGGTAAGAATGCATCCCGTCCTTGTAATGTTTCAGTGCTGCCTAAATAGACCAAATTGAGTGGTGTCGCGCCTTGCTGTTTAATCAGCGAGTTCAGTTGCTGGTGTACTTGCTCAACTTTTTCTTCATCCCCTTGTGCTGCTTGGTTATATAAGTTGATTAATTCCGCTGGTGGGTTCGCCTTCGCAAGGTTACTTCCTAACAATACGAAGCAACTTGCACCAATAACGGCTGCTGTCAGTATTCGGCGAGCCATATTTCTAAATGGTGAAAAAATTGAAGATGATAAATTGATGTGATTGGCCATGATTGCAGTCCCTTTCAAATATTGATGTTGAAAGGTTACCGACAAAAATGGAATGCCGCAGTACAGTGCGACGAATGGCAATAAATGAGGATGAACGGATTGTACTAAGCGCGAATGGGATTCTAGGGAAGTAAATACGCCCCACCCTTTATATTACCCCTGATGGCTCTGCCACATATGCAGCTTGACGATCTCAACGAAGGTATTCAGACAGAAGCATGATCAAGGTGAAAGTGAAACACAAAAAAGCCGAGCAAATTGCTCGGCTAAAATAGAGATGCGTTATTACAGCTCAGCGTTATGGTAAACCTGCTGAACGTCATCACAGTCGTCTAGCATGTCTAAGAATTTTTGGAACTTCTCAGAATCTTCTTCAGCAACCGGCGCTGTAGTTTGAGGAACGAAAGTGATTTCCTCAACATCTAGTGTTAGGTCTGGAAACGCAGTGTTTAGTGCTGTCTTCGTTTTGAAGAACTCAGTCGTTGGAGCGAATACAGTGATCACACCGTCTTCTAGCTCAACGTCTGTTACGTCTACATCTTCCATCATTAGCGTTTCTAGGATGATCTCATCATCTTCACCAGCAAACTGGAATACAGCTTGGTGAGCGAACATGTGAGAAACAGTACCTTCAACACCGATTTTCGCACCCGTCTTAACGAAACATTGGCGAACATCTTGGAAAGTACGGTTACCGTTGTCTGTTAGGCAGTCAACGATTACGCTTGTGCCACCAGGGCCGAAACCTTCGTAACGAGCTGGCTGGAAGTCTTCACCACCACCACCGTTCGCTTTATCGATCGCTTTGTCGATAACGTGTGCTGGAACTTGGTCTTTCTTCGCTTTTGCGATTAGGTGCTTAAGAGGTAGGTTCATGTCCGGGTCAGAACTGCCATTCTTAGCCAGTACGTAAATCTCTTTACCGTATTTAGAATAAACTTTAATTTTTGCGCCTGCAGTTTTCGCCATTGAGGCCTTGCGCACTTCAAAACTTCTTCCCATCGGGATCTTCTCTCTGATTCAATTTAACAGGGCAGATTCTAGCAAAAAGTTAGATCATTAAATTCCAACTAATGCAGAAGAAAAAGCGTTTCGCTTATGCGACGCCCATTACTCGCTTGTATTTGTCAACAGACTGCGCAAACCATACTTTTTCTTGCTCATCGACAATTTTGTTGGCTTGCTCGGTGATTGCTTCAGGACCCGCTTTAGCTTGTTTTAATTTCCAAACTAAAAACGATGCCTGTTTATCCAGCTCGATCTTATTTTTCTCATCGGGAGGAAGCAATGACAGGTTAATCGACATAGGCAGCCCATTCAGTAATACATTTGGGCTGGAAATATAACATAGAGCAATTAAGATTTCAGAGTAGAAAATACGATTAACAGCAAGAAAACCGCACCTTTTCCACTTCTTTTTATTCTAATCGCACTCAATTGAACAGCAAATCAGCAGAATGAATCTTAATATCATTGCACCATTACACGGCATCAAGCTGATACATTTTCCTTCAGGCAACAAAAAAGGTGGACTCGGCCACCTTTTGAATTCTCGTTTACTGCAACGCGGTATCTCTATATTTGATTAATGAAGTAATCCTAATTCTCTCGCCTCATCCATACTCAAACCACTTTCTCGAATCTCTCTCATCGCTTCAATGCGTCTGCGAGCTTCCGCTGATTTTAGTTGACGTTCAGGCTTACGGTTCACTTCTTCTTCCGTGATATCCCACGTATTTGCAATATTTGTCATTTCGTCATGGTTGATTGAATTGATCGACATGTTTTCCTCCGAAGCACCATGTAGCGGACAGGTAATCTGTAGCAAATGTGGTTTTCGTTGTTAAGACAATCTGTACTGAAATGTGATGATTCCGACGCTTCACAAACCTAATTAATAAATGCCTCATTTAAACTTTGCCAAAAGCATTTTCTGCAATTACATTTAAAAGATTCCCCATAAGAAATGTGGTTTGATCCAACTCTCATTTTCCCTCTCACCATTCTTCTTCTCCGCTGAAAATTCGTGTAACAACTCAAGATAAATTTCGAGCTACTTCATTATTTTTGTGCTCACCGCTTTCACTAAATTCAACACATGCTAATGATAATGGTTATCAATATCATAACTGGGTATTTATCATGTCTGTGGGAAATTCAGATACACCACTTCTCGAAGTGAAGAATTTATGCGTCGACTACATCACCGATGATGGTGATTTCAACGCGGTCAAATCCGTCAGCTTTAGCATTGGCCAGGGTGAGATTTTTGGGCTAGCCGGAGAGTCTGGCTGTGGCAAAAGTACCATCGCGTTTGCTATTAACCGTCTGCATAAGCCGCCCGCGTTCATATCTGGTGGCCAAATACTCTTTGGCGGACAGGATCTGTTGAGCTTATCAGACAACCAATTGAATACCTTACGTTGGAGCGAGATTGCTATGGTGTTCCAGAGTGCGATGAATTCACTCAATCCCGTGTTAACCATTGAAGAACAATTTGCCGACGTGCTGCGCCATCATAAAGGAATGGGCAATAAACAAGCGAAAGATCGCGCAGAAAAGTTACTCGACTTGGTCAACATTCCGCGCCACCGACTCACCGAATACCCTCACCAATTCAGTGGGGGAATGCGCCAACGTTTAGTCATTGCCATTGCCCTCGCACTTAACCCTAAACTGATCATCATGGACGAGCCAACAACGGCTCTAGATGTGGTAGTACAGCGTGAGATTTTACAGCAGATACACCAACTCAGAGAGGAGTTTGGCTTCTCGATACTCTTCATTACCCACGACTTGGCATTAATGAGTCAACTATGCGACCGCATTGCCATCATGCGTCACGGCCAAATCGTTGAAGTCAACCAAGCCTATAAGATTCGTAACAATCCACAGCACTCCTACACCCAAAAACTATGGAGTTCTTTCCCTAATATTCACGAACATGCTCACGCGACAGCCTGCTAGGAGAGCTCTATGTCACAACCTATTTTTCAAGTAAAAAACCTCGTTAAAGAATTCACTGTCGGCGGTGGATTTGGCAAAGAAGAAATATTCAGAGCCTTGCACGGCGTAAGCTTTGACCTATATGCAGGAAGAACGTTGGCACTGGTTGGCGAGTCTGGGTGCGGGAAAAGCACATGCGCGAGGCTGATGACCAAGGTTTACCCTGCAACTGAGGGAGGGATCCTATTCAACGGCAAAGACATTTCTACACTCAACAGCCGCAAAGACATCTTGGATTACCGCAGCCGTGTGCAAATGGTGTTTCAAGACCCATTTGGCTCACTCAATCCTACTCACACCATAGAGCACCACTTAACGCGCCCGCTTAAGATTCATAAGCAAGTCGCCAATAAAGCGGCTCTAGAAGAACGCCTTAAAGAGTTATTAACGCTGGTGGAGTTACCCGTCGAAACTCTCGCGAAATACCCTCATGAACTCAGTGGCGGCCAAAGACAGCGGGTTAACCTAGCCAGAGCGCTTGCGGTTGGGGCTGAAGTCATTCTTGCCGATGAACCGACCTCGATGTTGGATGTTTCAATTCGACTTGGCGTGCTCAATCTCATGCAAAAAATGAAGAAAGAGCTTGGGATAGGCTTCTTGTACATTACTCACGACCTTACGACCGCACACTACATAGCAGAAGAAACCGCGGTAATGTATAAAGGACAAATCGTCGAATGGGGATCAACCCAGTCGATCTTAACTAACCCGCAACACCCATATACGAAATTGTTGATCTCTGCGGTGCCAGATCCCGATCTGCCATTTGGTGAACTCGTAAAAAATGAGCCAAACTATTCCATAGACGCAGATCGTATTCGAAAACAGAGCAGCGAAATACAGCATGAAATTAAGCAAGTCGCAGATAATCACTTTGTTAAACAGTGGGATAATGTTGCATGAATGAACTTGACACTTGGTTAGAGCCCGTCGGCGATTGGTACAAAAACCGAAAGCATGATCAAGTGGAATGGTTAGAACCTTTGATCTTAACGCCTCCAGATGCACTCTGGGGGCCTTTGATCACGGATGAACAAAGCAAAGGCATCGCATGTTGGTTAGACGGCTGCCTGCGTATCTTTACTTTCTACCGAAATTCAAACCAAAATCCACATCATCAAGAAAAAGCCTACCAATATCTGATGTTCGCTTACAGCAAGCTTCAGGCGGTATGTTGTGACACGAGAGCGGAGCCGGATTTACAAGAGTGGTGTACGCAGAGAGTACAGCATTTGTGTGTACTCGCTTTGGAGTTTGCGAATCAACAGCAAGGGTCGCGCTGGTTACAAGAGTCCGAAAAATTGATCGAATCGCATGTCCGCTTTATGACAAGCCAGTCTCAGAACGATGATCAAGGTAGTGTGAAACATCAGATTCACTGATCATCCCCTATAGATCCAATATCAACTCATCAAAATGACAGTCCACTTAAAACAACAAGATCCATTGAAAGTATGATCTGAACTTGATCATGCTTCGGCATCTAATAATGTAAAATTTTGATTTTTAATGGTGAATGGAATTTAGGGCAAAAAAAAGCGAGCTCCGAGGAACTCGCAAAATCAATTCAGAATGAATGTAACAATATGAGCCAATCTATTAATTCATCAGAAAGGACAAAAGGTTGTCTATTCGGGATAAATAATAAGCAAGTATCACATTGGCTATGTCAGTTCATCGTCAAGGTTATGTCTGATTATCATCAAATACCAATCGCCACTTCATCCAATGCGCGGAAAACGGCTTCATCTAAATGTCCATCAAAGACTTGCTTGCAAATTTTACGTCGAACCGCCAAACCAGAAATTAAGCGTTCAATAGAGAGGTGCTTGTTTTCACTTTGATCATTATAAAGTTCAATCATCTTACTCAATGTTTCGTAAGGAATAACTTGTTCTCCTACGCGAAGCCAATCTAACTTATCAATAAGCTCTGAACACTCATCTTTGATTGAGTTAGGTGAATGGCCTGTCATCGCAGCTAAAGCCATTATGCTGCGTTCTAGCGCCTCTGGAGAGGTGTATTTAGAGAGTGTGATCGTAATTTCGTCAGCGTTGATTTCAACCAAGTGTTTTCTTTGCTTAACTCGACGACCAAGTTTGCCACGTGGAGATGGCGATTTACGTTGAATTGGTTCAAACTCTCCATCAATGATCTCTGAAAGCTCTTCGAGTTTCTGTTTAGACACCATTTCATTCCGCAGCGGATTTGGCAGGGTTGGCGCCATGTTTCGCTTACCTGCATTCGTGGTACGAGCACGTGAATAACGCAATACTTCTTCCACATCGCATTTGATATCGACTTGATAATCTGTTGGCTTGCCTTTTTCTTCGATCGTCTCGATCGTTAAGTGGTAACCCCACAAATTTACGACAAATAGATCATCTGACTTTTTACCTTCAGACAGCCTTTTCAATTCACGGATCAAATCCATTGAAAAACGACGCCATTCGATATTTCTAGCCAGTTTTTGGTTCAGTTCGCTGAGTAACATACTGTCAGTATGACGACGTGCCATACGAGTCCTAAAGTACGAATACAATTGGAAAACAAGCGTATGTTGTCTCAAGATTTCTGGTGGAAATAGGAAGAAATAATCACGAGTCATTAGCTCTTCATAGAATGATGGCTCCCAAACTAAGATATATAGGTTCGGTTTAATGCGTATTTCGCCGTCAGAGCCTTCTGTAGGGGCTTCTTCTGATGCAGTAATAGTACGAGCTAGAAATCTAAAACGATCGCTCTTAAAGCCTTCTGGCATGTTTTCACTTAACCATCGGCCAGTGAGTTCATGCAGTTGAAAATCGGTGAATTCAATTCTGTCGATACTGTCTCGAATCGAATCACGTGCAGGACCACTATCCTTCTTACCTCTAAGAGATAAAATATCAGTAATATACAGGGGCGTTTTATTTGGCGTCGGTTTCGCATCAAGGTGGTAGTCATCTTGATGATGATCGTGATATTGAACAGTGAGTGTAAACAACGCGAAAAGCGTCATAAGATCATCAACGGTCATAATGTTTTTAGATGATCTTGTTTCGATCACAGCTCTAGTGCCTGAGATCGATACCATCGATTTCTGGTAACTTTTTCGAGTTCTTGGCGGAGCAAGTGCTTGATCTATGATTCCGGCCCAATTCGTTGGAGATACAACAAATTGATCGGCCTCATCTTTCATGCTTGGTGGTGTGTTCAACCCATGTTCATTGAGTAAACGCTTGTTCACCTTCGTTTGGGCTAGTGCTTTAGAACGTTTCTGTTTTTCGTTAAATTTAGCAGATTCAGTGATCAAGCTTGTTGCACCCAAAACAGAAATCAACTGATTTGGATTTACAAATTTATGTAACATCGTCTTACCAGCAAGGCCCTCTTCGAAGCGAACTGGTGTTTGTGAGAATAAACCGATATTCACCGCTGCTCTTAATCTTTGCTGTAAAGCTGCTCTTGTTAGTTGACCTTCGGTTGCTTCAACAATGTCTGTTGTTGAAACATAACCATCTTTGCTGGTAAAACTCCTTAAAGAGATCAAATTAAGCAATTCAATAATGCTTTTAGTTACTCCTTTGAAGTGTTGATATTGTTCTATCCAATCAACAGCAGCTTCAGAAACTTCAAACATGTGACCATCTTTATGGCTACGCGGGGCTTTAATTAGAATTTTTTGCACAGAGGTCATGATTAGATCCGTATCACACTAGCCGTAATGTCATTATAGTTCCCAAAGAATAAAGAAAAATAGATCATAAATAAAGAAAAAATTTATTGTTTTTAAATAACTGATCTTTCTGATTAATATGATTATATTGATAATATGATCTAATGATCTGGACGTGGATTCGCTTGTAAGCCTTTGTAAATAAAGAGGTAAAATAAATGGCCTTCAGAAGCATGATCATAAGATGATTGAAACGATGATCATTTAAACAGTGAAAAGATGATCACTTAAATCTAGAAGCATGATCATTAAAGCAAGTAAAGAATGATCAAGGTGATTTCGAAACAATGATCATCTGCGCTACACATGTTATCCACAGATCTTTTTTATCCACGACAGATATTTTTTACTTATCCAACGCGATTGACCCTAATTTTCATTAAAACCGATTCAAATGCCTGGGAAACATGATCATGATAAGTGGATTGGAGGGGATTTCCATTCTAGTTGGTTAAGTTTACATCAAATTTGACTTTGGATTTCTGATTTTTGGTTAACTTGATATTTGTCTTTATATTGAAAGCATGATCAAGGACTTATTCTATTGATTTCTGGTGAGGTAACTCTACGTTGATGTGCGTATTATCGAGGCGATTTATCATGAAGCCTTATTCTATCTGCATTTGCCCGTAGTTTGTGGTCAGAAACTCATGCTTCCGTATATTTATATGGTGATCATTGTTCCGAATGTTGATCATTAAGTTATATGATCAACGTTCTGTGTGTGTTAGGTAATATTTCCCTTGATCATCGTTCGATAATGCCGTTAAACCCCCGTAAGCATGATCAAGGAAGCTTTCATGATCATGCTTCCTAATTTTTGACAGGATTTACACGGTTTAAAGCTGATCTTAGTTGTCGTTGTCTGACTATGACGTTGCTGTTTTTTTAGATTTCTTGTCGTAATCTTTAGGTTTTTTGGTCTGTTTATTATGAAAATGATGATATTTTTACGAGTAACGAAGCGGTTTATGATTAATTTATTAGGCTTGTGACATGCTATATTTTATAGCTTGTGTGTTTTTGTGTGAAAATTCACCAGGATAGTTTCTTATGCCGATGACTGAATGTGCGACATATTGTTAGCTGGCGGTTCTTTCATGCTTAAAGTGAAAAAAGTTAGAAATACATTAGCCGTAAGTTGTGAAGGAAAAGTAATCGTTCCGATGATTGTATATTTTACACTGTAAATGAGTGACGCTGTAACACTTTCGTTTTATGAGTTTTTGGAGCTTGTTCTCCTAGTAAATTTGTGCATAAATAGTGAGATTTCACAGTATTTGACGTTAATGTTTAATATTTATTGTGATTAAGCTCAAAAATGTATGTTCACCTTTTTGTTGTTTTGCTTTTAATTTGCTGTACAATTTGTTCAAGGTATTTTTAACGGAATTTGGCAATGAAAAGAGAACAAACAATAGAAAATCTCTATAGGCTAGCCGAGCAAACACAACAGGTTCAAGCTGATCGCATTGAAATTGTGCTAGAAGAGCGTAGTGATGATCGTTTTCCTCCGATGTCTAAGGCATTAATGGAGACTCGTTCTGGGTTAACTCGTCGAAAATTGGATGATGCAATCAGTAAATTAGAAGCTCAAGGGCATCAATTTACGAAAAATAATGCCAATCACTACTCTATATCACTGCAAGAAGCGCACATGATAATGGATGCTGCTGGCGTTGATAAATTCCACCAGCGTAAAAAACATGGCAATAATAAGCCTTGGGTTATTAATGTTCAGAATCAGAAAGGTGGGACAGGCAAGTCAATGACCGTCGTTCACCTTGCTGCGTGTTTGTCTTTGAATTTAGACAAACGTTACCGTATTTGTCTTATCGATTTAGATCCACAAGGCTCTTTACGTCTATTTTTGAATCCACAAATTAGTGCTTCTGAGCATGAGAATATCTACTCTGCTGTCGATATTATGCTGGATAATGTTCCCGAAGGTGTCGATGTTGATGCTGAATTCCTACGCAAAAATGTGTTGTTGCCAACTCAATATCCGAACTTGAAGACGATTTCTGCTTTCCCTGAAGATGCGATGTTTAACGCTGAAGCTTGGCAGAACCTTTCTCAAGATCAATCACTAGATATTGTTCGTCTGTTAAAAGAGAAACTCATCGATAAGATTGCGGACGATTTTGATGTCATCATGATCGATACCGGTCCTCACGTTGACCCGCTGGTTTGGAATGCGATGTATGCCTCTAATGCACTGCTTATTCCATGTGCGGCAAAACGACTGGATTGGGCATCAACTGTGAACTTCTTCCAGCATCTACCTACGGTATACGAGATGTTCCCTGATGACTGGAAGGGCTTAGAGTTCGTTCGTTTAATGCCTACCATGTTTGAAGATGATAATAAAAAGCAACTTTCAGTACTGACTGAAATGAACTATTTGTTGGGTGATCAAGTTACGATGGCAACGATTCCACGTAGTCGAGCATTTGAAACTTGCGCGGATACTTACAGCACCGTTTTTGATTTGACGACAAGTGATTTTGAAGGTGGTAAGAAAACCTTAGCGACCGCTCAAGACGCAGTCCAAAAGAGTGCATTAGAAATTGAACGCTTATTGCATAGTAACTGGTCGTCATTGAATCAAGGGTAATTAGAATATGGCTATTAAAACTTCTGACTTGAATGCTAAATTATTTGGTAAAGCAAATAAGCGCCGAGTTGTCACTCCTCAAGAAGCACAAACCGCAGCAAAAGATAAGACTCAGATTATTGAGTTGGCGGTGGCCGGAGAGGAACTTGTTTCATTCGAATTGATCCGAATCCCAGCGAATAGCATCACAGAAAAGACGGTTGTTTTTGCGGAAAATGCCCGTGAACAATCATTTTTAAATGAACATGCTTTGTCTGATGTTTTAACGACATTGCGTGAACGTGGACAGCAATATCCTGCTGTTGGTCGTAGAACTGAAGATGGAAGAATCGAAGTTCTAGACGGTAGCCGTCGTCGCATGTCATGTATTCTTGCGGAAAAAGAGTTTTTAATCTACGTCGCTGATGATATCAATGCCGAACGCGCTAAGTTTTTGTCTGATGTTGCAAATGCTCATAAGCCACTTTCTCTGTATGAGAAGGGTAAAGAGATGCAAGCTAAGCTCGATAGTGGTGAAGTGGAAGATCAAAAAGCATTAGCAGCAATGTTTCAATGTAGCGAAGCATTAGTGAGTGGGGCACTGAAAGCAGCGTCATTGCCACTCGAACTGTTGCAAGCATACCCAAATGTGGGTGACTTGGGGCGTCCTACAATTGTTAAGTTACACAAGCAATTTGGCGAGTTAAGCACACAAGAACAGTCAACTTTACTTGATAAGTGTTTATCTGAAGACGGCTTTGTTTGGCAACGTAGCCAAGCTCAAGGTGTCGCTCGCTTAACAAAAGATGTGACTGAAACGATTGAAGAATGGATCTATCAGTTATCGCCACCTAAGAAAAATGCGACGACAGCAAAAGTAGAGTTTGTAAAAGGCAGAGCGAGCTATAGCCGAAAAGGTGCTAATTTAGCGTTGAATTTGAAAAAAATTGACGATGCGACCATGCAGGAAATTCTAGATTTTGTTCAAACAAAATTAAACTAGTTTCAATATTTTACTATGTTCTCAAAAGCCGCCAAGTGCGGCTTTTTTTATGTCTTGTGATAATATTATCGTAGACTAACTTGAGAACCCTTATGAATTCACAACAATCCTTTCTAATTGATCTTGTCGATATCGCAAAGAAAAACAATCACCGTTATGGTGTTGTGTTAGATGGCGACGCCCGATGGCAAGATACGCTTCTTTCATACCACTTGGCGGATACTTTACAATCCACTCAGTTAAACGAACCTACATTTTTTCAGCTTGGTGGAACAAAGAGAACAAATTGCGAATCTGTTAGTTTTAAACAAGGTAAACGCTTTTTAGGGAGAGAGTGTCAGCGGTTGATCTGCGACTTTCGCGATGGGTTTGATGCCAATAGTTTTAGCTCTGCGCTTGGTTCGTTAGTTGGGGGAGGGCTGTTATTCATCTTAATCGCAGAAAATGAAGAACAGTCTATCGCGCAGCATTGGTTGAAGGGTTGTTTGTCTCAACTCTATTTGATTGATTCAGAGGGGGGCTTGCCAGCTCTTCCTTCTGTCATTGTTGATGATGCCCTAGGTGATACTCCTCTTTCTATTCCTACGCCCTTTCGCCAGCAAACGGAAGCGATAGACATGATAAAAAATGTCGTGTTCGGACATCGTAAGCGGCCACTCGTATTAACAGCAGATAGAGGCCGTGGTAAGAGTAGTGCACTTGGTATCGCTGCATCTCAGTTGATGAGTGAACGCCCTCTTAAGATAATGGTCACGGCTCCTAATTCTCAAGCTGTTGCTCCTATTTTTGAGCATGCTTTTAAGGGCTTACCAAGCTCCACTTTTATCACAAAGCATCATTTGCAGACCTCATCGTCATCACTTGAATTTATTGCGCCCGATGAGCTTCTAAACCGAATTAACGAGTGTGATGTATTGTTTGTTGACGAAGCCGCGGCCATTCCATTACCCATGCTCAAAAGATATGTTCAGCATCATCACCGAATTGTTTTTTCTACCACAGTTCATGGATACGAAGGGAGTGGGCGAGGCTTTGGACTAAAGTTTCAAGCGTGGCTTAATGAGGTAAGACCGGGTTGGAAGCCATTTTATTTAGAGCAGCCTATTCGTTGGAATGTTGGTGACCCTTTAGAAAAGTGGCTCTTTGATAGTTTTCTTCTCAATGTCGAACTTGAGCCGATAGATGTTGAGCGCTCTAAGCGTTGGATTGAAGAACAGAGCTTAGAGAGGATGAGTTGGCTACATTTGGATAAAGCTAAGTTAATTGGGGCTAAGTTAGTTGAAGCTGCGCTTAGCCGTCATGCTGTTCCTGAAGTGGATATACTGAATGAACAGTGTCATGGAATCCATAATCCTCTACGGGCGTGTTTTGCATTGTTGGTTAATGCCCATTATCAAACAACACCAAATGATTTGATCCAACTTCTAGCCGATGACTCAATTCATCTATTTGGACTTTTTTCTGGCACAGATTGTATTGGCTGCCTTCTTGTTGTTGAAGAGGGAAATCTCTCTGATGATTTAATCGATGATATTCAACGTGGCAAACGACGACCTAAAGGACACTTAGTCCCAACGACTCTTGCTAACCATCTTGGAGCCACTGTAGCGGCGAAGCAGAAGTGTTTGCGTGTCATGCGTATTGCGGTTCATCCTGAGTTGCAAGGATACGGATTGGGTTCTTTCATGCTTAATAAACTCGAATCTTCAACTCTTGATTTTGATTATCTTGCGACGAGTTTCGGGGCGACTCAGCAACTTGTCTCATTCTGGAATCAGGCTGGATACGAAGCATTACATATTGGTCATCAACGCGATCAAGCAAGTGGTTGCCACTCTTTACTCATGGTTAAGCCGTTTGGTGCAGCCACTGAGGTTTGGTACGAAAAATCACATCAACGGTTTATTCAGAATCTGAGTTATCTTGTTTCCGATTCATTATCTGCAATGGAAGTGGATTTGGTTCTCACTCTCCTACCATCCCTTTCTATTGATTCAATTTCATCTGATGAGATTCATCTTCTTGATTGCTATATTTCAGGCGGTGGTAGTTTTGATGGGATTGCAGTTATCGCGTCTAAGTTCATTATAGAGATGTCGCTGAGTCACAAAGATGAAATCAGTGATTTGCTCATACTGAAAGTGATCCAAAAACATCGCTGGGTTCAGTGTTGTGATATGTTGGATCTGTCAGGCAGGAAACAGGCTGAGCGTTATGTTCGAGATCATCTCCAGTTATTGCTCAATTTACACTGTAAATAAATAGCCGAAGGGGCGATTTACACTGTAAAACGCCTCGTTATTCTAGAACGTCACTGCGCCAATAATTAACATCAAAAGTTTAACCTTATTCCTATCTCATCTTGATGCCACTTCAGTACTAACCTACTCAAAGATTCACCGATGGCTAATGATCTATTGGCATATTTATGACGTCAATAATTTGTAAAAAATACGAATACTCAATAAGTTGAGGAAAGTGAAGAGACAATAGATACGATTAATCATGGTATAAATCGTATCCAATCAATGCGCATAATTATTTCGTTTTTTCCACAATGAAAGTAAGTGATGTAACGCTGATTATTGATATGACAGCATTCTAACTATTTTATAATTTGGATAGACTGATTCCATAATGTCTAAGTTGTCTGTATGAGAGCGTAAATATGTGGAATAAAGTTGTCTCTATGTCTGAAGACGATAAGCAGGTCATTGCGAAACTGCCATCGACGGTTGTCGTTGAAAGCAATTTCGATCAGACAGGGTTAGATGAAGCGCTTGATGCTTTAGATGCCCAAGACTTATGCTTATTAGAATCAGAGGTAACTCGTTTCATTAATTGCGCAAAAGATGGTAAAGGTGATGCTTATGAAGGTTTCGTCATTGCTGAGTCTCGTAATGCGACATCGGTTGTTGAAGTCACTGATAACGATATGCTTGCCACCATGGTGATTACAGGTGCTTATCGTGGGCGAGGTTTACGTGGTAACGAAATTGTTCATGCGCTCGCAACTGCTCATGTAACGAAAGGCATAAATAAGTTAGCCCTAAAAAAAGTCATGGCCGTAAGCGCAAGTTTAGCTGGAGGTGAGGTTTTCAATCAACCCGTTGCTCAGGGGAAAATGCCGATTCAAGGGACTGACAGCCAGTTTATCCCTTTGGTGGATGATGTTACTAAACAAGTTCTTAAGCCTCAGGGCGATAAAACTAGCACTGGTAAGTTGGATATGCGTAATCTAGGTGAGACGATTACGGTCGCTGAAAACGAACAAGTAATGAAAAGAATCCCGTCAACAAAAGGTGAGGCTGGATTTACTGTTCAAGGCAAAATTATCCCGCCTCAGCCAGGAAATGATGTCGCACTCCAGCCTGGTAAGGGGACTCATATCTCCCCAGATAACCCCAACTTATTACTCGCAAGTTTTGCTGGTATGCCGCTAATCAAGCCTAAAACCATTGATGTAGATAACGCCATGTGTGTGAAAAATGTAAGCGTGGCTACGGGGCATATAAAATTTAAAGGTAGCGTCGTTATTGCTGGAGATGTCGAACCGGGGATGATTGTCAAAGCGACGGGTTCAATCACTATTGGTGGTTTTATTGAGTCGGCCGATGTTCGTGCTCAAGGCGACATACAAGTAGGAAAAGGGATCATTGGTCACACCGTAAGTGATGGTGAGGAAAAAACCTGTCACGTGAGATCTAGCGGCTCAATAACGGCTAACTACGCTCAATTTTCAGATTTGCAAGCGGGACAAGATATAAGACTCAGCGTGCATAGCATGAATAATGAAATTCGCTGTGGTCATGATTTAATTGTTGAAGACGCTAACCAAAAGCAAGGTACCTTAAACGGTGGTTGCGCTAAAGTTGGACGCAAAATTCAATGTGTGCATTTAGGTGTTGAAGGGGACAATGCAACAAAAGTTATCCCTTTTGCTCGATACGACATGTATAAAGAGAAAATAGCTAAGTACAAAGAGCAGTATAAAATCGCGCAAGCTGCAACAATGGATGTTATTCGTAAAGAGATGGAGTTTAAGAAAAAACCAAAAGCAGAGCGGAGTGATGAAGAGGCGCACATTATTGAACAGATGAAAGCTCAAAATAGTGTGACTTTGGAAAAAGTGAAAAAACACCTTGAAGGACTTGAGTTAGAATTTGATGGCTTACTGGAAACAGCGACGGTAGATGTGATTGATAAGGTGTACACCCGAGTGAGTGTTCATTATGGCGATGAGTTTATTACGACGAAACGAGTACATGGGCCGAGTGTTTTTTCATTTAATCATTACGAGATATCTTGTGAGTCCAAGTTGGCAGAGGGAAGTGACGCTGAGTCAGATGACGATATTTCGATGTAATCAATACTTAAAAATAAAGCCCTTATCAAGTGATAAGAGCTTTATTATCAATAATTTTTTAGATACCCATATTAACAATACAAGTAAGATCAGAGTTAACTTGCTGCTTTTACTTTCCCTCTCTTCAAATCAGCTAATACTTGCGTTTTTGGTCCATCGGCAATGATGTTGCCTTTTTCCATAACAATAACGCGGTCGACAATATCTAACATTGAAGTTTTATGAGTAATTAGGATTAATGTCTCACTTGGCATTAATTGGCTCAACTGGTGCTTGATATGCATTTCAGAGCGATTATCCATGGCACTTGTGGGCTCATCCAATAGCAAAATTGGAGGTCGACCTAAAAATGCTCTCGCAATGGCAACGGCTTGTCGCTGGCCTCCTGATAATTGCAAACCACCTTCGCCAACTTGTCGCTCTAAACCCGCAGGGTCTTGTTGAGTAAATACCGTGACCCCAGCTCGGTTAGCGGCATCCATTACATCGCGATCGTCCACTAATGTTCGGCCTAAAGTAATGTTATCTCGAATCGAGCCGAAGAATAGATTACTGTCTTGTGGAACACAGCCTATATTGCGTCTGACATCTACGTGATGAAGTTGCTCAATATCGGTCTCATCAATCCTTACATGACCCTCTGTTGGCTTATACAGGCCCATAATCAAGCGTTCTAGCGTTGTTTTTCCTGAGCCTATTCTGCCAATGATGGCGACCTTTTCTCCTGGGGTAATGGTTAAGGAGAGCCCGCGAATGGATGCGACTGGCGAGTCAGGGTAATGGAAAGTAACATTATCGAGTTCGATTTTCCCTTGAATGACTGGACGATGAATGTAGCGTTTTCCTTCTTCTTGTTCATCAGGCATGGACATCACTTGTTCAATGATGGTCATTGACGATTTAGCTTGGTTGTATCGCGTTGATAGTAGGGATAGTTGAACCAGTGGGCCAATGGCACGACCGCTTAACATGGTTGCTGCAATCAGCCCACCCATTGTCAGTTCGCCTTCAGCAATGAGGTAGACACCTAAGATAATCATTCCCACATTTGTGCTTTGTTGAACAAACCCTGCGGCATTTTGGATGCTGTCGGTTAAGCGACGGCTTTTAATATTCCAGTTCGCCATATGAGCGACGGCTTCTTCCCAGCGGTACTGAAACTGGCTCTGCGCACTAAGAATTTTAACCGTTTCTAACCCTGCCAAGCTTTCTATTAAATTGGCGTACTTCTGTGAGGCAAGTCGGGATCCCTCTTCAATGGTTTTCTTCAGCGGGCCTTGGATCAGTAAAGAGTGGATAATTAAGATGACCACACCAACGATGGGTACTAATACTAAATTGCCAGCCATCAGCCAGATTAAGCCTAAAAATAACAGAGCAAAGGGCAAGTCGATCAACGATGACATCGTCGCTGATGTGAAAAATTCACGAATGGATTCAAATTCTTGTAGATGGCGAGCGAAAGCCCCAACGGATGGAGGTTTTGACTCCATGCGGATCCCCATCACTTTACTGAATAGTTTGGATGAAATCAGAATGTCCGACTTTTTACCTGCAACATCAATGAAGTAACTTCTGAGTAACTTTAAGCACAAATCAAAAGTGAATATGACAAAAATACCACTCGCGAGTACCCACAAGGTTTCAAATGCAAGATTAGGGACGACTTTGTCATACACTATTCGTGTGAACATAGGAGCGGCTATCGCAAACATATTGATTAAGATTGAAGCGATCAATACATCACGGTAAATGTTGCGTGATTCCCATAACGTACTCCAAAACCAGTGACCTTCTCTAGTTTTGAGTACTTCCGGCGAACGTTCATCATAACGAAACTGTTTTTTTACTAGAAAGTACCGTTCAGTGTATTGCTCTTCAAGTTCAGCCAAAGGCAAGTTCACGGGGATCATGCCAGATTCATGGGTGATCACCTCCGCTTCCTGCGTCTCTTTGTTTATATTGATGAGCACACACGCTCCACCGTTCTTGAGAAGTAGAACAGCAGGAAGAATGAGAAGAGGAATGTCCAATAGTTTGGACCGGTTTTCTTTTGCTACTAGGCCTGCGCGTTCTGCTGAACGCGGAAATAGGAAAGGCGTTAACCTTCCGTCTGTTAGCGGTAGGCCATTGATTAGCGCTTCAGGTGAATTCGCTAGTCCGTAATAACGGCTAACATAGATAAGCGAATTGAGTAGCGGATCTTGCATTCAATTGAACCTTAATTCTTATTTATCAACGATGAAGCCTTGGAACACTTCAACAAAATTTTCTGACAAGAAATCTAATTGGGTTTGAGTTTCCACGCGTGATGCTATGGTTGTTATCCCTAAGTTATGTGCTGTTCGAGAGATGGATGTCAGTGTGAATTTCTGTTTTTCATCGTTTAAGTGGTGAGTGAACAAGTAATCCAATTTCACGTAATTGGGTCTGAATTCATTGATGTAATCGAGAGACTGGAAGTTACGACCATAGTTGTCTACTCCAAAATCAGCGCCAGCAGTACGAATAGCATTACACAATAACGCGGTGTAGTGGGGGGCATTAACAAAGCAATTTTCAGGGATCTCAAAATGTAACTTGTTTGCAATGGAGGCGTGTTTGACCAACATCTTGCTCACCCAACGAATGAAGCTTGGCTGAGAGACACTGCTTTGGGCAAGGTTAATTGCGATAGGACAGTCAAACTCACCATTATGTAATTTTTCAATAATTGACTGGATAACAAATTCATCAAAGATGTGACTGGCTTGAAGTTGCTCAAGAGCGAATAAATACTGATTGGCGCTGTATCGCTCACCATCTTTTTCTATTGATGAAAAGACTTCACGATGGAATGTTTTTCCCCAGCTATTGTTGGCTTCTTGGAATCTGAAATTGACCCAACCATTGTGAATCGCTTCTTCAACAAGAGTTTTCCACTGTTGCTTACCGAGGATGTTTTGTCCTTTATCACTGCAAATTAACGCGTATGGTAGAGAGGGATCTGCTTTTGCTGTCGATAACGCATTATCGACTAAAGATAAAATTTCTGTGGTTGTTTTCGGGGTACGGTTAAATGTCACACCCAGCGAGATCTTAGGATTTGCCATTCCAGTAGGATCGGAGTCCATACTGCGCACGCAATTGATGATGCTGTCAGAAACAATTTTTAACTCACTCTCATCCATATTTGGCAGAATAAAACCAAATTCATCGGAAGAGATCCTTGCGATGGTTGCACCTGTTGAGGTAATCGTATGTTTAAGCTGTGCAGAGAGATCATGGATAAGAAGATCGCCTTGTTCATATCCTTTTTCATCATATTCATCTTTAATGAATTGAGCATGTAAAACGGCTAGGCCACCAACGGCTGATTCAGATAACCATTGGTTAAGTTGGGCGAGATAAAATGCACGGTTTCCAAGTTGAGAAATAGGATCAATGTAAGCTCGGTCTCGTAATTTTTGAGCTTCTTTGGCTTGAGCTTGAAAAGCAATCTCAACTTGCGTCGACATGTGGTTGATACCGTCAACAACAGAAATGAGATCTTTGGTGTTTGGCCTTTCTAACGGTTCACCAAATTGATTGTTGGCAATTTGGTCCATTTTGTTGACGATCTGTTTTAGTGGAATTAAAGCGTGTCTTAAAATCAAAGATATCGAGATTAACCCTATGAGAAAGATGCCACTAAAAACGGTGATCAAATCGATAAATGCTTTCCACAGTTGTAAGTAGGCAGGGCCGGGATGACTGACGATTTCAACTTCCGCAAGTTGCATCCATCCGCTGGTGACGACTCGGCGATCATGTATTTTTTCAAATAAAGGAAGGTCAGTGAACCAAGTTGGAACCTCTTTCGAACCGACAGGGTATGAACGGAGAATTTCTTCACCTGAATCTAGAAAAATAAGCCTGACCACTGAATACGAACTTCCATCAAACAGGGCATTGATTACTGATTCAACGGCGACAGTGTCATTGTCTTTTAAGTAAGGGGCGAGTGCCAAGCCAACGGTATTGATTGTATTATTTACTTCAGAGCGTTGCTGCTGCTCTAGGTTATCGCGAGTGGTATTGAATTCGATAATGAACACTGACGCTATGAGCATCAAAAATACCGCTGTCATCCCCACGACAAGTTGTCTATATAAAGTCATAGTGCTTACTCATCATAATTTATAATTGGTTTATTTAAGTTTAAGTTTCGCTCTCTAGAGCGTAAATCGTTCCACAAGCTGAGCCTTGATGACTTACCAGCTAATTTTCCGCTTGAGTTCTTTGACTTCATTAGCCACAAGTTTTTACCGTTAAAGCTATAAATCGGTAGTAAATCTGGGCGTGAAGACGCTCGTTTTATTTCAGGATTAATGTTGTCTAAAATCAGAGGCTCGGCGCTGGGTTTTGAATAATAGGCTAATACCATATGAAACTGATTCAGTTCTATTGCTTTAACATACACCAAACGAAGTTTCTTATCTGATACACCAAGTTCGAGTAATGAAAAGTATTTGGCGATAGTAAAATCCTCACAATCTCCAGCATTACTACCTAGAAACTCTAGCGGTGTTGCCCAATAATCTTTTTTTCCCCATAAATCGATATCATTAACAAAATAGAGTTGATTGAAGAATCGATTGACTGACGTTAGCTGCTGTTTTTCTGGCAACTTATGAAACTTCGCGATCTGGTTTCGCCAAGTGTTTACTCTTTTCCCTGCCCGTTCACCATAAGTGATAGTGACAGCGTCAATCCACTGTTGTTCTTTCGTGTTTAATGCTAGCGATGTAAAAGATGCTAATAGTATTGAAAATGAAAGAGCTGCTAGCTTAAGTTTCATTTAAAAGTCACTGTATCCACGAAGTTAAGGTTAGTTATCACGTTGTTCTCCTTTAAGGCTTCCGTCGAATTCATCAAAAGATAGAGCTCGATGTCCAATCTATTTTTTATTTAGAGTATTACTCTTTTAAAGCATCATTCTTTTAAAGCATTATTCTTTTAGAGCATTAGTCCGAGCGCTTAAGATTGGCTTGAGTAGATACTCCAACACGGTTCTTTTTCCAGTGATAATGTCGATGGATGCGGTCATTCCGGGAATAATGGGTAACTCTTTATCATGACCAAAGTTGGTTTTTTCGGTACGAACTCGCACAATGTAAAAGCTGTTCCCTTCTTCGTCTTGTGTTGTATCTGCACTGATATGTTCCAACACGCCTTCCAAACCGCCATATTTAGTGAAGTCATAGGCGCTAAACTTCACTATTGCTGCCAAGTTAGGTCTTAAAAAAGCGATATCTTGTGGGGCTATTTTAGCTTCAACCAGCAAGGTATCTTCAGTGGGAACGATTTCGACGATATCCATCCCAGGCTGAATTACCCCGCCCACCGTATTGAAGTTCAGTGTTTTTACGGTGCCGGTAACGGGTGAGATAACATTGGTACGGTTAACTCTGTCTTCCAAGCCCACTGCTGATTCTGTGATGGCAGATAACCTGTCTTGCGCGTCATTGAGCTTCTCTTGCTGCTCTGAACGAAATTTTAGTGCAGCATCAATTCGGCTAAGCATCGCCTCTTTGATTGCAGATTGCAGAAGTGGGATCTTCAATTCGCTAGAGGTCAGTTCACGTCTAGTATCGTTCACTTGGCGTTGAAGTTTTAGTAACTCAATACGCGGTACCACGCCTTCTTCAGCTAATGGTTCCGTAATTTCGAGTTCTTTCTGTGCGAATTGGTAGCTTCTCTTGAGGTTTCTGGCTCGGGCTTGAATTTCGATCAGATCTTGTTGTCGCTGAATGACTTGTTGATCAAAAACTGACAGTTGGTTACGTAGACTATTAAGATCTTGTCGATATTCAGCTTTTTGGCGACTAATTAATTTCGGCTGAAGTTCGCTAAATAGAGGAGGGAAAGCGAGTTTTCCATAATCAATTTTTACGCTGTCTTCCCAATTCTTTTGAGAAACTTCTTCATTGATAACCACACTGCTTATTGAAGCTGAAAGTTGTAAAACATTCGCCGTTAGATTTGATACTTGCTGTTCTCGCTCACGGTAATCCGACCGAAAACGAGTGTCATCGATCAGTAATAGAGGTTGTCCTTTTTGGACTTGTTGCCCTTCATGAACCAGTATCTCTTTAACTAAACCACCTTCAAGGTTTTGAATAATTTGGATTTGAGATGAAGGCACCACTTTTCCTTGGCCTACGGTGACTTTATCTATTTCTGCCCAAGAGGCCCAAAGCCCAGCAATAATAAAGAATAGAACCATGATCCATAGCATCAATCGTGCGCTAGTCGGAGTATTGAGAAGCAATGCCGCGGTTTTGTCATCTACGTAATCAAGCTCATTCTTTGAGAGCTTGTCGTAGTTTTTATTACTCATGTGCGTTCCTTGTCAGCATGCATCGTTTAAGTCTCAACGATATTTTAGGCTGATTTTAACAAAATGTTAAAGTTTTTAGGTAATTACCTTATTATACAACAGCCATTGGGATTTTATTAAACCTCTAAGTTTTAAAGTGAGATTTATCTAATTGGTGTTTTTTCAGTTTGTCATAGAGCGTTTTTCGTGAGATTTGCAACTCTTGTTGGATTTCTTTCAAACGGCCGTTATGTCGTTGCAGAGCATCCATTAGTAGAGAGTGTTCAAAACGCTCTGTTTTCTTAGAAAATGAATCGCTCTCCGTGGTTAACTCAGACAACAATACTTCAGGGGATTCTTCCGCAGGTTTTAGAGCTCTCATCTCAGCATAGTGACGTAGCTGTTTGATGTTTTCTGGCCATTCGTAGCTTTCGAGTTGTTGAATTTCGTAGTTTTTAATGGTGGGAGGCTGTAACTGATATCGACTTGCCGCCCCACGGACAAAGTGCTTAAACAGTAGACCAATATCCTCACGTCTATCTTTCAGTTCTGGTAATGAAAAATGATACAAAAGGGAGGTCGGTTGATTCTGTGATGATTCAATTTCTTGAGGTAGTGTATTGGTTGCAAGAATGAGGCGGCAGTTGTGCATGTTAATTGTCAGTAGTTGTTGCCAATGCGCAAGGGTTAGGATTTCCGCGGAGTGAATGTAAATCGTTCCTCCCTGGTAGTGGTCCGCAAGCTTAGAAATAGAATCAATCAGCTCGCACTCTTGTAATTCGCATAACGTATAAGCCGAAAGGGGATAAAGCTCAGCTTGTGGCGATGAATGGATGTCATGGGTGTACTGCGCGGCGATACGTTTACCTGTTCCAACTTTACCAACAAAAATGATCGGTAGTCTGGGTTCGAGTTCTATCAGCTTGCGCCGTAAATCGATAATGGCTTTGGAATGACCGATGAGTTTTGGACCAACCTGACTCTGCATCTCTAACTCTTTTTTTAACCAAATGTTTTCTCTGACTAAAGTGAGCTTTTCTTGTGCTTTATAAATGGAGGCGAGAAGCTTTTCGGTTGAAAAAGGTTTTTCTAAAAAATCGCATGCTCCTGATTTCATCGCGGTTACAGCCGTCGATACATCGCCATATCCCGTGAGCACAATAACTTGGAAGTGAGGGTTGTTACCTAGCAACTGGGTCATGAAATCGAGCCCTGTCATCACTGGCATGTGAATATCTGTTATCACAATCGCTGGCGTTGTCATATCAATCGTGCTGAAAACTTCAAGGGCATTAGGAAAAGTCACAACATGGATCTGTTCAATCAGTAACGCTTGAGAAATCGCATCTCGGATTGCTGGCTCGTCATCGATTAAGTAGATGGTTTGATTTGGCATTATTCTTCCTCCTTTATATCCGATCCGTGATTTGACCGAGCAAGAGGTAGCCGAATAGTAAATGCTAATCCGCCTTCTTCTCGGTTATGGGCTGTGATATATCCATGATGCGCTTCAATAATTCGCTTCGTAATAGTAAGCCCGAGCCCTAACCCTTCTGGTTTTGTTGTGAAAAATGGGTCAAATAGCGTGGTAATTTCTGTGTCATTTATCCCCGGCCCATTATCCCAAAAATGAAGGTTGCCTTCTCTGTTGTTCACCTCCCACTCAATGCCGATTTGTGGGTTGTGCGACTCTGTTAAGGCTTGCAAAGCATTGTGGATTAGGTTGACTAATACTTGCTCTAACTGAACGGAGTGAATTGCCACATATTGGTCATTCGCAATTGCGGGAATACGCAGTGTAACGCCTTGGCGTATTGCTTGAGTGCTTAGAATACTGATAGCGTTATTTATCGCTAAATGCACGCAAGCGGAACAGGTATCGCTTTGGTTGCTTTTACGAGTAAACACTTTTAAGCGGCTAATAATGTCCGCGACGGTTTGATTGAGTTCTACCATTTTGTTGAGGTTACTCGTCACTAAATCTAGGTGCCCCATCTCTAATAGACGCAGGCTGTTTTCACTGTAAGTCCTCATTGCGGTAAGAGGTTGATTAATTTCGTGGTTGATACTGGCTGATAGTTCTCCCAATAGCGCTAATTTTGCCGCTTGAGTCAGTTCATGCTGAGTCTGTTTTAGTTCATGTTGAGATTGCTGATATTGAAAAATTGTATTTTCCAACTGTTCATTGGCGTGTTGTAAAAATTGAGTACGCTTTTCTACTTTACTTTCTAGTGCTTGGTTTAAGTTTAGCAGTGCGTTTTTTGCGTGATATGTTTGTCTCCAGTACCAAGTGACCACGATGAGCAGGCTATAGACCAGCAGATAGATAATAGCGACCTCACTGGTTGCTATCAGTAGTTGACTCTTTGGTTGTAGTGCTAAAATTTGATAGCCGTTTGTGTTCGATGGTTGAGCGTATAGATAGTGGTCATTGGTTGAGAGTAGTTGCTCGGTTGGTAGAGTCAGATCTGCTGTGAAAAGTGGACTAATATTTGGCTCTGTGAGCAAGCTGATTTCTTGCACGCCATATTGACGTGTTGACTGCAGTACTTGGTGTTGTTTTGCGTTTAAAGGGGATACTGATTGATATAGCCACGGAGCGAAACTGCTTAGAAATACGATGTTGTTGCTATCAATCACCATTATTTGCATGTTATCAGTACGGATCAGCTGCTCTATATTTTCCAAGCTGACTTTCACCGTCAAAACGCCAACAATGGTTTGCTTAAAGAAGAGTGGGGATGAAAAGTAGTAGCCACGTTTATTTGAACTGATCCCTAAGCCAACGTATTGGGATGACAGCCCCTTTATTGCCTGTTGAAAGTAGGGACGAAATGCGTAGTTATTGCCAACAAAGCTATTGGGCTGATCATGATTACTTGCCGCAATACTGACACCGCTCAAGTCGTTAATGTAGATGGTGTCTGCAAGGCTTTGAACGGACCACTCTTCGAGTAATTCATTGAGTGTTTCAGAGCTTAATTTCCCCTCAAAGTAAGCCGCTATTCGTGGGTCGTGATCCAGTAAGTTGGGTATTTGCTGAAATTTGGCGAGCTCAGAATCTATCTGTTGGTAGGCTTTCTGAGCGCTTGCGTTGAACTGTTTTTGTAGCTGTGTTTGCTTGTATTGAGTTACGCTGAAAAAGATCAATATTAAACTGACGAGACCAATGATGACTGATTTGATGATGAATTGTGAATTGGTCGATAGCGATGATGAAAACGTCGATAACTTAGACAAATAAACCTCGAAGATATGCCGATCATGTGGGTGTTTATTTAGCTTATCAGTTTGAGCCACATATTAACGCGATCCAGCTATCAAGGGCTTCCAGTTTGTAAGTGTTTGTTTGTCTAAGAGTTGGTTTGGGGAATTTCGATTGTTACTTGTGTTTCGTGATATAACAGCGCAAAATCTAAAAAAAATTCTAAGGAGTAGAAATGGAACTGACAGATATTCGTCGTGAATACGCACAAGGCGGTTTAAGACGAAAAGACCTAAAAGCCGATCCTATTGAGCAATTTAATTTTTGGTTAGAACAGGCGATTAACGCCAAACTTACCGATCCGACGGCAATGACGGTTGCGACTGTGGATAAGGATGGTCAGCCATTTCAGCGAATAGTGTTACTGAAAAATGTCGATAAAGAGGGATTCATTTTTTACACTAATTTAGGTAGCCGTAAAGCTCAGCATCTGGAAGATAATTGCAAAATTAGCCTTCACTTTCCATGGCACCCTTTAGAAAGACAAGTTCATATTACTGGCACGGCTGAAAAGTTATCGGCATTAGAGAATATGAAGTATTTCTCTTCTCGTCCTAAAGAGAGCCAACTCGCGGCAATCGCAAGTAAGCAAAGTAGTCGTATTTCTGCGCGCGGTATTTTAGAAGGGAAGTATTTAGAGCTGAAGCAAAAATTTGCCAAAGGTGAAATTCCGGTACCAAGCTTTTGGGGTGGTTTCAGAGTTAAACCTGAAAGTATTGAATTTTGGCAGGGTGGAGAACATCGCTTGCATGACCGATTCCTTTTCTCTAAGCATGATCAACAGTGGGATATTGACCGCTTAGCGCCATAGCTCTAAGCGCCATAGTTCTATAGCTGCGAAGTTATGCTGTGTCATCGTTTTACATTGTAAATCGTCGATTATTAAGCCTCAAAGTAACGTTGAAAAACGAACTCGTGAGGCTTTTTTATTGGACGCTATTTAGATCGGTTTTCAGGCTAATACTGCTCACTGAGGCATTCATTGTTTAGAACGACAGATAATTGGGTTTTTAATAAGCTTTTTGGAATGACAGAGCCAAAGCCAGCATCGAGGGCTTTATCGATGAGTTGCTCTTTGCTTTTGGCATTAAATTTGGTTTTAAGCTTCGCAATATAGCCTTCAACCGTTTTAACTGAAATCGCCATCGCACGAGCGATATATTGCGGCTTTTTGCCATACAACAATAGAAATAGAGATTCGGACTCTCGCTGTGTTAGAGGCTCTATCAGCTCCTCATCTATGACATTAAACCCCACAGCTTGGCGGTTTGTGCGTTGAATTCCAGTGGCACGACAAATCCAATGGCCTACTTCTAAGATGGCAGTATCCGTTAGCTCCTTGCCAAAGAAAATAGTTCCTATCACCTCATTGTTTTCATTGTACCAAGGTTTCTTGGTAAAAATATGAGCGTGCCAACGCCCGTCAGGGTAAGGGTGAATATCTAAAATCTTTATTGTCTTTCTTGTCGCGATAACAAAAGCATCCTGACGTTGGAACTCTGCTGCACACTCTATGGTTGGGCTTGGCATTTCAAAATCACTGCGGCCAATACATTGGTTTGGCTCCTCTACACCAATAAGCTTTGCATAAGCTTCATTAGCATAAACAAAAACAGAATTAAGATCCTTACACCCCCAGCATCCTGGAAGCTGGTAAAAGAGAGAGATGAGAGTGGAATCGAAATCTGTAGACACAATAAAATACCGTTGGAAAATTTAACTTATTGTATCAAAATCAGTGAGTTATTGTATGCAGTCAAATGCAATTTTTACAGTGTAATGTCTTGATGGTGATTATTTGAACATTATGGCCCATTTTGGACAAAAAAAAGCCAGCCTGAAGAGGGGCTGGCAAATACAAGAATTAATCTTGTCGACGTGTAGAAGAGGTTCCACATTCCTAGCACATGTATTGCAAAAAATGTAGAGGTATCTATTAGACACCATGAGCGATATAACATTCATTACCTGCCCATGTGGGTAATGTAAAACAAGTTTGATATTGAAGTAAGGGGGGAAATCCCCCCTTTGGCTATCTTTCTGGGAAGGGTGAGCGTTACGGTTGCCTAGAGTTGGCGTAACACTCGGAATCCGACATAATTGGCTGCCATCGTAGGTGCTAAGTAGAGTTCGCTTTGTGCTTGAGCTTCATTTGGAGAGAAGCTCCAAGCGCCACCTTTTGCGACACCTTTGTTATCTTGTGTCCACTCCCAAACGTTGCCCACGACATCGTATAAGCCATATCGGTTGGCTGGGAATGATTTCACAGGCGAGGTGCTTACATTCGACCATGGTGTTCCGCTCCAACCTGTATTGGCTTGGCCTTCATCAAAGTTATCTCCCCACCAGAAATTGGATTTAGAGCCGGCGCGAGCGGCTACTTCCCACTCGTCACTGCTTGGTAGACGGTAAGTAAAGCCCGTCTCTTGTGAAAGCCAGTGAGTGTATGCTGTTGCATCATTGCGGCTGATGCATACAGCAGGAGAGCTTGCTGATTGCTTAAAGCCAGGGTTACGCCAATAGCTATCAGAAATAGGAGTGACTTCTGATTGGGCTACAGCAGTACAAATGTTCTGCAACTCTGCATCTGTTTGATAATTCGTTCGTTTTATGAAAGTTTCAAACTGCATCACTGTGATTGGGGTAGAGGCAATAGCGAAAGCATGATCAAGGTTATATTGCTTCTCTCCATGCTCCCCTAATAGGAATTGTCCAGGCTCAATGACGACCATTTCAGGTGCTTTGGCGTTGCTACCAATGGCGTCTGCGAATTTATGGCCTGTTTTTAACACATTCTCTTTCTCACGTAAGACGGCACGCAGCGTATGATCTGATTTAATTCTCAGTTCTTGATTAAAAGAGCGGTAGCCCTCTTTCTCTATGGTGATCATGTGTGGTCCTACAGGTAGCATCACTTCCAATGGTGTGCTGCCATATTTCACGCCATTCACCGACACGGAATCATTATATTGATTAGAGCGGATCGATAAGCTAACCCAAGCAACCTCTTTTTCAGGTGCTTTAGCAGATTCTTCTCCTGGCGCAAAACAGTACTGAGAATCGATGTTTAACAATTTACAGGGGGCGTTGGTTGCAGGACGAGCTTCTAATTCAACATCGACAACTGTCTTATGCTTGTTATCACCATAGAAGCTAGCATTCACAATGTTATGGCGTAATACGTGAATGCTTAGAGAAGCCGAGGCGATATTTTGTTTTACAAGCGCGGGTTCTGAAGTGCTTTCAACTAACTCGCTTTGGAATTGTTTTACTGCTTTTTGCAGGGCTAAATCTGTCGTTTGCCCTGAACACTGCGCCAGTGTCATATTTGATTGGCAGGTGTTAGTAAAGCTTACTTTTTGCTTGCCACTTTGGTGCAACTCGCTTTTAAGTCGATCAGCTCGAGATCTTAGCTGTTCATTATCTAGCTGGGCGATAGACTGCTCAATCACGGCTTGCTCGGCCTTTAATTGTGCAAGCTCTAGTTCAAGTGCCTGTTTATCTTGTGCGGCTGTTAACTGTTCGCTTTGGTTTCGTTTTACTTTTGACCAAGCTTCTTGGTAAGCCGATTGTGTTGGTTCTAAATCAAGCTCGGGCTCATCAATCATTTTGGCATAATCACGTTCAAGGTTTTGTTTGGCTTTTGCCAATATTGAACTGTATTGATTGTTTTGTTCGATAAGTCGATTAACCAGCTCTTGCTGATTCGAAACTTGATTACTTTTATCAGCAACGAGCTTTTGAGCTGCTTCAAGTTCAGAGTGCTTAGTAAATAACTCGCTCTCTATACTAAGCACATTCGATGTTGGTGCTTGAGCATAAGTGGAGGTCATTACTAGGCAAGGTGCAAGAGCAAATAAGAGAGCAGGTAAACCTTGGCGCATTATCATTCTACTTAAGTCATATTTCTGAATATATGGTTATTCTAAACGAAAACGCCATTTTGTCTGAAGTCATCTGAGATATCTTCGTGACAAAATGGCGTTTTAACGTCAGCTTTGTGAGTTTTGGCAAAGAATTGAACAAAAATTGCTAATTAAACACTCACTTGTAATACATAAATATTGGGCTAGTTGGGTTTAACTCTCTTTATTAGGGAGTAGTTTTACCCAAACAGTGTCGTTACCGTTGAGTGTAATCACCCGATTGTATGTTTCGTAGCCTTGTTTTGATACCGTAATCTGATGGCGGCCATTTGGTAGTACGATCTCGACAGGAGTACTGCCGTAGTCGACGCCATTAATGGTTACTGAATCGTTATATTGATCAGAACGAACCTTTACATTAGCCCATTGCTTATCATTTTTTTCAGTTTTTGCCGCTTGGTCGCCTTTTAAGCAGTAACGCGGAGAGACATTCAGAAGTTTACAGGCTGCGATTGCTTCAGGTTTCGCTTGCAGTTGTGCTTGCATTTGAGTGAAGTAAGCGCTGTTTCCTGAGAAGCCACTTTTGATGATTTGGCTCTCTTGAACATGAATATTAAGTTGCACACCTTGAAGGTTTTGTTTCGCTATATTGGATTCGGTGAGCTTTGAAAGCATGTTTGAACGGAACGTTTTCACCGCTTTCTGTTTGGTTAGGTGCTTACCTTGGTTAGCACATTCACCTAGTGTCATGGTCGTTGAACACGTTGTTGTATAGCTTGTTTCAAGAACGGCACTTTCACGCAGTTCTGTTGCTAAACGCTTAACACGAGCTTCTACTTTCGACTCTTGTAAGTTCGCTAGCTCATTGTTGCTTCGTGCTTGCTTTTGCTTCAGTTGAGATAAGCGCATCTCATTTTCAACGATTGACTGTTTACTCTCTAGTAACTGAGCTTGGTTCTCTTTTACATTGGTCCAAGATTCTTGGTATTTCTTCTGAAAAGAGACAAGATCGGTGTCTGGATCTTCAAGTAAACGGCTGTACTGTTTGTCTAACGCTGATTTAGCACGATTACGTTTCGCGTTAAAATCTTCACCATCACGTTTTAATTTAGCTTGTTGATTGAGAAGTTGTTTAAGATTCTCATTCTCAGCAGAATACTCTGATGAAAGGGTATTAAGTTCGTTCTGCTTTATGTCTAGCTTTTCATCGATAGCCGTAACAGGATCGACTTGAATTAGCTCTTCAGCTGATACCGATGTAGATACCCAGAAAGGAGTTAACGCTAATAAAAGCGTAGAAATGCGAAATGTGCTCATAGGTCCCTGCAGTAAGTTGTATTGAAAAATACGCAGATAGTTACATCGGCGAAAAGATATTATTTTGACGACTATGTATTTAAGCCCATAGTTTAGGCAAATATGAACGCTAAAAAATGCAGCAGAACGCACAAAAAGTGTAAGGTGCTTGAATCTGCATAAATTTTTCTAGTGCTATTTTGAGCTGTACGCAAAATTATGCAAGTGTCAGCGATTAAATTAATGGATTTATAATTAGTTGATTGCACATTAACCGTAATTAATGTGCACTTGATCATTGTTCCGAGAGCTTTGGTGATCAGAAATTAGTGAACCTATAAGTGTGTTGATGCGTATTTTTGTGGAAAAGGATCGATTTTTTAGTGCTACAAAGCTTCTTGTTATATCATCTATTAAGCACGCCACATTGGAATCGAAACAGATGAAAACCCCTGCGACTCAATCACCTTCTTTAATTGACGATATCGCCAAAGATTTGGCACCTAGGCCAGCAGAGATAGTTACGCTACCTTCACACATGGATTGTCATGAGCATTCTTACAGTCAAGTGGTTATCGGCTTGAAAGGGCAAGCGGAGTTTGAAGTCAGCGGGCGGGGTAATCTCGTTGGGCCAGGACAGGGTTGTGTGGTTACCGCAAGTTCTGATCATGCCTTTGGCGGGGTGATCGGGCAGTCGGATATTTTGGTGTTAAATATGCCTATTGCCACCAGTGATGATCCTTTAATGCTTGATAAGATCAACCAGCTATCTCGAGCTGATACCTACTTTCAATTAGATAGCCAAATTCAGAAGTTGATCAGAATGTTAGTGCTTGAAATGCAATCTAGCCCGGATGATCTTTTGCTTAGCCGAGCTTGTAACGATACGGTTGTTGCGTTGCTACAAAGGCATATTTCAGTGTTTGAAACCTCAGCTAAAGAGTCCCGTTTTGATCTTGAAGCGATCGATCGCTATATCGAACTCCATCTCAGTCACAAAATTTCTGTCGCCCAGCTTGCTGGTAGCGTATTCCTTGGAGAGAGCCAATTTCATATGCTGTTCAAAGATCAGATGGGGATTACCCCTCATCAATATGTTTTAGGTAAGCGAATTGATATGGCAAGAACGTTGATTGAGCAGGGGTCGTTAAGCTTAGGACAGATCGCTGAATTGACCGGATTCTCTGGACAAAGCACTTTTACTCATACTTTTACACGCCTTCAAGGGATCTCCCCATCTCGATACAAAAAGCAATCTTCTGTTAAATAAGTCATTAGTTACGGATTAATATATTGCCAGTTCTTATGTGATATTGTTTATACTTTGTTAAAAAAGCGAGTTTTTAGCAAAAAACTCGGAGTTTTTGACAAGTAATCCTCTTCTGCTCAAAATACACTGCCAGCCATTGTAGAAACTCCGATATTTTTTCGGATGTGAGATTGAGGAAAACGCATGTTTACTGCTACTGATGTGTTAAAACCAGAGTTTATTGAGCAACCGCTTGATAAGCTGTGGTCACTGATCTCGCCATTATATATGGTGGATGAGTCCCAATGGCTAAAGCAACTTTTACCGCTAGCTATCCCTTCAGAACAAGAAAAATCAGAGATTTCACTTAAAACGACTCAACTGATTGAATCTATTCGAGCGGATAAAAAGTCGATCCAAATGATTGATGCACTACTTCTTGAGTACAGTTTAGATACGCAAGAGGGCATTCTATTGATGTGTCTAGCGGAAGCGTTAATGCGTATTCCTGATTCGGCAACCGCTGATGCTCTCATTCGAGATAAATTGACCGTTGCAGATTGGAAATCTCACCTCAAAAATTCAGATTCTGTTTTCGTTAATGCATCCACTTGGGGCTTAATGTTAACAGGCAAAGTCGTTGGGTTATCAGACCAAGATTCTCCAAGCCCAGCACAAGCGATGAACCGTTTAGTTAACAAGCTATCAGAGCCTGTAATTCGAAATGCCATGCATCAAGCAATGAAAATTATGGGGCACCAATTTGTATTGGGACGCAGCATTGCTGAAGCGCAAAAAAATGGCCGTGCCATGCGCGATAAAGGCTTCACTTACTCATATGACATGTTGGGTGAAGCGGCATTGACCACTGCCGATGCAAATAAGTACTTCAAAGATTATTTGATGGCGATTGAGGCTGTGGGCCGCGATGGCTATCAGTCAAAGGCATCGGCAAAGATGGAAAGTCCTGCCCCGTCGGTTTCTATTAAGCTATCCGCTTTACACCCACGCTATGAAGTGGCGAACGAAGACCGAGTTCTAACGGAATTAGCCGACACTTTAGAGCAACTATTACGCCGCGCCGTCGAGTTAGATGTTGCGATTACGATTGATGCCGAAGAAGCGGACCGTTTAGAACTGTCGCTGAAACTGTTTGAGAAAGTGTATCGCAGCGATTTGGTCAAAGGATGGGGCAAGTTTGGTCTGGTTATTCAAACTTACTCTAAACGTGCCCTTCCGGTGTTGGTTTGGATTAATGCGTTAGCAAAAGAGCAGGGTGATCAGATCCCATTGCGCCTGGTAAAAGGGGCTTATTGGGATAGCGAAATCAAATGGTCGCAGCAAGCAGGCTACGACAACTACCCAGTATATACTCGTAAAGAATCAACGGATGTTGCATATTTAGCTTGTGCTCGCTTCCTACTTAGCGAAGGTGTTCGCGGCAATATTTTCCCTCAGTTTGCAAGTCACAATGCACACACGGTAACGGCTATCGCAGTGATGGCACAGCATAAAGAGTTTGAATTTCAACGTTTACATGGCATGGGCGACTCGCTTTATAACCATGCGATGGAAGCGTACCAACAGTCAGTACGAATCTATGCACCAGTCGGTAGCCATAAAGATTTGCTTCCTTATTTAGTTCGTCGTTTATTAGAAAATGGTGCGAACAGTTCATTTGTTCACCGTTTGGTTGATGCTCGCTGCCCAATTAGTGAGCTGACTCAGCACCCTGTCGATATGCTGTTAAGTTTCGATACATTGAACAATACAAAAATCCCATTGCCTACAGATGTTTTCCCCGAGCGGAAAAATGCCTATGGGGTGAACGTTGATATTGAAAGTGAAGCCTCGGTGTTTGAAGCGCAAGTGACAAGCTTCTTAGATAAACAGTGGTCGGCAGGCCCTGTGATCAATGGTTCAAGTCATTTCGAAAGCATGATCAAGGCAGAAGATCATATTGAAACGATCACTGCACCTTACGATCGTCGAATTACGGTTGGGCAGGTTGCTTTTGCAAACCTTGATCATGCTTCCGCTGCAATCGAAGGTGCGGAAACGGCTTTCGCGGCTTGGCAGTTGGCGAGTATTCAAGATAAGAGCGCACTATTAGAACGTTTAGCCGATCTTCTCGAAGAGAATTTGGCGGAGTTGGTGGCGATCTGTCATCAAGAAGCGGGCAAAACCATTCATGACAGTATTGATGAAGTTCGTGAGGCGGTGGATTTCTGTCGTTACTACGCGAAGCAAGTCGATAATCTCGCGCAATTCAGCATTGAAGGATTTGATGGTGTAACACGCATCGCTTCACGTCAGGGTCGTGGTGTGTTTGTGTGCATTAGCCCGTGGAACTTCCCTCTGGCTATTTTCTTAGGCCAGATCACCGCTGCTTTGGTTGCAGGAAATACGGTTGTTGCAAAACCTGCCGAGCAGACGAGCTTAATTGCTGCTCGCGCGGTTGAATTGATGCAGCAAGCAGGATTTCCTGAAGGGACTATTCAGTTACTTCCTGGACGCGGTGCTGAGATTGGCTCTGCTTTAACATCTCACCCTTCAATTGCTGGCGTTGCCTTTACTGGGTCTACGGCGACGGCGCAACGAATTAATGTGACATTGGCAGAGCGTGATGCTGCGCCAGTTCCATTCATTGCTGAGACTGGTGGTCAAAATGCGATGATCGTTGACAGTACGGCATTACCTGAACAAGTCGTTCGTGATGTTATTCGCTCTTCATTTGCTTCTGCTGGCCAACGTTGTTCTGCGCTTCGCGTTTTGTTTGTACAAGAAGATATTGCAGATCGCATTGTGGCGCTTATTCAAGGTGCGATGAATGAGTTAAGTGTTGGTATTCCATACCTACACAAAACGGATGTTGGTCCTGTGATTGATGCAACCGCTAAGACTAAGTTATTGGCCCACTTAGAGAGCATGAATAACTCGCAGAAGAAAGTGGCTCAGTTAGAACTGGGAGCCGTCTGTGAGCATGGAGACTTTGTCCCGCCAAGTGCTTTTGAAATTGATGATATTTCGTGTTTAAAAGAAGAGCAGTTTGGTCCTATCCTGCATATTGTTCGTTTTAAAGCGAGCGAATTAACGAATGTGGTCGAACAAATTAACCAGACGGGCTTTGGCCTAACCATGGGCATCCATAGCCGAAATGAAACGACTTACCGCTGGATTGAAAAACATGCGCGTGTTGGAAACTGTTATATCAACCGAGATCAAGTAGGAGCAGTCGTTGGTGTTCAACCATTTGGAGGCCAAGGACTATCAGGTACAGGGCCAAAAGCTGGCGGCCCGCACTATTTGTACCGTTTCACTCAGGTTAAATTTGCTGATCAATCAGCGTCTCACTAAGAAAGCACAGGAGAAATATCATGGTTCATCAAGTGACAGGTTTTTCAGATGCTTTTTTAGCATGGGAACAGTGGAATTTAACCAACTTTGATTATAAGTGTGAGCAGTTACTTTCACTGAAGGCTCAATTAAGTGAGGTTTTACCTAGCTTAGCGCCAGTGATGTCATTTCACATTCAACAAGCTTCAACCTTGCTCGCAGAGAGTCACCAATTAATTGGGCCTACGGGTGAAACAAACGAACTTTACACCGCTGGGCGTGGTGTCGCGGCTCTTGTTTTTGAACAAGATTTCAATGGGGATACGACAGCTCAACAAGCCATAATTGCTCAATTTACTGCGGCACTGATTGCTGGAAACAGCGTGATGTTATGCAGTGATGATATGGCGCTAAACCAAGGAATTCAAACTGCCATAGAGCAGTCTCGTTTCCCTAATAACCTGATTCAAGTCGTCTCTTACGATGCCTATCATCAACTGCTCGCATGTGATGTGCGATCGGTGGGTTATGTCGGAAACTCGGAGATTGAACATAGTATCAATCTTCAATTAGCTAAGAGAGAGGGGGCCATCGTGAACTTAGTGTCACAAGTATTGGTTTCTAATCACTTAGCGTCGGAAAAGGATCTGGCGACATTGACTGTTGCTCATGATCCACACTTATCGCTGCGCTTCATAACGGAACGTACGAGAACTATAAACATAACAGCTGTGGGCGGTAACGCGACCTTGTTAGAACTTGGAAGTGACGCTCACTAACTTTCTTTATTACCTCTCCTCTTCAAACTATCTAAAGAAGAGGAGGGGGCATGGAAAGCGATCTTTAAGAAGAGGACCATCAAATGATAGAAAATAGCTTTGCTATCACTACCACATTTATCGCGTATCTAATTATGATGCTTGCGATAGGCGTTATCGCTTACAAGCGTACGTCAAACTCAAGTGATTATTTCTTGGGTGGCCGTTCACTAGGGCCGTGGCCAGCTGCACTTTCTGCTGGCGCATCAGACATGAGTGGTTGGTTATTGCTTGGCTTACCAGGTTACGCTTATGCAGCAGGTATCGAGGCATTTTGGCTTGCGGGTGGTTTATTAATTGGTACATGGGCAAATTGGCTAATCAGTGCAAAACGCCTTCGTACTTACAGTATTACAACGGATTCATTAACACTGCCTGAGTTCCTTTCTCGCCGTTTTAATGACAGTACAAAACAGATTCAAGTGATTTCTGCTTTCTTCATCCTTTTGTTCTTCCTTTTTTATACAAGCTCAGGCTTGGTTGCAGGCGGAAAATTATTTGAAACAGTATTCGGCCTAGACTATTCGACAGCCGTTATTATTGGCACAGTATGCGTGGTTTCTTATACTTTGTTCGGTGGTTTCTTAGCCGTATCATGGACGGACTTGGTGCAAGGTTTGCTGATGTCTGCTGCTCTGCTGATTGTCCCAATTGCTGCGATGCAAGGGGGCCTTGGTCAACTTGGTGATGATCTGTATGAAATTAACCCTGAGTTACTGACTTTCTGGAATGATTCGAAAGGTGAGCCTTTAACGGCTGTCGCGATTATTTCGCTTGTTGCTTGGGGCTTGGGTTATTTTGGTCAGCCGCATATCTTAGCGCGTTTCAAAGCAACCCGTACTAACAAAGACCTTACTTCAGCGCGTCGTATTGCGGTGATTTGGACGGCGTTATCTATGGCTGGTGCTATGCTCGTTGGTCTTGTTGGATTGGTGTATGTGACAAATTCAGGCGCGGGTGAATTGGCTGATGGCGAGAAAATTTTCATGCTATTGGTGAATGCTATCTTCCACCCTGTGATTGCGGGTATTTTACTTGCAGCTATTTTGGCGGCCATCATGAGTACTGCGGATTCTCAACTGCTTGTTTCTTCTTCAGCTCTTGCGGAAGATTTCTATAAACAGGTATTTAAGAAAGATGCATCATCTGAAGAGATTGTGCGTGTTGGTCGTATCGCTGTCATCGGTATTTCACTTGTCGCATTGGTACTTGCAATGACTCCTGATAGCTCGGTTCTTGGTCTTGTTTCTTATGCATGGGCAGGCTTTGGTGCGGCATTTGGTCCAGCCATTATATTGAGCCTATACTGGGATCGTATGAACCGAAACGGTGCGCTAGCAGGTATTATTATTGGTGGCGTTACTATCGTGGTTTGGAAGCAGATTTCAGGTGGTTGGTTTGATGTTTACGAAATCGTACCGGGTATTATTTTCTCAACATTAGCGATTGTTGTTGTGAGCTTAATGACTGCGGAGCCAGAGAAGGCAGTCATCGAACAACATAAGAAGTTTAAGAAAAACCTTATTGAATTAGATTAATTTTAATATTTGAGGTTGTTGCATATCTGCCCTTGCGAGTGATCGCGAGGGCTTTTTTATTTCAGAAGTATGATCAAGGGAAAGATAGGTTGCACGTAAGTCTCATTCTTTGAAAAAACAAGGTTGTTTTTTGAACATAACGCACGTTTTTTGTATTTTAACTTTTTAACTAGGAACAAAATTGAACAGAATGTGTCAATTATCATTAACTGATTGACATATTTAGGGGAAGGAAATGCCTGATACATATTGTTCGACATGCCAAAAAGTGACAGCACACAAGGCGTTGATGCGACGCAATACGGACCATGATAGTGCTAATGGCGGTGTCTTACAGTCATTTCAACAGTTAATGAATCAATTTATTAATGGTGAGCATTACTACAAATTAGAGCAGCAGTTGTTTTGCCGTTCTTGCAATTGTCAGTCCGTGTCACCTGCGGATCGTTCGACGTATGCACGACTTGCTAATCATGAAATCCACTTATGAAGCGATAAAGTCGTACTCAATTAGTTTAAGCTGTGGTTGTACTCTCATCTTTTGAGTCAGTAGCAACCTCTACTTGTTCAATTGATACAGGCCAGCCATATTCGGTGTACTCTTTATAAAGAGTTTCAGCGATGTCCTTTGATACCGTTGCCTTAGTCCAATTCCCAATTCCAAAAGGTTTGTAAGATATTATATAGGTAACCATTGATTCTTCCTTAACTGCTATTTGCTTCATTATTCATGCTTTTCCTATTTTGCTCTTTTCAATTTAGCTCAAAATCGTTCTTTAAAGGTTCAATGTAAATAAAGATAATGAATAGGTTGATTATCATTTGATAAATTGACCGTGTCATAACGTGTTGTTTTGTAAAATATTTGAGTGCGTACTAGGTTTGTTAGAGAGCATGAGGGAATTGAACCGTATTAAAGTGGGTATGAGTTTCATTTTCAGATGAGCTCACAGTGGTATGCTGAATCTTTAGAGGTGTGCTGTTATACCTAACCTTTCTAATATAGGCAGTTTTTTTAATATACAAACTCTTTTGCGATAGGGTCGGAACAAGAGAAGCGGTAATGGATCTTAAAGGGAGCAACATTGCTGCCCCTCTAATTATAAACCGAAAGCCGAGTGTACTTTGATTAAGCGGCGAGTGAAGAAATAACCCCGATTAGACCACCGAACACCCCTCCCCAAACTACTAACCAACCTAAATGCTGTTTAATCATTTTTTGGACCATCTCTTTGACTAATTTCGGTGTGAGCTCATTTAATCTCTGATCGATGATGTTTTCAATATTGATTTTGATCTCGTCCATCATGGCCGGAGATTCTAGCTGCTCTTTCAACGCCTCTTTTACTGACTCGCTTTGGCTAATTTCAATGACTGATTCTTGCATCTTTTCTACAAATGGTTGCTTTAGTGGCTGTAGTGCTTCCGTACCACCAACCATTGCTAACATGCCACCAAAAGAAGAGTTCGCGATCACATCAATAAGTGAGTCGAAGGTTGGGTTGAAATTTATTTTTGATATCACGGGCTGCAAATTTAAACTTTTACCGCTCGCCATCTCTTTGTTTAAAAATCTATCAATATTCGACTCTGTGAAAAATTGCTCCATCATTAATTGTTTGATCGCCGCTTTGAACTCTTCGAAACGAGCGGGTATGACCCCTGACCCGTATAGACCCGGTACTTTCTCAAATAACATATGAATGGCAAGCCAGTTTGTTATTGCTCCAGAAAAAGCGAATAACCCAGCATAAAGTAGAGTCGTGTTGTTTAGTTGGTATCCAGCCGCGAGAAGCGATATGGAGATCAGGTTGGTCAGTAAACTTTTGTTCATTTTAAATCTCGATAGATGTTATTAAGTGAGATTTTAAGGAAAAAAAGAATCGTAGGAAAGAGAAGATGGATAACTGCGAATAGAATCGATGAAAAAGGTCAGATCCCTTTCGGAATCTGACCATCCAGAACGCGCAAGCAAAGGGCGTTTGGTCTCTTTTGCGTCTATCAATTTAGTCGCTGAAGATGAGCATGTAAACGAACAAGCGTACGATACTATAAATAATAGGCCAACATTTTGAAGTTGGTCGTTATTTGACCGCCTCTGTTACATTTTATCTATAGATTCATTATCTTTTTGAATTCCTCATCTGAATATTTTTTCTCTGTACTTTTTGTTAGATCTGTCATCATTTTATAACGAATGTCAGTCGCCATTGTGAGCGTGCGCTGCAGTTGCCCAAAAGAGTAATCAGATGCCATATCCAATGCGGCTTGTTTATCTGTTTTGTAGAGCGATTTCAATGTGGTGTCTAATTGGCTGACTTGTTTGTAGAGTTTAGTCTCTTCTTTATCCCAAATCTCTTTAAGCATTGGCAGATACTTGCTTTGATTAGCTGAAGCAAGGGCGGTTAAGCTTCTAAATTGCCAGTAAGCGGAGTTGTCAGTGTAAGTATCACCACCAGTCAAGTAAGGCGTTGGGTACTCTTGAAGGCTCGAATAAAGAGGCACGAGAACGGATTCAGGTAACACACCAAAGCTCTGCCAAATTAGCCCTTGAAGTTCATATGGCATCTCTGGACGTAACTGTATGATATGAGATTCAAGTTGGCGTTCTACTCTGATTGGTCGTTGGCCTTTCTCTTCCAATGATGTGCCTTTGTATGTCGCACTAAGTACTTCTGCTACATCTTGAACGGAAATTTTTTCATCGGGCTTCATGAATAACGGGTACTGATCTTGTCGAGTCGGCTGGCTTTTTGACTCTGTTAACATCTTCTGACCTAGCCATTCGCGATCGATGTTATAAACATCCCCCGTGACTCCGAATGCTTTGGCAAAATTAAATGATTTGGCATCAGGATTGTCGAGCAGTTTATGCTGGTTCACAAATTCGACTAGCCCTTTCGAGTGCATGACGCTTTTACTATTAAGGTTAACTCCGTGAATTCGTAAGCCATTGGCGATCATCGCATAGCTGTCATCTGGAACTTTAACCGCGATCCAGTGATGTCCAGAGCCAATTTCGACTAACCAAACTTCATTGATATCGGCAATATATAAGCTATTACCTTCACCTGCACCATACTCTTCAATATATTCACCTAGTAATGTTACCCCTTCTTTTGCTGTTTTAGCTTGAGGTAAAATTAATGTTGGAATTATGGCTTCAATGACACCATCATCAATTAGTGGATCTGCCTTTAGCGCTTTTTCATTTATTTCCGCGCTGGTGGTTGCTGATATTGCAACGTTATATTCATTAATACCACGCTCTTCATAAAATTTACTTTGGCTATCAACAGTATTTGCATCCCAATCTGGAATCGCGGAGTATGCGAAGAACTCTTTTGGCATAGGAACTTCTAGACCATTACCTAACTTCCAGGTCTCTGCCTCATTTTTTTGAGCAGGACGGTATGCTAAGTGTTTGTTCCAGTTATTGATTCCGAAGTCTTCATTACGTGCGATCATAATGCTGCCATCAATAGATGCGCCTTTTCCAACAATTAAACCCGTACACGCGTCAGCGCTAATAGTAAATGTAGAAAGAATGGCAGCAGATAAAATGGATAAAGATATTTTGTTCATTGTAAATCTCCAGATGTGGAAAAGCCCAAACGAATAAAAATTCATTACTGTTGATAAATATGCATTTAATGTTGATTGTTTCGATTAATGTTCGGTTTGGAGTGTATATCTCTATTGATATAAATATTGTCTAGAGGATCACGCTATCATTATTCTTTTTATTGGAATAATTAATTTTTGATGTCGAGGTTGCTTGATGGAATATAACGGTTGTAGTTCGGTATTTATTCAATTCTCTTTGTCGAGACATAATAAAGCTAAACTATGTTGGTACAATGAAATATTAATATCAGTCATTCGATGTACTGTATATTAATCTTGTAGATTAAATGCTTAATAGTGATACGTCATAGGAAGCTAGTATGGATGAGGTTGTTCTGATTATTGGATTCGTGGTGATAGCGTTGCTTGTGAGCCCTATCGTTGCCATAAGAGCTTTGATAGAAACAAAACGCTTAAGATCGGCTTTGTCTCAATTGAATGAAAAAGTGGATCGACTAACGGAGCTGAAACGTGGTGTGTATACAGAAAGGCAATCTTCAACCTCTAAAGGGGACGATGTGTATCAGCGAGAAGCGGAGTCATCGATAGATACTGCTGATAGCTTAGGAGTGAATGAAAGCTCGTCTATCGTTGAATCATTGCAATCAGCCGCCAATGACACTCCTGAAGTTAATCTAGAATCGAAAGTTATCGTTTCAAACACCACTAACAATTCACGTCGTCCTCTCAATCCATTAGAAAATTGCAATCAAACGGAAGTTGGATTTGGACAACAGATTGTCGCCCACTTAAAACGGAACTGGTTAGTATGGATCGGTGGGTTAGCTCTTGTATTTGGTATCGGGTATTTAGTGCAGTTTGTTGGAAGTCGAATTGAAATCTCACCTCAAGGGCGCATTACCGGAAGCTTGATATTGTCAGTGGCTATTGTTGGTTTTGCGGAGTGGTTACATCGACAAATACAGGCGAAGAGGTGGCGTCTTGCTGATATTCCTAATCAAAATTATATCCCAGCAACGTTTGCAGCCGCAGGGATGACCGGTATTTATCTCACGATTGTGTTCGCAACGGTGATGTATCAACTTGTTCCAGAGTCATGGGCTTTGGGGCTTATCGCATTAACCGCTTTGGTCTGTTTGACTTTAAGTTATCGGTTTGGAAGCTTAATGGCGATCTTAGGGCTAATTGGTGGTTATACGGCTCCTTTCTGGGTTGGTGAAGGGACGCCTAATTTCTATGTGTTCATGAGCTATATCAGCATGGTAACGGCTGCTGGATTATATGTGCGCCCGCGAATGAATGTTCCTTGGCTGTCTTTGTTTATTAGCTTGGCTCATATTGGATGGCTTGGGCTGATGAGTTCCGCCATTGAAACCGATAATTTAACACTTTGGGTTTCGCTATTTTATCCCTTATCCACCTATTTATTAGTGCTTGTGCCTCATCAGGGTTGGGCGCTAAAAGTACCGTTTCGCCAAAGAGTACCGCGGACTTGGTATCACCCTGCAATCATTGCGGGGATGATTGGCGCGCTGATACTTATTGCAGAATCACATCTTCCACTGAGTAATTTTACGCTCTTTTCTTTAGCTATCACTCCCTTTGTCATGTTGCTATTGCCTGCTGTTCGTCGAGGCTATTCAAGCCGTGAGTCCCAATTATTATCATTGGTTTCAACGGTCATTCTCACTGCTGTATTGCATCTACATTTATTGAATACGCCAGAGTCCCTTTTATCAGTGCTTGGGGTGTTAGCTCTCTGGACTGTGCTTCTTGTATTGCGTTCTTATAGACAGTTTTCAGCCAGTTATCGTTCCACATTCAGTTATTGGTGGGCGGTATCTTGCGGTGCATTAATGCTAATTGGTGTATTGGTTTATGTGGAAGGAAATTATCCAGACAGATTGTGGCTAACAAGTCTTTTTGCTCTTGGCGGATGCTTAGGACTCGGTGGATTGGCAAAAATGGAACCAAGATTGCGTTCGGACCTTTCAGCGTCAATTCATGCTGTACTGTTGGTACTTAATTATATTTGGTTCTATGGCGAGGTGTTCACTGCTCTATTAGCGTTACAAGTTTTGGCAATGACTCTTCAAATGGTTCTTTCTTATGCTGTGTTGCGTGATGTTGTCGTTAAGATTGCCGTCTCACTATTGCTCACTCGTTTAAGCTTATTACCTGTGATTGAGTCGTGGCAACAAGGGCTTTCGCCACAAGGTTGGGTCGCGGTAGCAAATTGCTTACCTGCGATTGTCATTTTAGGTTTCGCATTAAAAATGATGCGTGAGAAAAGCATTGCATTAGCGGATTGGTTTGAAGGCGCACTCGTTCATGTCATTGCTATCTTTGTCTTAATGCAAAGTCATTACTGGCTGACTGGTAGCTTTGTAATATTCGATAAACTTGATTTAACGAGTGTGAGTTTCTGGTTAATAGAGGCGCTTGTATTGGTTGGTGTCTACAGTTACCGCCAGCAGTTTAGTCATACAATGCATTATTTCTATCTATGCTACCGTTACGCTCTATTATTGGTCGCTCTGATATGTATGTTTTTACTCAACACTCAGTTTATGCCGTTATCGGCAGATACCGTGTCGGCTACAGCGATACCACTGTTTAATGGTTTATCTCTGGGTTGGTTACTTCCAGGCGCCGCGCTTATTATTTTAGCTCACCGAAATTGGTGCCCTGAGCCGGTACAACCTCGTTGGTTATATGTTGTAGGTGGTGGGTTGCTCGCGTTATGGCTTGCATTATCAATTCGTCAATTTTGGCAAACAGAAAGCATGTCGATATTGGAAACAACCAGCATGGCGGAATGGTTAACTTACTCTGCTGCATTAGTCATTTTGGGAGCGTTATGGACCTACATTGGTGTGGTTCGTCAAAAATCTGCTCATCAAACTTATGGCTTAATTGTTGTGGGGCTTGCGGTGGTGAAAGTCTTCATTTCTGATGTTAGTTATTTGGATGGTATTTGGCGAGCGGCAAGTTTCTTAGGGCTAGGCTTAGCTCTTATTGGTCTAGGGTGGCTGTTCCAAACACTTAAAAAGCGTCATGGCGAGGCTGAACTCGAAAAGTAGTGGCTGACTAAAAGGTAAAAAAATGGCGACCATAAACGGGTCGCCATTTCAATTAGCACTAACTAATGGTTTGCATTACTAGTTGCTTCCACTGACATCTAAGTTCTCGCCAATAAAACCACCAGTTTGATGAGCCCAAAGTTGGGCGTAGATGCCACCTTGGTTGATTAACTCTTGGTGTGAACCTTGTTCTACGATATTGCCTTTATCAAGCACGATTAAGCGATCCATTGCGGCAATTGTCGATAGGCGGTGAGCAATGGCGATAACCGTTTTGCCTTCCATAAGTTCAATTAAGCTCTCTTGAATGGCAGCTTCGACTTCTGAATCTAATGCAGAGGTTGCTTCATCTAGAACGAGCAGTGGTGCATTCTTGAGAAGAACTCGTGAAATCGCGATTCGCTGACGCTGTCCGCCAGACAGTTTAACACCTCGTTCACCCACTTGAGCATCATAGCCAATATTTCCGAATGGGTCGGTCAGCGTTTCAATAAATTCATGAGCGTGAGCTTGTTTCGTCGCAGCAAGTAAAGCATCTTCTCCGGCATCGGGTTTGCCATATAGAATGTTTTCTCGGATCGAACGGTGCAGTAAAGAGGTATCTTGAGTGACCATTCCGATATTGCTACGCAGTGAATCTTGAGTGACATCGGAGATCACTTGATCATCAATACGGATCTGACCGCCTTCAACATCATGGAATCGGAGTAATAGGTTAACTAAGGTGGATTTACCTGCGCCTGAACGTCCCACTAAACCGACTTTTTCTCCGGGCTTAATATTGAGGTTAAGGTTATTGATCACCCCTTTATTCTCGCCATAATTGAAGCTGACGTTATCGAATACAATGCCACCCTGAGGTACTTCTATAGATTGAGCATCGGGCTTGTCTTGTATATCGATAGGCTTTGATAGCGTTTTCATACCGTCAATTACCGTACCCATATTCTCAAACAGTCCGCCAACTTCCCACATGATCCACTTCGACATACCGTTAATACGCAAGGCCAAACTGATCGCGATCGCGATGGCACCGATAGTGATCGCACTGTCCATCCACAGAGCAATAGAAATCGCGGAGATGGAGAACACAAGTAGATAGTTCGCTAGTTCAACACAGACGTTAAAACCTGTGACTAAGCGCATTTGTCTATGAACCGTATCTAAGAATCCTTCCATTCCCTCTTCTGCGTATTCTGTTTCACGTTTACTGTGAGAAAACAATTTCACGGTCGCAATGTTGGTGTAACTATCGACAATTCGCCCAGTCATTAGTGATCGGGCATCCGCTTGTTCTGACGAAACGGCTTTAAGCTTAGGAACAAAATAGAATTGAATCCCAAGATAAATCCCTAGCCATATCAGCATTGGTGCCATAAGTCGCCAGTCCGATTGCGCAAGCATAAAAATGATGGCAGTGAAATAGACGGTCACGTAGATAAAAACATCGACGGCTTTCATTACCGTTTCTCTAACGGCGAGCGATGTCTGCATTACTTTGGTTGCAACGCGCCCGGCAAAGTCGTCTTGATAGAAAGAGAGACTCTGCTTTAGTAAATAACGGTGAGCCAACCATCGAATCGACATTGGGTAATTGCCAAGCAACGTCTGGTGGATAAGCAATGAGTAAGCGGTGATCATGATTGGCATGATCACGAGCAGCAAAATGCCAAGACCAATCAATGTGGAGCTATTTTGCTCTAAAAAGGTGTCGGGGTTACTCGTCGATAACCAATCAACTAATTGTCCCATAAAGCCAAAAAGTGATACTTCAATTATCGCAATACTCATACTCATTACTGCGAGAATAGCTAACGGTTTTTCGAATCCTTTGGTGTAATGAAGACAAAATGCCAGAATCCCATTGGGGGGCTGTTTAGGATCATCTTGTGGGAAAGCCTGAGTAAAGCTTTCAAATAACTTATACATATTTAATTCCTAACGTTATTTTTACTATTACGAAAACGTTCAAATTGGCTTCAAGATGGAGGAGGCAAAGGAATCGCGCGGATTTTCGTAAATTAGATAGGCTTATCCTATATGCAATATGTTCGGAATGTAACCATTTGATTGCATTATTCTTGGTATTGATTTACGTCGTAATCGAACTTCTGCTTTCGTATTGAACGACTGGTGTTGACGTGAGGGTGGGTGATAAATGACCAGATCAATATGACAAATGCAATATGATAAAAAACCGTGGTACAGATCTTTTTCTGTTCTGCTGTACGGTATATAATCCAACCCAACCAATATCCGTTATTAGAATTAAAAGATTATATATCATGGCCATTGCAAACTATCGGGGCTTTAATTTTAAGCTTGCTAATCAGTCAGCAAGTGTATGGAAGGTTAAGATCAAAGGGCAGATACTGACTGGTAATATTTCTGAATTAAAGAAGAGTATTGATTGGTGGTGCGATACGGCATCTGTTGTCGACCCTCAAGAGTTTGCACTCCAAAATGAACGGTACAAAAAAACCAAAGCTCAGTCGAGAAATGAACACTACAACGGTTTTTTGATTAAGAACGACAGTGATGATGAAAAGACATGGTACTGCATGTTCAACAGTCGGTTAATTAAAGGAACAAAAACGGCGATACAAAAGCATATTGATGCGTATTTAGTTGCTAAACAGAAGGCTGAAGCGGGTTTAAAATCAAATTGACCTTGTTCTTTCTGCTGGATAAGTGGCATTGGTTCTGGTGCTCAATGCCACATACATATTTGCGAGTAATTGAGCTTAGTCAGTTAACTTTTTGGTCGCAGAATATTTTTGCTTTGCCAAGAGCTGCTACCAAAGGCCATCTTTGCTCTGTTGGATAGATCTTCTTTACTAATCCCTTTTGCTGTTCCTTCCAAATCTAAGAATTCATCAAAACCATAATTGTGAACCAGATAGCGAGTCATCGACCAAGTGTAGAGTTTCTGGTTGTTTAATTCTGAAGTCATATCCTTCATTAACTGTTTCGCAGCGATCTCCACTTCTTGATTAGACACACCAAGCTGAATGTCCGAAACGACCTTATCAATGGCCTTTTCTATCATGGCTTCATTATGTGGAGTAACTTGTGCTCCGATTAGCCAGTCGCTGTTTGGCTCACTATCTTCCATTAAAGTCATAACAAACGGGGCGTAGTCTAAGCTCAACTCTTCGCGAACGTAGGCCGTTAGACGCATTGTGATAATACGCTGTAGCATATCGTCCATAAAAGTAGTTTTTGTCGACCTTACTTCGGGCTCAGTCGAAATGACTCGCAATAGATACTGAGAGCCTTTTTCGGTTTTGTTTGAATAGCTGTTTATGCGCTTCTTGTAACTGCCTAATTTATAAATTACCGCAATGTGTCAATTGTGTTGTTGCTTGTTTTTAATTATCGTTAAATGTTTCCATTCTTCAGTTTTTAGAGGTGTAAAAAAGGCGAGATATAAATCATCTCGCCTTTATGTTTAGACTGATACTATTCGAACAGACTGATAGTACTGACCCTGCTAATTTTTAGGTCGAAAGTGTAATATAGCCATTGAGGTTGGCGACAACAGAACTTCTCCTTCTGCGTGTCCATGCTGTACATTTCTCAAGTTGGTATCACATATGGTTTCCCAAATTTGATTTTTATCATTTGGTAACTTAAATCTCGCAGGAGCGCTGGTTTGGTTGATTAAGTAAACCATTTCAGCACCATCGCTATCAATACCCAAATGCAGCGCAACAGAGCTCAAACGGTTCCAATCATCATGTTCCATTAAGGTTCCATCAATACGACGCCAAAAAATGCGGTTATTGTTTCTACCTTCTCCACTAAACGCTTTAATGAAAGGCACCATAAACTCTTGGCGTGCCCTGATCATTTCCGATAGCCAGCCTTTGAAATAATCTTTTCTTTCATTGCTCTCCCAATTTAACCAGCTGGTTTCACTGTCTTGGCAATAAGCGTTGTTGTTGCCATTTTGGGTATGTGATAGCACATCAGCCGTTAATATATGAGGAATACCAAACGCAAAAATTAAGCTCGCCATGAAGTTACGTTTTTGTTTTTCACGGGTAGCGATAATAAGCATGTTCTCAGAAGGACCTTCTACTCCGTAGTTTTCTGAGCGGTTATCTCCATGCCCATCTCGATTGTGTTCGCCATTCTCTTCATTGTGCTTATGCTTGTAGGAAACAAGATCTTGCATAGTGAAGCCGTCATGGTAGGTAATGTAATTGACGGTCAGTTTATGAGGCCAATTGGCGGCACTGTAGAGATCGCGCGAGCCCATTAGTCGAGTGGCAAACTCTTTTAAATAGCCTTGATCACCACGCCAGAAGCTACGGGTAATGTCACGCAGTTTATCGTTACATTCATTCCAGCCAAGAGGGAAATTGCCTACTTGATAACCATTTGGGCCTATATCCCAAGGTTCTGCAATAAGTTTGGTTTCGCGTAGGGTTGGATCTTGGGCAACAGCTTTGAAAAAGGCCGCTTCAGGGTTAAAATTGTCCCCTTGTCTACCTAGAGTTGCGGCTAAATCGAAGCGAAAACCATCAACTTTGAACTCTTTGACCCAATAGCGAAGAGTATCCATCACAAGGTTGAGTGCTGGTTGGTATGTTAAATCAACGGTATTACCGCAGCCTGTAAAGTTGGCATAATGGCAACCGTGTTTAATATATACACGTGAATCTAGAGCTTTCCAGTTGAATACTGGCCCACCTTCACCGCTCTCCGCCGTATGGTTATACACCACATCTAAAATGACTTCGATGCCATTTTTGTGCAGTTCCCGAATGGCTGTTTTTAGCTCAGTTACCGCATCATTTTTAGCATATCTAGGGTCAGGAACCATGAATAAATATGGGTTATATCCCCAATAATTAACCTTATCCATCTCTAATAGATGGGGCTCATGCATGCATGCCGCAACGGGTAATAGTTGGATAGAGTTAATATTTTGTTGTTTGTAAAAGGCGAGCATTTCGGGGCTGTATAAGCCTAAATAAGTGCCTTTTTCGCTTTCATTTAAATTTGGATTCAGCTTAGTTAAGCCTTTTACATGAGTTTCAAAAAGAACGGTGTCTTCTTTGGGAATTCTTGGTTGCTCAATACCTTGCCAATCAAACTTATCGTCAATGACAACACATTTTGGCATAGAGAAGCTTTTTTCTGAGCTATAAGGTGTCTCGTAGTGGAGTGCTTTATCAATGGCTTTAGCATAAGGGTCAGATAAAAGGTGTAATCCCTTTTCTGTTTCAATAATGTAACCATATTTTTGCTGTGCTTTGATGTTTGGAATATGGGTATAACGAATCCCTGCATATTCACCTTCTAAAGGGAAGGTTTCAAACTTATCTTGCTCATCAAATAGAGCAAGTTTTATCGATTTGCATTCCGGAGCATAGATGGAAAAATTACAGCCATTATTGTTGAGCGTAGCGCCAAGTGGATAAGGGCGAGAGAGCGTTTTTGTCATGTTAGGAATTCTTTTTCATTTACTACACGGATAGAACTATTAGTAAAAAGCTTTGTCTCAACAAGGTCAAGCACCTTATTTAGATAAATGTTTATGTAATTAAATTACATTTTTATGAATGGGTTTAACAAAACTATGACTTAGTTATCGTTTTGTCAGGGTATCCGATATAAATCGATCGCCTCCTCCCCCCTGTTTGTGTGATCAAAGCTAAATAAACGTCATTCTGTAATTTATCTCATCCCTAATCATCCCCCTTAAATTTAATTAAGGTGGAGGAAGTCAGCCTTCTCATCCTTGCCTATTATGGACCTCGTTGAAACAACCGGGGACTTGTTCCCATCTTACCTCTTTTTTCGATGCGACCTGTTTACTGCCTTTACAGGATGCATCGCAAAAAGAACCAAAAAATTATAAGTCGTCCATAAATTATAAATCATCCTTGATGGAGTTAAGAATGAATAAAGTAAGTTTAATTGCTGCTGCAGTGGCATCTACATTAGCTGCGGGTTCTGCATTCGCTGCTGCTACTGATACTGTAACTGATGGTTGGGAAGTACATGGTTACATGTCTTCGAACGTTCGTGTTGTTGATGGTACAACGACAGATACTGAATTTGGTCGCCCAGACTACAAAACAGCGGGTACTCACGGTAAAAGTACAAACCAAGTCGAATTCACAATTAAAAAGCACAGTGAATACGAAAATGGTGTTTGGGCTGATTATGTAGTTCGTACCGAATTTGGTAACGGTAACTCTTACGCTTATTCATCTGATGGTGACGAAGCTGTACGTGATGAAGATGGCTTTGCTGTTAAAGAAGCATTTGTTGAGCTAGGTGGTATTCTAGGTGAAGACACTTCTATTTGGGGTGGTCAACGCTTCTTAAACCGTGCTGCGGGTATTCTTTCTGGTGAGTTCTGGAAACAATCTTCAGGTATTGGTGCGGGTATCCAAACTAAACTTGGTGGCAACACTGCTGGTATCGCTTATGTAATGGCTGATTCGATTGATGCTTTTGGTGATAAACATAAAACTGAACCACGTACTACATTATCTTCAATCGATATGTATTACTACGGTGTAGATGCTGGTATTGGTAGTCTTGATTTTGACCTAAAACTTGGTAAGCAAGTGTTAGATGGCGAAAATGATGACGGCGTAGGTGCTTCTGTAACATTAAATACTAGCTACTATGGCCTTGATGGTTGGACTCAAAACGCAATTGCTTACGGTTCTGGTGTAATGCAAAACCGTGGTGTGAACTTTGGTAACTGGTCTGGCGGCAATGATGACGCTGAGTCACTATTCCTAACATCTTACGGTGTACTGAACATTTCAGATAAAGTGCAACTAGGTACAGAAGTAGCCTACTTTACGGCTCTTGACCAACTGTTTGGTGCGGAAGGTCTGACTCGTTACATCGTAGCTGCTCGTCCTTCTTATAAGCTTAATGATAATGTTCGTTTAGAAGCAACAGCTTCATACGGCCATGAAGAAGGTGATGAAGGTTACTGGGGTCGTACTGGCGATGCTGTAGAAAGCAACATCATTAACCTTGAAATTGCAACTGCATTTACAGCTAACTCAGACTACTTTGGTCGCCCACAAGTTAAGCCATACATCAGCTACATTAAAGCCGATGATGAAGCAAGTGCGGGCATTATTGGTATTGAAAACGGCGATGACCAATTTGTATTCGGTGTACACACTGAAATCTGGTTCTAAATCGTTTAGTATTAAGGGCAGCCTTTGGGCTGCCTTTTTGACGTTATGCCCTACAAGTTATAGTTGATGGTTATAACCCACAAGCAACCTATAGTGAGAAAACAATGATTAATAAAAAAAGCTCTATATTAGCCGTAGTGTTAGGTGCCTTACTTAGCGGTTGTGCTTCAGATGCTCAAGTTAAGCTTGAATTGACTCCCCCAACGAATTCTGAAGTTTGTTGTACCACCTATTCTGAATTCCCTTTTGTTCAGCTACAAGATAATGAAGATATTAAATTTGATATCGATTTAGCATCTCCAGTCGGTTCATTTGTTTCTGGTAACAGCCACTTTGCCGCATTTCGCTTCAGTGATCGCTCACAAGAAGTCAAAATCGAATTAGCAAGTCGATTCATTGATGACAGCGTATTTGCTCCGACCGCTCTATTACTTGATGAAAATTTTCAAGTGGTCACTCAATATAAATTAGAAGACTTTCAAACACTGCCATCAAATGCATTTACCAGTACTCGTTACATCGCGAGTTTTCGTGCGGATGCGGCAAAAACGCCATATCTAGTGGTTTACACGCCAGCAGATTTACTGGGAGAAAGCGTTAAGGTTGATCACCCAGCAAAAGTTCGAGCGAAAGAGTTTGGCGAAGTGATGCCGATGGTAACGGATCCTGTTTATACGCATCAACTAGGGGGTAAGTTAGAACTTGAAGTTGAAACGCTTAAGTTGCGCCCATTTAGAGCGATTTCTAAAACGGTTGAACAACCTGTTAAAGTCGTTAAACAAGAACCCGCTGCTAGCGTAGTGAAAGCGAAAACAGCCATTGCCGCTCAACCTGAATCGACGAAGTTTTACATTTCTGCCATTCAAAATGCTGTGAAGTCTAATGATATTCCAAAAGCGCTTAGCTTATTAGATGAAGCGAAAGCGCTGAATATTGAAGGTGCGCAAGAAGCGTTCGTAAAAGCCGTCAATTCAAAATAATTTCACTCAATAATGTGCCTCAGTTTTACTGGGGCATTTTTTTATCTAAAGAAAATGTATTTATGAGGAAAATCATGTCTCATTTTGATCCTAAGCGTCTGCACTGTATTGATGATTTTTTTATGCCGCAACTGAATCGACATCGTGGCATTCATATCTACCTGCCCAATGGTTATGACGATTCTAGCTTGAGTTATCCTGTGATTTACATGCACGATGGTCAGAATGTTATCGATCCTCAACGTTCATCTTATGGCGACAGTTGGCAAGTCCCAGCAACCCTTGACCGTATGCAGAAGAATGGTGAGATCACAGGTTGTATTGTTGTTGCCATAGATAATGGCGCTGAATGCGAAGGGATGGGACGTTTTAATGAGTATTCACCATGGATTATGGACCAAGAGTTCGACTTACCCAGCCGTGACTCCTCGATTTACAAGTTAGGTGGTGAGGGTAAAGCTTATTGTGAGTTCATTGTGAATACATTAAAGCCTTATATTGATACGCACTTTCGAAGTTTACCTCAGCGTCAACATACCGCGCTTGTGGGAAGCTCAATGGGAGGGTTGATCAGCTTATATGGGGCTGTGGAGCATTTAGATTGTTTCGGGTTCTGTGGGGTGTTTTCTCCTGCTTTTTGGTTTAACGAGGCGAAGGTTTTTGAATTCATCCGCAAGAAAGAGACTCAATCGACAAAGTCAAAACTGCCATTAAGTGTCTATATGGATATGGGAACAAACGAGACGAGTGATGATAGCCGATTGGACTTCTCTGAGGTTTACTTGGATGGCGCGCGGAAAATGAAAATAGAGTTAGAGACCAAGCATTCAAACGTTAGTCTAAGTTATCAAGAAGAAGAGGGAGCGGTGCACAATGAGCAAGCTTGGGCAAAACGTTTCCCTGATATGATGGCTTTTTTTGAGGATACTAGGACAAGATAAGCGATCTCTGTCTTTGTATAAATTGAAGCGCAGCGAATTACCGCTGCGTTTTTTATCGAGAAGTATGGTATCAGGCGCGAGTCGTTACTTAATAGCGATTTGATGGATTTGTAAATGTGGAGGCATAAAAATCATTAGCATAAAATAAGCTTTGGCCGAATAAGATTGTAAACATAATCTAGCTCTTGTGAGAGTTGGTACATTTCATTGATGATCCCACCTGCCATATGGGCATGGCCTCCACCGAAGCCTATACCTGAATTATTCAGAACACTTCGAATTATTTTTTCTACATTATTGTTTGGACATTCTGAGCGTAACGACAAAAAAGTTTTACCTCTATTTCGTGCACTCAAAATGACCACATCTATTTCATCAACCCCTAATAAGAAGTCACCTAATACTCCTAACATATTTTTAGGGCATCCATCAGGCAATACAGCGAAAGCACAATTCTTCTCTCTTTTCATGGAGGACAGTAAAGCGTCAAACAATTCTAATTCTTGGAATTCAAGTTGATTTCTACAGATACGATTAACCATCTGCATGTCAGATTTAGATTGGAGTTGGATTAATGCCTTCATATCTGCATCGCTGACAGAGCGTGTAAAATTTGCCGTATCGAATGTAAGGCCAACAAGTAAAGCCGTCGCTATTTTCTTTGGTATATCGAGTGAGTAGTAATTAAAGTAATCGACCAGGATTGTTGCAGTTGAGCCGTAGTTTGGTCGTATATCTGAGTACCAAACAAAGTGGGGAGCTTTAACTTGGTGATGATCAATAATGGCTACTTCTAATCCGGGAAGATCGGTTACGTTTTTTTCTCCTATACAGCCATCAACAATGATTATTTTATCATTGGGTGTAAGTGATAATTGTTTTGGGCTGACGGTTGGGATGTTTAGCCAATCAATCAGATTACGTAACGATATCCGATCTATATAACCTTGGTAGGTAATAAAAGGAGAAAACCCGAGCTTTTTTAACAGGTAAGCAAGAGCAAATGCTGATGAGATTGCATCATGATCAGGAAAATCGTGTGCTTGTACTATAATTCGTTCATCGACCTGTAAACGTTTTAAAAAATTATCGAAATTGACTAAATCCATTAGTGCCTCATATCCGTTGGTTTCCAAACTCTGGTCAGCCTTTGTGAGCCTGATTTCTCTTTTTTGAGCTGGTTGAGTTTATATTGGATAATGCCCATTTAGGGAGCAGCGTTAGGTACTAATACATATCCAATTGATTTAGAAAATATATATCAATATCTGATTATTTATAGTGACAGTAAGAGAGTTATGTCCATTAGCTTGATAGAACTCTCATTATATTTTTACTTTATGACTATTTGAGTAGCTTACTGATAGTTAAGTTAATATTAATCATGAGGTTTAGTTAACGCAGCGAATTACCGCTGCGTTTTTTATCGAGAAGTAGTGTATTGAGAAGTATTATATCGAACAGTATGACAGCGAGAATCTATTCTAGTCGATTGCCACTTGGTGGGCTTGATTCTCAATTTTGTCTTTTAGGTAGTTAGGTTTAGACATTGATGTCGGCTCTATTTCCCAATTCGGTTGAGTGAACTTAAGTTTAGACACTGAGTCAGAATGAATTGATGTCTCTATCTTTGTTTCTAGGTTATTGATATCCGATTTGAGCTCGCCCGTTTGAGCATTAAACTCAACCTTGATCGTTCCAACTAATTCACCACTCACCTCTATTCTACTGCCTGTTTGACACTCTAAAATCAGCTTCAGAGCCATTGACTCTTTCTGTGTTGATTGGAATGTGAAATGTTGAATATCACCACAACGATTAAAGCTAAGGTTTAAGTTATCACCACAACCAAATGGTAGTGTGGCAGTGAATTCATGCCATGTTGTAGGCAGTTTTGGGTGCAAAACAAGTTGGTCGTTTAAGAGGTTCGGTTTAAAGCCCAGATAATCTTGCTGTGCATTTCGAGCATATTCAGAGACAGACCAAGCTTGAGCAAAAGTCCCACTTTCGACTAGATCTGCGTCGTCTTTTTGCCAAGCGTCTAAGTTTTCACTCATTGTGCCAAGATGGCCTTGGTCGGTTATTTGTTGGCCGAGATTTTTACTCAGTTGGTATGCTAAATTTTCACCACCAAACATGGCTAGGCTAGATACAGTAAAGCCAGCATTCCAGCCCCAAATTGTCCCATTATGGTAGGCGCTGTCCTTATGGTATTGGTTCTGTTTATCGTGATATGGGTGAAACAGCTCATCACTTTGGCTCAGAGAGCAAATGCCCCAAGGAAAGAGAAGTTCAGAAACAGCATTCGAGACAACATTCGATCCAATTTCAGGGCTTAGTAGTGGCTCTTGTAGCGGAACGGTTAGCGTCATGAGCTGGTTTGGGCGAATGCTATAATCAGCTTGGCCGTCGGCTTCAATTCGATCCGCCAATGTTTGGGTTTCTTTATTCCAGAATAGGGACTCAAAATTGCTTCGAACTTGTTGGAGTAGGGAAGCCCAATGCGTTTTAGCGGCTACATCCTGATTGAGTTCGGCAAGTACAATGGCCGACTGTAGACTCGCATACCATAAGGCTTGGATATCATTAGCGCGATTTCCACGCGCCGACCAAGGAATTTGACCGTCGATTTTTGCATCCATCCATGTGTCTGGATCTCGATGCGTCATTAATCCATTTTCATCTAAGTAACATTTTTCGATGCCTTCAACAAAACGTTTTACAACAGGGTAGATCTCTTGAGCAAAGGTTAAATCACCGCTGTAGTTTAGATATTCCATAACCTCACGGATCATCCATGGAGTACCATCTGTGGTGTTATAAATCATATTGGTAAGGCTGGTCACTCGGTTGGGGACTCGGCCATAATTTATCGAATTTTCATCTGTCATCTGCATTGAAGCAAAATTGGTGATGATCTCCTTCGCTTCCGAGAATTGGCCGTTAATTAGGCTTGTTCCAGAAAGTGCAATGAAAGTATCTCTTCCCCAGCAATCTTTAAACCAAGGTAACCCTGCCCAAATGCCTGCCCCAAATTCATGGTTAACAAAGGTACGACTGGCTAGTCGTGCCCACATTACTGCACGGTTATACTCAATATCATTGGTCCAGAGATAATTCTTACATAAGAAGTGATAAATCGAGTATCGGTTTAAATTGACCAAGTCTGAATCGATCGCTTGTTCTGCCAAACGAATGGCAGCAGATTTTGATTCAGCAAAGCAGAGGTATACGTCAAACTGTGTTTCGTTGTTCAAACTGTGGATGAAGAGTTTAACGTTGTTACCGGACAGATGAAGAGTTGAGTCGAGTTCTGGGTGATCGCTGAAACTTACTTCATTGAATGTACATGGTTTATTGGCTGTTATTGCAATGTGTTGAGGAGCGCCGTCTGGACAAAGGCTTGCTGGCAAAGAGTAAACGATGCCATGCTTAAACGTGGAGATCTCGGATTGGTTGAATGCAATATTGAGTTCTGGAACGATGGACAGTGCTTTTGGTTGATGACTTTGTACGGAAAGGCAGGCTGTACGTTGTCCTGAGATAAGCGTGAACCTATCTGTCGAGGACTCGTAGCGGTGCTCAAGCCCGTATGCCTGTAACCTAGCGTCAAGTGCTTTTGTCTTATCGTTAATCTTACCGTCAATAAAGCTCGCAAATGTGCCTAAATACCAGCCTTGGGAGTGGCGATATTTTCCTGCATTGGCAAAAGTATGCGTTTTACCTTCGTAATAACCATCTTGGTTGTCACCAAATACAAACGGAAAGGGTGACGATTTGCTAATTTCTATTTGAGCAAAAAGTTGATCACTAGCTAAACAGTTGTGAACTGGCGCTGGTGGTTGTCGAGGTAAATAGTGAACGGCGTCTACCTGATAAGTAAGGTGATCACGCAATGCTGTTGGTTCAATATTCTCTTTGCTTGCGCTTACTGCAACGGTAGCGTGCTGCCCTGTGAAGGTGACAACGACATCAAAACGCCCTGTTTGTTGTGGTTTGAAATGAAGGTCGTTACCAATTCCTTGAGTGTTTACGAGCGGTGTTTCTTTATTCACAATCAGTAATGTTGTATCGATAGGGTGGCCGGAAAAAGTCCATAATGCTGTGCCATCTTGATCTGTGATCTTAAATGCGTGTGTATCCGATGAGAGGCAAATTGTGGTGCTGAACTGCCCAGTAGCGGCTTCAGATAGCGGTGAATCGAGCCCCCAACCATTAAAAGTTCCCTTAATATACAGGGTAGGTGATGTCGTTATCATATTAATAATCCTCAAGTTATCGGTGAAGAGTAGCGAAATACTGATGGAATAAGAAATAGTTAAAACCGTTGTTGATATTGGAATTGCTGATATCAAATTAGTGTTAGATGTCGATTATGAAATATCGATATATTAAAGTTGTGAAGTTATTACTATTCAATAACTTAGAGAAGTGATGTTTGTTGAGGAAGATTTTGATCGCTCACTCTGCGTGATGGGTGATTTGTAAATACGTGATGTTCATCAGAAAGTTTTTCCGTCTTATTTCTCATCTTTATAGAAGATAAGCCCCTCTAATTCGACATTAAATTCACATGGTTTTTGATACAATTAATGTCCGATTCAACCGAGGAGATCTCTATGCAAGTTAGTGGAAATCATTACAATTCTGCCTCTGTTGGGGGAGCATTCAAAAGTAATAACTCAAATCAATATGCTATTGGAAATCAAGTCAAAATTAACTCTGCAGCAAACTATATTGATAAGGCTATCAGTGCGAATGCAGAACATATTGAAGCTAAAGTTGAAAATCAGTATGACGGTAAAGTTATTTCAGTTAAAGATACTGAATCAGGCGTTGTTTTAAAGCGAATAAAGGCCAGTGATGTACTTTCAACAATGGATCAAAATCCTTTCAAAGGTAATTTTCTTAACCAACGAGTCTAGAGCAAGTAATGTAACTCGCATATGGTTTGGTCCTACATATCATCATCTGTTTTCTCCCTGTTTATCACAAACTGTTAATCTGATAAAAATAGCAATCGTACGGTAAAATCCAACCAGAAAAGGAAGCCTTCCTTTATTGTTGTTCTTGTCGGAAGCGATGATTTTTATACTTTTTTGTTTTTGTAAAAAATTATTTGGAATATAAAAAACGATAAAAACAGATCCAGAATTTACACTAAACGCTTTTTCCTTAACAGTATGTTAATGGTTTGTTTTTGTGTTTTTGAATTTATATTCAGTATGGTTCTTTTTAATTTACCTCATGAGCGGGTTTTTACTAGGTTTCTGTAAGTTTTATTGAATAAAAATCCCCCTCTATAAAATGCGAATATCAAGTGTAAATTAAATAAATTAAATAAATTAACTATTTACTCTTAGTTGTAACATTTATAAAGTCAAGTTAAATGATGTACTGTAAAGTTATGATAAAGGGTGTTGTACTTTAATGGTTTGGTTTTTGTTGGTATCATATTGCTACTGTTGAAAAGCAAGTGGCGCTAGGATGCGATGTAATTTACCTATGTATAGGGTTACAGGATAGTTTTTACATTTAACTGAAGCATAAGTATGTAGTGATACTTTTTAATCAAGGCGCAATGATGAATATGAATACTAAAAATTACATTTTGGTTGAAAAACAGCCAGTTTTAACTGAAGACTATGTTCGCTGGGCTATATGGTTTGAAGAGAGTGTTCGCAAAGGCACTAGGCATGTTGAAGTTAAAGAAATTCCAGCACGTAAGCCCTTTAAAAAAGGCAGCGCTAAGATGATACGTAAAATTAACCACTTTAGAGCTCAACCAATACTTGTCAGCACTATTTTTCTTGGGCGTGATTGCTCAGATAGTGGTGCGGCCCCGGCATTATTTGAAACGAACGTGCATGGTGGTCGATTCGATCGATCTCAAGAGAATTATGCGTCTTGGGAGCTAGCCGAAAAAGGTCACTATAATATCGTTGAGAGGATCACAAAGAGTATGGTTGTATAGTAAGCAACACTAACTGACGTAACGCTATACTTGCAGTAGAAAGCACGAAAGCAGAGTCGTAATTGAGACTATTTTTGTACATTTTTTCATTGGCTTGATGACAGTGTGTGCTGCTTGCAAATGGAAGCCGCTTCATGCTTGTTCGATTGGATACTTTATAACTCATATCTTCCAATATGAGTTTAGTTGTCGCTTAATGGACCGTTCTATTATTGCGTCTATTCGAGTCGGTATTATTTGATTCTGTAAGCTAGATGTACGTTTACTTTCGAATCGGATAAGGTTATTCATCACAAAATAGAAGTAAATATCTTTTAATTCATATGATTGCATCATGGGATAAAGTTCGGGTAGTATTGAGCTAATTAAGGAGTTCAACATGCCACGAGTCAGTCAAGCGGAAGCGAAATTAACTAGACAGAGAATCATCAACGCCTCTTTGAAAATCGTCGTTGAAGACGGTATTGCAGAGTTATCATTTGCTAACATAGCCAAGAAAGCTAAAATCAGCCGATCAGGAATAAATGCTCACTTTAAACGTAAAGAAAACATTTATGAGGAGCTAAGACCTATTTTAAAGGGGATGATCTTAGAGCCATTAGATATATCATCACCTGAAATGTTTTTAGATTCTTGGATTAAGGTTATTGATGAAGATCAGGCATATAGAAAAATGCTAGTGAACTCTGATCGTGTAATGGGTGGGCAACGAGCCGCTTCTGATCTCCTCACTATTATTGAGGGTGATCGTACCGCAGTGAGAGATGCTGTTTATTATGCTCTGGGCTATGCTTTAGTTAATTACCCCTCTAATTAGTCAATAATGAAGATATTGAAGTCATTTTTAACCATAGATATCTATGTGTTGGAAGTGGCTTTTTTTATATCAGGCATTTGGTTCAATTCTGTTATGGAGTAATATGGCTCTACTGTTATTGTGTGCGTTATACGAATAATAAGGAAACACTTGTCTATTATGAAATCTTATTCAGCCCCTAAATTCACCATCAAACTGTTATCTCCAAAATATTGGGGAGTTTGGCTTGGGTTTGGTTTATTGGCACTTACCGTTACCGTTTTACCTTATCGCTTATTAAAACGGTTGGGATTTTACATTGGCTCACTGACTCAAAAATTTGCACAGAAAAGAGTGTCGATTGCAGAGAAGAACCTCTCTTTAGCTTTTCCTGATATGCAAAAAGATCAGCAGAAAAAGATATTAGAAAGTAATATTAACAATTCTGGTTTAGCGATCATTGAAACGGGTATGGCTTGGTTTTGGCCGGACTGGCGAGTAAGAAATCACGTTAAGTTAGTGAACACAGAACAGATGAAACAGCTTGAATCTGAAAAGCGAGGCGTTTTGGTTGTTTGTGTCCATGCCTTGAATTTAGAGATGACAGCCCGCGCATTCAGCTTGTTTGCTCCTGGCTACGGAGTGTATCGACCTCATAATAACCCAGCTTATGATTTCATTCAGTTTTGGGGGCGTACACGCTTCGGGCACCAAATGGTGGATCGTAAAGATGTAAAAGGGATGATGAAAATTCTCCGCAAAGGTGGGCGACTTTGGTATCTTCCTGACCATGATTATGGATTTAAAAATTCTGTTTTCGTTCCGTTTTTTGGAGTAGAACAGGCGAGTACGACTATGGGCACAGGTGTTTTAGTCGATGCAACGAAATGCGCTGTTGTGACAGCTTCTAGCTTCAGAACGGATGAGTTGTATACCCTAGATATTGATGAAGATATTAGTCAGCTATTCCCAAGGCGAGATACTACAGGAGCCGCTGTTGTTATGAACAAAGCGGTAGAAAAAGTGATCATGAAAGGTGTGGATCAGTGGATGTGGATGCATCGGCGCTATAAGACCATGCCCGACAATAAAAACAACGGTTCACGCTACCGTTAGATGAAATGGGAGTGCCAATGTGCACTCCTTTTTTATTATTGGCACTATTTAACTTATCTAAAGCTCGCTTACCTGCTTACTGTCGCTACCAATAATTTTCACTACTGAATTGTCCCGATTTTTTACGTAAATGTTTGGTTAATCCAAGTTCTTTTAGGGCGTCGCTTGTGTGTCGAACCATTGCTGGATTTCCACAAAGATAGAAGAAACTGTGTCTTTTACTGATGGGCAGTTGCGTAGCGCGTTCGAGCTCGCCTCTAAGTAGCAACGTTGGGATTCTTCCCCGTAAACTTCCGGAGACATGTTCTCTAGAAATAATTGGCACATATTGTAGTTTTCCCTTTAGTCGAGAGGTGAGTTGAGAAATGCGCTGTGAATAAGTAAGGTCATTTTCTGTTCTAACGGCATGAACCAAAATTAAATGGTCAAATCGATCTTCTAGTCCTTGGGTCTCCAACATAGCTAAGAAAGGACCAATTGCTGTGCCTGTTGAAAGAAGCCATAAATCTTTTGCTGTCGCTGGTATTTCATCTAGTGTCATAAAGCCACTGGGATCCTTTCCTACATATACCTCATCACCAATACTTAATTTGTGTAACTTCGGCGAGAGCTGGCCATCGGCGTCTTTTATGATAAGGAACTCCAAATTTTGATGACCTGCTTTATGCTCAGGGTGATTGACCATTGAATAAGCGCGACGTATCAATTCGTCACCATTGAACACAGCCAGTTTAGTAAATTGACCAGCAAGGTAGGGTGAAACTGGAGCTTGAACATGTAAACTAAACAGTTGATTGTTCCACTCAACTCTATTCATCACCTTCCCTAATACCAAACCGTGTGGAATGTCAGTCATATTGTGTTCCTTATGAAAGTTAACCAATACCAACCACTATTTTTTGTGTTTATATTTTAGTGTCTATATAAAGATAGCACTTTCCATGCCACACATGAGAATACTTATCAATTAAGGTTTATTGATGGTTACCGGATAGATTTTGTCATAATGACACTCTTTGGTTGAGTCATTATGACTGCTTTAAGTTATTTAGAACAAAGGAGCAGGAAAGAGTAGGTAGGAAACGTTGATAGGGTAGATATGATGAGTGACCTTTTCTCTTCGCTGTCTCGATATTTATCGCTTAACAGCGAAAAGATTGAAAAAGGTGCAATGACAGATTAATTGATGGTCAGTTCACCTGCTTGCTGTAGAACATAGGCATTGGATGGGTCGATTCGAGTGACGAGTTTTTCAACTTCGCAAATCGCGTCTATGGAGCCACTGTTTTTACGATAGCTTAAATAGAGTGGTCGCTTCCATTGCTCAACACCAGAGACACGGTATAGCTGCTCAGATTCAATAAAAGGCTCAACCATAGAGGCTGGCAGGTAAGCACTTCCTCTTTTTTCTAAGATAAAATCTAGTGCGATACGTCCGGTGGATGTTCTTAAGTAGGCGGGCGGAAAAGTTGGATGGCGCTCAGCGTGCTCAGATGAGAAACGAGATCCCCAGTCAACATAAACATACTTACCTTGCATCACTTCTTCTAAACTAGAGTGATCGGTTGAAACTAAAACAAGATCTAAATCCGCGACTTTATGGCAATGAAATTCATCCGCTTTGAGTGGGTCAAATCCGAAAGCCATATCCAGAGTTCGCTCAAGAAGGTTCCGATTTAGTTGCTCTCTGCTTAACACTTCCGCCATGAACCCGTAACCTTCGAATGAGTCGGTCACAATGCTAAGGCAGTTCTGCAGGTAAGCGTCCCAAATATTTGGGGTGCCACCCAGTGTGAGTTGTAGAACCTTGCTGCTTTCAAGTGAGAGTTCAAATTTAGCTTGTTGTAAGGTTGACACCATCACTTCCGCATACCCAATCAAACGTTCGCCTGAACTCGTTAGTTTGATGTTATTCCTATCTCGGGTGAACAGTTTAGTATCGAAATAGCTTTCCAATTGTTTTATTCGAGCACTAACAGCAGCTTGTGTTATGTATAAATTTTCGGCTGTGCGTCCAAAGTGTTTAATTTTAGCAAGCTCTAAAAAAGTTCTAAAAACTTTAACATCCATGGAAAATCCTCATGTGCGTTTGCTAAAGAGTAGCAAGGAATTATTGTGGTTACGATTAAAACGTTTTGTTTTTATTTTTAATTGTTTAGCGGTAATTTTACTCAAGATTTATTCCACTAATGTTCTTACTTAAAGAGTGCTTGAGGCTGACATGTCAGAAATTATTTTTCGTAATGGCAAAAAACGTTTTTATGATAATGTAAAATTTCCCCGTGGCTTTGCAAAGTCCGGAGAATTCACCTTGGTTGAAGAAGATATCCTCATTACTTATGGCGACACAATGCTAGGGTTAGAACTTGGTGAAATAACCCCTGAAAATGCTGAAGAAAAACACTTTATCAAGGTACTCTCTCATCCTGGGAAAGCAAAAACCAAGCTTGAGAGAGTATGGTTAAAGTACATTCAATTGGCTCGTGGCCGTAAACGATTCTTCACATTGAACAGTACAAAGAAATTTGCAAATGCAGTTAGCATGGATACTGTCAATGACGATGATTATGAGCCTGATGATACGTTGTTAGTGTCTGGGTCATAAGATTACGATAATTAGGCTTAGACAGAAATCTAAGCCTATAAAAGTCGAGATAAGCGAAGCTTGAGATAAGATTTCGTTTGTTGAAGTTACTTAACTACCGAGCATAAACTCTTGGCTTGGATCAACCAAAATCTTGTCTGCCATGCCTTGCCTACCAAGCAACATCATATAAGTCATCTCTTGTCTATTACTCAACGTTAACTCAATGGGCCAAATTTCGCTGCCTAACTGTAGTCTGGTCGTGATCACACAACGATGTTCGACATCCCCATTTGATGACTTTATTTTTCGGCAAGCTTTGAGTGGCGCTTGGCATTTTACAATCTCTTCTAAATGGTAAATGTCTGGGTGTAACTCAAACTCTACAAACTTCTGACCGTCTTTTTTGAAGCACACCAAATTATCAACATGCAGTGACGATGTTTTTGCGCCTGTATCGGTTCTCACTTGAAGGTGATTGACCCCAAAATCCGGTAAGCTACATACTTCCACATTGCCAATAATAAGTTTTTTCATCTTTTTTCCGTTGCTGTTCTTTTCAAAATCGTTGCTAGAAATCGGCATTAGCCTTTTCCACGAGTACGAGTTGCATTTGGTTTCGCGTTTTTTTCAATGAACTCAAAAATCATATTTGCGACATCTTTGTTGGTTGATTTTTCAATGCCTTCTAAGCCTGGAGAAGAGTTAACTTCCATAACCACAGGCCCATTTTTAGATTGTAAAATATCAACGCCACATAGGTTTAGTCCCATCGCTTTTGCTGCATTAATCGCGGTTGCACGCTCTTCTTTGCTCAATTTAACCAAATGAGCGGTACCACCACGATGCAAATTAGAACGGAACTCGCCTTCGCCCGCTTGGCGCTTCATTGCTGCAATCACTTTATTGCCAACCACAAAGCAGCGAATATCTGCACCGCCAGCTTCTGCAATAAATTCTTGAACCAAGATGTTCGCCTTCATGCCCATAAAAGCTTCAATGACGCTTTCTGCTGCTTTGTTGGTTTCCGCCAACACCACACCAATCCCTTGTGTACCTTCAAGAAGCTTGATCACCAGTGGTGCGCCACCAACGTTTTTGATCAAATCTTGGATCTTGTCAGGGCGACTTGCAAAACCAGTGCGTGGCAGACCAATACCTTTACGGGAAAGCAGCTGCAATGAACGTAATTTGTCACGAGAACGGCTGATCGCAACCGATTCGTTTACACAGAATGTGCCCATCATTTCAAACTGACGCACAACCGCCGTGCCGTAGAACGTAATCGATGATCCAATACGTGGAATAACAGCATCGTATTTCGGCAACACTTCCCCCATGTAACGGATGTTCGGGTTACTACTCGTGATATCCATATAGCAATGTAGTGTGTCGATGATATCTACTTGGTGACCACGAGCCTCACCCGCTTCTTTAAGACGGCGAGTTGAGTATAAATTTTCGTTACGAGAAAGAATTGCAATACGCATTTTTTTTTCCTAGGTAGTTGCGAAATTAACGGCAATGCCAGAAAGGCTCACCGAGTTATTGCGAAAATTAGCCATTATGACAGTGGCTGAATATTGTGAAACATCATCGTAGGAGATGATTTAGGCGCAACTTAGGGCAGATCAAATGGAAAGAGAAACGAATAGTTTTTGTGGTATCGACAAGAATATTTTATTGATAGTGAAAATCATTGAAAAAGCTGGCTTCAATCATATTGGTCGAAGGTTAGTAATGCTATTCGTTGAAATTTTTTCGTTGAAATTTAAACGCAGCAACAGAAAACGGCCTGATATATTGCTGCGTTTGATGACACTTGTCTCGATTTGATGGGCTAGTTTTGATGGGCTAGTGAGAGAGCGCGAGTTTTCGATTTTTATCCAGTTTGCCTCCTAACTTGAGCATGCCTAAGCTAGCGAAAAACATAATGAAACCCACAATAGTAAAGCCCAAGCCAATGTTGTCTGTATGGGCTAGAAATGCAATCAAGACGTAACTCAGACTCTGTGCAAGAGTGGAAAACATCGCAAGCCCACCATCGATGCGGCCTCTTTGTGCCATTGGAACCACATGGTGCATCCAATTGGTACGGGCGATCCGATTCAGCGCATTAAACAGACCAAAGAAAGCGGTGAAGGCTACTATATATAAGGGCTGTGTCACTAAGCTCATCGCTAATAGGATGAGGGAAAGCACGAACACTGAATACTGCATAATAGATTGTTGCGAGTATAGGGTGAGAATTTTGGAAATAACCAGCCCTGTCATTAATGAGCCTAAACCAAACGCGACATTGTACATCGCAAACCAATCTCCAGAGACCCCCAATCGTGCGAACCAGATGGGAACTAACTTGCTGAGAAAAGTCAGTACTGGGTATGAGAGGCAAGATATGAGAATGAAGCCATAAAATATGGGTTGCTCAGTAAGAAGGACTTTGCTCTCTTTGATTTGGCCTAAAAAGGAACGTTTGGTGGAAGGGCTAACTTGGCGGTGGTATGGCGTGATGAGATAGCTTAACGCGGCGAGGGAAGAGGCGACAGCCGCAAATAGAGCGAACTCCACCATTCCCCATCGTTCCAAAAGAAGAATACCTAAAGCGCCAGCGCCAAGAGTGGTCCCTTGCATAACAATTTCTTGATACCCCGAGATTTTTGCATATTGATCCTTGGCGTAGTTTTCTTGAGTGAATGCATTATTGGATGCCCAAGCGACGTTGCTGGATAGCCAAAAAATTACCTGTGATAAGGCGAGCAACCCATTGGACTCGATACCTAACCAATAGATGATACAAACGATAGCGGCAGTAAGCGCTTGAATGATTTGAACGAGTATTAGAATGCTTTTCCGAGAGTGTTTGTCGATAAAGACTGAAAAAAGGGGGGTTAAGCAAAAGGATAAGCCAGTACAAAAAAGGGCGATTAGCGCGACAAACGTGCCCATATCTGGCTGTTGTAGCATGATCCAAGGTAGGGCCATCATAAATAAGCCCGAACTAATACCATCGAAGAATCGGCCAGACAAATAGGTGATTGTTTTATTTTCCATCAAATATTCCATGTGATTGAGTCCATTGGCTGCTACTCTAAAACCTCAAGTTAACTTTAGGTCAACGACTTTTTGAGGTTTATATGGATATGAGAATTGGAGAAGTTGCTAAGCGGGCTGGGGTCAGTGTGCCGACATTGCATTTTTATGAAGAGAAGGGGTTAATCTATAGTTCTCGGAATCAATCCAACCAACGCCGTTATGATCGCCAGATATTGAGAAGGATCGCCGTAATAAAAGCCGCTCAAAATGTGGGGCTGACGCTTCAAGAAATATCAGAAGCGTTAGGGCATCTACCTAAACATAAAGCGCCAAAGCGGGAAGAGTGGGAGCAACTTGCTAAAACGTGGCATCAAGCATTGGAAGAGAAGATCGCACATTTAAAAAACCTTCAGACCCAGCTTGGAAGTTGCATTCAATGTGGTTGCTTGTCATTAGAAAAGTGTGCGCTTTATAACCCTGAAGATTCTCGCGGTATTAAAAAACCGGGGGCTAAGCTGGTACTCCCTCAAAGTATAGAATCATGATGGATTGAGGCGGAGGTAATTGATTATCCTCCCCCCTCATTGATGCAAACAAAAAGACTAAGCGGTTAACTCTAGTCGGTTGCCTTCTGGGTCAAGCACCACACTTTCATAGTAACCGTCTCCTGTTCTTCGTGGCCCATCAAGCACTTCATATCCATCATCAATAAACGCTTGTGTCATAGCATCAACTTTCGCTTCACTGCCGACATTAAAAGCAATATGGGTGAGGCCGATAAATTGTTGGTACACATCTATCTCTAAAGTAGGGATGGAATCCATCTTCATTAATTCGATTCTTGCTCCACTATCGAAATGAATAAAATACGAACTGAAGCCCTTTTTCGTATTGGTGTATTTATCATTTGAATTTGCATTGAAGTAAGTTAGGTAGAAATCTCTCATTCGCTCAAGATCTTGTGTCCAAATCGCTATGTGTTCAATGTTCATAATGTTGCTCCGTACTTAGGGTTATGTATCACCATAAGGGGCAGTAATAACAGCGATCTAACAGGATGATTCGGGGGTGAGGAGCATATCGAGTTAAATCGCTGTGATTACTAGCCCTTAGGCTGTATTTGTTGGTGTTAGTATGCTGTTCAAATAGGAAGTAAAAAAGAGATGGTGTTTAATTTATTTGTTCCTTATATTGGGTTTTATATCTGGTTTAAGTTATAAAACCGTTGGGTAAGGTATGTTTTATCTATATCTCAGTTAAATAGGGAAGTTATTTTCCTTAGGGGTTCATGAAATGTCTGATTTAAATTTACTAAGATACTATTCACGCTTAGCGGGTTTGGGGGTAGAGCAGGAGCTTAAGATCCCACTTAGCGAAGTGGCGGAAAGCTTTATTACCAGCCCAAGACATGCGCGGACGTTACTTGGTCAAATGCAAGATTGTGGATGGCTAACTTGGTTGCCGAAAGCGGGACGAAACCAAAGATCGACACTATTACTTAATTTAAGCGTTGATCGCTTGAAAGCAAGATTGGCAACAGAGCGAATTCATTCTGGGCAATACGAAAAAGCGCTGTCGATACTGGATCATGATCAAGCGAGATTTAAACAGTTACTGCATACCACCTCTGGGGCATCGATCCGTGAAGGTCGCTTGCATATACAGTTAACTTATAAACGCCGATTTGAGCGTTTAGTACCTCACCTTTTACATCGAAATAGTGAGCGTTTTCTGCTTCGCCAACTTTATAGCGGTTTGGTGAGTTGTAACCCTTCAGGAAAGGTATGTCCTGAACTGGCGCATCATTGGGAATATGACCCTGAGCGATTGACTTGGACCTTTTACTTAAGACCAAGTTTGACTTTCCATAATGACCAACCGATCGACGCCAATACGGTGGTCACCATGTTCGCCAGATTGACACAAAAACATGAAAATCAAGCAGAATTGCAGCATGTTATCGACATTGTTGCCCCTCAACCACATTGTATTGTTTTTCAGCTCTCTCAACCGGATTTTGGTTTTGCTGGGCTTTTAGCGGACGTGAAATATTCAATTCAGCCACCAAGCCAGTTATTTGAGTCGTCGATAGAAAAAGTGGTAGGGAGTGGTCCTTTTGAGGTTGTCGAGCATAGTGAAGAGAAGATCACGCTTAAAGCTTTTGAGCGATTTTACGGTTGCCGAGCATTGACTGATCAGGTGACGATTTGGCATTTGGATGAAAAATTAGCGGGATTAAACTTAACGGACTCAAACTTAGACAAAAACGCTCTAAATACAGAAGCTTTGGGGGAAAGTGTCGCTCAGTCATCAGGCTCTTGTGAACATTACGTTTCTCAAACAGAAGATATACAACAGGCGAGTCCCACATTAGATAATGCTCAAGGGATCGCCACTATGTCTAATGAGCAAAAAGAGGGGGAAGCAGATAACCAGCAGAGTCGAGTAGAAGATGGTTGCTTGTATCTGCTATTTAATCAAGCGACCTCTGGAGCGCTCTCATTAGAGCAGCAACGATATCTGTCCACGTTACTTCATCCTGAAAAACTATGGGAAGAATTGAACCAAGCATCGCATCAATTTGGTGCTGAAATCGCACAAAATCTGTTACCTGAATGGAGCCATATTCGCCGGCCTGATTCGATGCCGACAGCATTGCCGCATTCATTATCGATAGCGGTTTATCAACATACGGCTCTTGAATACAGTGCCGATGCCATTGTTGCCATCTTAAATAAAATCGGGGTTAACGTAGTCGTCAATATATACTCTTATCGAGAACTTTCCCAAAAGGCGATAGATAAAAAGTTAGTTGAAGAGATGGTTTTGACCAATATTAATCTCGATGATAATCGTCACTCTTCAGCTTATATTGGCCTGTTAAGTAATACGGTGTTGCATCATTGTCTTGGTCACCACCATAGCCAATGGCTGGTGGAAGAGCTTTCACGTCTTCGAGCGGATACACCTTTAGAAGAGTACCTTGAACAGTTAGAGTCAATCTCCACTTCTATTATTTCTGAGTATGTCCTATTACCGATGTTCCATCACCGACAGACCTTAAGGTTTAAAGGCGTACTGAAGAATGTGGCCCTGACGAACTGGGGCTGGCCAGCTATCCGTGATGTTTGGTCGGTAGACTAGCTTGCGAGTGCTAATGATGAAGAGTATTAACACTCTTCATCAATGCAACATTCATCCTGTAGGAAGGCAATGACTGATTGTAGTTGCTCAAATTCAGCGACGCAGTATAGGGTTCTTCCTTCACGTCGTTGAGAGATCAATCCGGCAGAAGCTAGGCTTGAGATATGGTGAGACAAAGTCGATCCCGGGATATCTAAAGATTCCTGCAAACTTCCAACCGCAATTCCTTGATACCCAGCGCGAACCATACTTTTGTAGATGCTTAACCGTGTTGGGTGGCCAAGTTCTTTCAATGCTTTAGCGATTATCTCAATGCTCATATGAGTGCTTCTTATAGTTGGTATTGAATTTATATTTCGATATTACTAGAAATAACTTGATCACGCTACTTTATTGGATTATATTTCGATTATTCCAGAAATGTAGAGATTTAAATTATGTTTGATTCAACTTACTTCACGACCGAAATGCTCATGGAAACGCTTAATATGTTTGCGTTTCTTGCGGTAGAACTCACGGTACTGTTTTTAGCGATCAGTTATATCGTTGGTGTACTGCAGGAGTACATTCCACCAGAAAAAATCCAAAGTATTTTGAGTGGTAAAAAAGGTAAAGGCTATATTGTTGCAGGGTTTTTAGGTGCGATTACCCCATTTTGCTCTTGCTCTACCATTCCTTTCCTTAAAGGATTATTAAGAGCGAAAGCCGGGTTTGGTACGATGATGGTCTTTTTGTTTGCCAGCCCACTCCTTAACCCGATCATTATTGGCTTATTTGCCGTAACCTTCGGAATTAAAGTGACGGTATTCTATTTCACTATTGCCATGGGTGTATCTGTTGTTGCTGGCTATGGTTTAGAAAAATTAGGTTTTGAAAAATACGTAAAAGAAGAAGCTTACATTACGCCGGAATCAAAAGGTTGTGGCTCAAGGTGTAGTGGAAAGAAAGCACCAGTAAATAAATGGGTAAGAATATGGAATACGACATGGTCTGATTTTAAAAAGGTTTTGCCTTATCTAATTGGTGGTATTGCGTTAGGTTCGATGATCTACGGATTCATGCCTACGGAGTTTGTGGCTCGCATCGCTAACGATGGTAACCCATTTGCGATTCCAGTTGCCGCTGTGATTGGTATTCCTCTGTATATCCGTGCAGAAGCGGTGATTCCACTGAGTGCGGCATTAGCGGCCAAAGGCATGGGATTAGGAGCTGTAATGGCATTAATTATTGGTAGCGCAGGAGCCAGTTTGACGGAAGTGATTTTGCTGAAATCAATCTTTAAAAACCCGATGATCATAGCTTTCTTAACGGTGATTTTAAGTATGGCGATAGGTGCAGGATTCTTGTATAGCTATTTGTTCTAATTGAAAGAATAAGGGGGAGTATTCTTCAATACCCCCCTTACTTTTAACCGATTTTATTTGTAAGAAGCTCATACTCCAAATAAGTTAAAATCGCTTGCTCTAACTCTTCAGTACCAATTGAACTGTATCCAAAAAAGTTGGGAGTGAATTGATGTCTTAACGTTTTTAGTGTTTCTTGGTAATCCTCACCAAGTAACATCTGACTATTTAGTTCAGTTAACGTTTCAGATTGTTTTGGCGAAAATTGCCCTAAATACTCACTGACACCACCAACAGAAGAGTAGAGCAAATCAAATTTTCCACCGGATATTTCTTCAATATAGTAACTACCAATTCGAGCAACATTTAAATAGGAATCAACGAACTCAGTTGATTTATCAAACGGCATGCCAATATAGTTAGGCCCGCCTGCGTGCTCAGAGGTATTTGGCGTGAACCCCTCTTGAGGAAATACAAGGAATGCGGCAATTATATTATCCTTACTAATGGCTGAAAGGATAAAGTTACGATCTTTATAGTAAGTAACAATATCGCCATTTTGTAATTGTTTAGTGTATACCGGAGAGCCTAGAGTTTCTTCTAAGATGCCACTATCAGCATTGATGTATATTTTATTGAGTCGGTTTTTTGAAGGTTCATCCGACATAGTCGATTGGCCAAACTCCCATATCTTTAGTACACCATCCCAAGTGTCATTGATCTGCCCTAGAGCAATGGCTACCAAAGAGATCCATGGAATAAACACTTTCCATGAAAATTCAAAGCCACTGATTTCAACTGTTTGCTCTTCGTTCTCAACTGCATCACTCATGGTTTTTTTAATATCCTTATTCGTATCAATGTTGATATATTACTTAATAAGCACTTCACGATCATCTTCACTAATCAAAGTGTCTAGTAAGTCATTCTTATTATCGAAGTAAAGATTGAACTTATTAATCGCGTTAAACATTGCTTGTTTCTTCGTTTTATTACTTTGTCCAATTAACTTAAACTTTCTATTTGCGAGTGAAGGCGAACCTATATGAAGATTAAATGTGATGATAGCTTGCCGCTTGCCATTTTTCTTACCTGATACAGTCGATGATTCAAATGAAATCGTTTCACACTGACTATCGCTCCGAACAGATAAGCCACTTTTAGACATTTCCTCGGCAATCGCAGGGGTTAATATTTTCTTTTCATAGCCAGAGTTAGGGCTATTTTTTATATTGAAGCAGTGTGAATTCTTGAAGTCATTTTTTTTGTCAATCAATGTCAGTAGCTCATTGTAATACGTATTGAGTTTATCTGAATATTGAGAGATAGTTTCTGCCTGTAAAAGTGTCGTTTTAAATTCTTGTCCTTGGGAAATTTCTAGAAACTCGTTAAGATCCAGCTCATTTTTTATGAGTAAATTTCTATAATTTTTCATCTTAGTTGTTAGATGATTGTCATACTTCTCGATGATATCGGACTTCTTGACGACACCTAGCACATAGAATATGTCATTGTCACTGCCTTGTTTGATCCAGCTAATCTCAGGAATCAAAATAGATTTTGAGATGTAATTCGCATATGAACTACTCGATATTTGGCTCTGAGAGTTCTTTGTGGATATCGAATGGCTCACACTTGACGTAACGGTCGAAGATAAGGTGCTTGCAATCTGGCGCATGGCATCTTTTTTGGCCGCTTCAATACTTTCACCCATACCTGTCCCTGTGATTGCTTCAGGTTCTGTCGGCGGATTATTTACCCAACTCGGAACAGCAAAAGCAATCTGAGGGATTAGACTTAGAGTCAGCAATAATTTTTTCATTAAATCTTGCTCGTTTTAAGTAATTTAGAGTAATAGATTTTTTTGTTGTTCACTTTTTTCAGATAGTTACGAGTTTCTTTATACGGGAATGTTGTCGATAAAGATTTATATACGGTATCTGGGTCTAAGGTATTGGCTTCTTTTGCTAAAGCTGAAAGAGAGCCCTTTCCTGAGATATGTTTTGCTACAGCTCCCACGCCACCATTATATGAAGAGATCGCGAGGTATGTTTTTATATCTTGGTCTTTCACATTAGTTAGATAGCGAGTAAAAAGAACATTAAGATAGGCGGTCCCGATATTGATATTATACTTAGGGTCAAACAAAATATCGGCAGTGAGTAAACGCTCTTTACCAAGCAATAGTTTAGTTACATCTTTACCTGCAGAAGTTGGAACGACTTGCATCAATCCATATGCTGGGATGTGAGATTGTGCCATTGGATTAAAGTGACTTTCCGTATGGATAATCGCTAAAATTAATTCCGGTTGTACATCCCATTTGGCCGCCATTTTATTAACATCTTCAAGGTAAATCAGTGCACGTTGAGCGATTTTGTTACTTGGAAGTGACATGGTTACTCGAGTAACTTTTGTGCCATTACTTTGAGTGTATTCAGATGTTTTGGCTGTTTTCTGCAATTTATCACTGTCGACTTCAGGGATGACTTTTTGATTGGATTCAAGTTTGCTTGGTTTGGCTTTCATTTCAGAAAGAACTTTGTCTTTTGAGTAAGCCTGTAGCGTCGTTTCATTTTTTAGTTCTTTGATTTGTTCGTCAACCACTTTTTTTACGTCGTCAGACGACTGATCTGAACTTATTACTTCAACTACAACTTCTCCAGATTCAAAATTTACCGTTCTTTTTACCGCATCATTTTTTGAGTACTGCACCCATGTTGTTTTATTGGACAGCTCTGGTTTGTCCCAAATCAAACCTAGTTTTTCTTTCGCTTTATCAAAGCTTTGTTTATAAGCTTTTTTTGATGCTGCAAATTCATCAAGAACTACCGTTTTATCTTGATTAAAGGAGGCGTTTAATTTGTTTTTTAGCGCCCCAAAACTTTCAGAGGATGACTCTGAAGCATGAACCATGGCTATGCTTGATGCCAAGCCAAGAGCACAAATTACTGAACGAACAAGAATAGCCATAGTTGTTACTCCTTAAATATCACCGAGTGCTTGAGTAATTTGTTCTGCTAAATCAGCATTCTTCTTTTGAGCTGATTCTGGAATCGTTTCCGGAGAACTCTCTTCAACGGCTGCAATCACTCGTTCAACATTCTGTTGGAATACATTGCGAGGTAGCCCTACATGAACATAAAAATATCCATCTTTGCCTCTAAATGATTTAATCGTTTCTACGCCTTCAAGTACCACGTTAGAAATGGCATTTTTTTCAGCTGAGGTGGCAGATGTGGCACCAGCAGAACCACCAACACCTAGCGTTCCAACTTTGCTTTTTACTTGAGTCAAAATTTCTAATTTAACTTGATCAGCAAGTTCTTTTTGAGCTTGTAATATGGCTAAGTTTTTTTGGTGAGCAATACCGCCGGCTGTATCGCCACTGAAACCAACCGCTTCTCTGATGTACTCTTCTTGATTAGCGTTTGGTGAACAAATCCAGCTTGGAGCTGCAATATCTGGATTGCCGTAGTAGTAACAATCAGCAACGGGTTCTGGCGCTGGTTGCTGAGCTGTTTGAGTTGATTGGCACCCAACAAGAGCAACTGTTAAGGCGGATAGTGCTAGTACTTTTTTCATTTTTCTTACCTATAAATATGATCATAAAGACGTTTAGAGATTCTTTACTTTGATGGGTTAAATGATGTATTTAAGCTTTAATTTGTTTGGATAAAGCTTGGATTATTTCTTTAGCTAATTTTCCCTCAAGTGCTTTTTGAGCTTGAACTTGAGAAAGGTGCTTAGATCGAGACTTTGAATCGGTGAATACTCGGGTTTTCTTTGGTGTATTTCTTATGGTGAATAAAATATTCCCCGTTTTTTGATCAGTAAATTGCAGTGTTAATTCAGTTTCGTAACCTATTTTGCCCTTATGATTCTCAACTTCATTCTGTCTTTTCTTCAAATTGAATGTATGGGTCGGGGCTGTCTTACCATTATTTAATGAAAAACCTAATGTCTCTAGCTGATCGGTTATCCACGAGGAATCATTTGAATCACTGGTACGAATATTAAAGATAGGGTTCTTCATTAATCCGGAATAAAAGCTAACATCATTGGCAACTTTTTCACTGTCGACGTAGGCATCAATGATTACGTAATAAACACCTTTCTCGATGTCTTCATCTAGGAGCTCATAACTGCTGATATAACCAGCTATTTTAGGCGTCATTGCGGTAGATACGATATTACCATTCGAGTCTTTCTGGCTGGCAATTTCAAACCCTTTGCTTTGTTGAACCGCATTAGTGAAAGCGTCTAAAAGTGCTATTTGTCTTGCAGAGTTTTCACTGTTGATTAATGGCGCTGTTCCTTTCGATTCAACACTTTCAACTTCGAAATCAAAGTCGGAAGCGTCCATTAATTCCTTTGGGTTATCCCAATTAGTACCAGCAACGGTTTTCTCACTAATAATTAATGACACAAAATACGAGTCATCATACTTACCTGATTTAATCTCTTCGTATGACGATGGATTAGATCGCAATGTAGAGACGGCTGCTTGAGTGAATTCTTTTCTGTTAAATTTATCGTTACCTGGGGTTTTAGAAAGTGACAAACCGTTAAACCGCGATGATTCCTTGTTTGCGATAGTGATTTGATTGAGTAAATGATTAATATCATCTAAAGAGAGCTTTAGAGCTGCTTTATGAGCTTTTTCTTGGTTTCTGTTTGTCGACTTAGCTAAAGAAACAATGTAGTAGCCATGTGCAGAGTCATACCCTACACGAGTACCACTTTTATATTCGATGAGTTCAAATACGTCATCCATTGGGTCTGCGTAGAGTTGAGAACTATAGCTAATGATCAGAGCCGAAAAAAATGTAAACCACTTCTTGCTAAGCATTTGATTTATCCTTTAAAAAGCCCAATTCTCAGGCGTACCGACCGATACAGCATAGATTTTGGTTCGCTTAAGGTATTCCTTACCTAATGCTTGTATTTTTTTCTTCACCTGCTGGGCATCAATGTCATCTTCTTTCCAGGTAAACATGATTCCAGATCCTGACGTGCCTTTTGGCGTGACTTCTCCAGAGGCGATAGGAATATCAAGTCCATCATCACTTAAGAAAAGTACAACGGGTTGCTTGATTGCGAATCCCTGTTCAATACCTGAATTGATAGCAAAACGGCCATTTCGAAAATTCGTTACTCGCCCACCTACTGGGTAATAATTCATTGTGCGGTTAACGAGAACTTGAATGCCTTTCTGAGCGGCTTCTTTATAGGCTTCTTGCAATTCATTGGAATCGCGATAATCAAAACCGCCGATAAACTCATCTTCAATTGCCCAGAAGTTCTTAGCCGGCATATTGTGGCGAATAGGTTCGAAAGAATGAACAATTTGGCCAGTGGTCGGGTTTACGACCTTCGTTGTGATTAAACTTCTGAAGATAATTTCGCTATGGTCTGATTTTTTCTTTATAACGCTCCCTAAAGCGATTGAGGTTTCAAATATATAATTAGGGTTCTTTTGCTCACCAATTTGAATAGCGCCGTCATTAACAGTATTTTCGATTTGATACGCCAATTCATAATCACATGATGTACAGTTTCTTGTGAGAACCTCATAACGTTTTGTTCGAGCTAACTCGTTTTCTAACAGCTTTGAAACGATGTCTGTTTTTAAGGTGGTTTTTTGAGAGCCTTCTTCAAATTCAATTTGATCAACATAGGCTGCGATTCGCATTTTATTGAAAGCTTTTACATCATAATTGTTTGGTAATTCGATGTTTTCACTTTCGTAAAGAGCTTCTTTGTTCACTCTATGTATTAGGGTATTCGCGCTATTGTCAGCTTCTGAATTGATTGCTATACCCGTGGTTTGACAACCAACAAGTAGTGTTAATACAGATAGGCAGATTAGAGGTTTTTTCATTATTGGCTCATCCAAAGAAGCCGATATAGATTTTTATCTATATCGGCTAGTTTATTCTTTATTTATTTTGCAGTATTAAATGAAGATACAACTTTGTAATTGTTGTATGCAGATATTACGCTGTCATTTAAATAAAGGACCTGATCTGTTGTATGAGAAAATTTATCTTTTTCATTGATAAGGTTAAGGAAACCAACGTTTTGTAATGCATCACTTGCATTAATCGTTGTCATCATTGCGACACTTTTAAGTGCAGGCTTAGCAGCATCACCTAGGCCGCTCATGATTTCGCTAAACATAGAAGATGCTAAGAATTTATCGACAGTCGCTTTATTTTTTGGCGATAACGCATCGTAAATAGCTTTCTTCTCTTCGTCTGTTGATGCAGCTTCCGTTGCCGCGAAAAAATTACCTAAAGCTGGGGTTGCAATTAATTCTTCGGTATATCTTTCATATGCTGGTTTAGCGGCTAGAAATGCAGTGTTAACGGCTAAACGGACGGTTTCAACTTCAACCACAGTTGATGGCTCGTAATGGCTATCGTCAGAACTGATTGCTAGTTCGCTGCCTGTTTCTCTTAATGCGTCATATGATAGAGGTTCATCAGCGCTTTCGCCGCCAGTACTGATACAGCCAGATAACATTAACGTTGATAGTAGTGAAGCTATAATTGTTTTTTTCATAAATACCACTTACTTAACTTTGAATTATTATATTGAATAGACACTTGTTTGATACGTGCTGAACTGATGTTAAGCGAAATGTTAGACTATATGCAATGAAACAGTTTTAATGCAAAAGGGTGATTGCAAGAAGTGTGATATTGATAGGTTAGTTTAGTCGTTTTAATTATCGGATAGGAGGAATGAGCAGTAATCATAATTAATGTAATGATAATTTTTTGATCAATGACACTTATATATGGTGTGTCGTTCTATTTATCGGAGAGGGGGAAGCTTATTACAATCTCCTATTTCGGTGATTTTTAACGATGTTTGTACGTGAATATTTCTATTATGCGGTCGAGAAATAGTGAACCAAATGGTAAGTTCTTACCCTCAGTCCATGAAACCTGCGTAAAATAATAATTTCTGTGTAGGCATCTATTCATTAAAGGGGATTCGGTAACATAATGAAAATAATAGAAATCGATAAAGTTACGTATCGTAAGCGTTCTAATATAGTCATCATCTCATTTGTCGCGTGTCTTGCGATTTTAGCCTTGGTATTTGGCGCGATTTTAATTCAACTATTTGGAACAGAACCAGTCAGTTCATCGGAGTCGACAGGGAATTTTCACCTGAATTTAATGGGTGTGATTTTATCTGCGGTGGTCTCAGCTTCAATAATGAATCACTTCAAAACACACTCTTTTTTGACCGAAATATTTTATGTCTGGCAATTGAAGCAGATACACAACAAAATTTATCGCAAAGTGCGTAAGATTAAGCCCGCGTCGGAAGAACAGAACGTGACCGCTTTGATCATTCTTAACTTCTATTACACCACTCAAAAACAGGTGTTTTGGTTGGATAACAACACTCTGACGATGTCGACAGTGCAAAAACAGCTGGATGAAATCCAAGATAAAATAAAGATGTGGAATCTTGATATATCACTGGAAGATTTTGATTTGAAGCTGTTAGAACAGTTTTAGATTTGAAGGTAACAAGAGCTAGCGAGGTGCTGGCTCTTTTTTATTTATCCGACTAATTAATCTTTTATATTTGTCATTTCTGCTTAGTCACTTTCAGGACTTGATGGACCTTGTTTTGTATCCACTGCTCCGGAATTAGACAGTATAAAATGTGTGCACATGCCATAGAGCCAACAAGATCGATTGGCCTATGCATTCCTAACCAAAGCCGGCTGTACGCAACACCAATCCCCCAAGTAAGAATGATGCTAAATAACATATAACGCTTATGTTGAATAAGAATCCCTCCAAAAAACAGAATACAGACCGATACAAAAATCGTGTGTCCGGAAGGGAATGAGTAATCCATTTCCCCGAGCCAATGACTGGTTCTCCAAGGGCTCACCGTGTTTGAGACCGATTCAATGACTGCATTTTTACTCTCAACGTCTAATTGATAAAACGTTTCCGCACTCTTTACCGCATCGATATGTTGCAGAAAGTTGGCATAAGGTCTTGGAACTGCGGTGACCTGTTTAAGTAAGGTTTTTGCCCCAAAACTCAGCACCAACAAAATGCCAAGTTGTGCACCAAGCTTAAGCATCGTGGACTTAGGAAGTTTTAGATAGATTGGTATGAGGCATAGTGCGATGGTAGAAAATAGGAAACCGTGGCTCCCTGCGGAATCAGTCAACCACTGAAGTAGAGATCCAGTGGAATCGCTAACTGTTGAGGCGAGGTCGATGCTCGGAATACTGGATACCATAGCAATGACCAGTAACATGTATATGGCGAGTGCGATACAGCCGGAGCGTTTGGTTTGAATGAAATGAGTCACAGTAATTCATTGTTTAAAAAATTTGCATAAGCATACGTGACTGAATGTGGAAAAAGCATCAACGCAGTGTCAGTTTTTAGTTGAAGGGTAAGATGAGTCTTGATTGTTCAAGACTCATCGTCCACTGACTATAAAGTTAGGTTTTGCTCTGTTTCGGCATCAAACACATGGCAGAAGGCGGAATCAAAATTGAATCTTATCTCGTTGCCAATATAAGAGGTGGTGATATGTTGATCGTTAACCCTTGCGACAATTTCATTATCGCCAATGCGGAAGTGAAGATATTTCTCATTCCCTAGATTCTCTACTACAGTGAGCTTTCCAGGATGGACATTAATGAATTCGTCGTCTTGCGCTAGGCTAATATGCTCAGGTCGGATCCCAAGACAAACCGGTTTATCAATATAGTGGGTCAGCTTTTCTTGCTTGTCGGTCGGGATCATAATTCGAGCGCCATCAACTAGCTCAACATAGATATTATCCCTTTCCTTTCTCAGTACAGTATTGACTAAATTCATCGATGGCGACCCTATAAAGCCTGCCACAAATTTATTTGCTGGGTAGTTGTATAGGTTCGCTGGAGTATCAACTTGCATGATTTTACCTTGGTTCAGTACACAGATCCGATCGCCCAGCGTTAGCGCTTCGGTTTGATCGTGTGTGACATACACCATGGTGGCAGGGTTACCTTCTTCTTTTAGTGATTGATGAAGCTGAGCGATTTTTACACGCATGGATACACGTAGTTTGGCATCTAAATTTGATAACGGTTCATCAAATAGAAATACGTCAGGTTTGCGAACGATAGCTCGGCCTACAGCAACGCGCTGTCTTTGTCCGCCAGACATTTCCTTTGGTTTACGGTCGAGTAAATCCGTTATTTCAAGTTTTTCTGCCGCTTCTTCAACACGTTGCTTGATCTCTTCTTTGGATTTTTTCTGCATTTTTAACCCAAAAGCCATATTGTCAAAAACGGTTTTATGGGGATACAACGCGTAGTTTTGAAACACCATGGCAATGCCGCGATCCTTTGGAGGAAGATCGTTAACCACCTTGTCTCCAATTTGGATTTCACCACCTGAAATGCTTTCTAACCCAGCGATCATTCGTAAAGTGGTGGATTTTGCACAGCCTGATGGCCCAACAAAAACCATGAATTCACCCTCTTGTATGTCGAGATCGATACCGTGTACGGCTTTAAAACCATTGTCATACTCTTTTTCTACTTTACGCAGGCTAACTGTTGCCATTTGATACTCCGTATACGGGTTAAAACTGAAGATTTAAATTGTTGTCCATTCAGATAATGACTCGTGTGGGACAGTCATTATTTGGATGAACAACTGCGCTTCGAAAAAGCAATGAAGCGCAGGTTGAAATTAGTTACATTTTTTGATCAGTGCTCTTACTGGTTTTTTCTCTTCGGTCACTTCGATACTCCACAGGTATTTGCCATCTTCTGGAATATTGACCACTGTGTTTTTGGCAAAGCCACCGCGTTTGAGTTCTTTTACGTAGCCAGCCGTCATTGCTTTGCCATCTGCCGTAAATTGAGGATTCCAGCTCATGGTGGCAAACTGAAGGCTAACGTTACCCGCAGTTTCTTCGCTGACGACTTGATAGATTCCGTTGCCTTTGTATTGCATTTGGCGATTATCCATATGCATCCACTGCCCATCAGGGAAAGTACCAACCACGAATAGAGAAGGGCGAATTGGGCCACGTTCTTCTACTGTTGGGAGGTTACAGTCGGCAAAAGGCCCTGTGGCTAAAGCTTGCTTTGGTGCGGCTGGTTCTGATGTACTCGCACAACCCATTAATGCAGTAGACAAGATAGCGGCAAGCAGAATTTTGTGTTTCATCGTTAATTTCCTTATTGTTCTTTGACTAATATTTATATAGTGATATTGGAGTGTGTTTCTAGATCGAAAATATGACTGAAATAAGTATCAAAATTGAATCTGAAATATTCACCAATATTTTTATTGGTAACCATCCGTCCTCGAACTTTCGAAGTGATGAGGCTGTTGGCTAATTCAAAGCTAATATGCTGAACATTATCTTTGCAGTGAAGCTCTGTTATTTTTCCTTGGATGGTATTAAGTTGCTCGTTGTGTTTTGCAAGCGTAATGAAGTCGGGGCGAATACCAAATTCAACGGGTTGATCAATATACATTTTAAGCTTGTCTTGTTGATGCTCAGGAATATGCAACCAAGATTGATTTCCAAGTTCTACATATATCTTGCTATTACAAGCTCGGATGGTAGCTTCAATGATATTGATGGGTTCGTCCATGTGATTCTTCACTACTTATAAAATGGCTAAAAATTAAAGATCTTGGCGAAAAAGCTTCTCTCTTTTCCGATCTCTTTTGGTTGTTGATTCGATTTTGAACTTTTGGTTAATTTATTGAGAGCGGCTAAGTTCTTGTAATAGGCTCTTGCGTCTTTCGCGGGATAACCAAATAAGTCACTATTTGCTGGGAACGAGTGGCTGACGCCTGATTTCGCTTTGATCACAGAATTCTTGCCGATGGTTAAATGCCCAGCGGTTCCTGCTTGGCCATGAACGATGACGTTATCTTCTAGAGTTGTATGCCCAGCAAATCCTGTTTGAGACACCAGTAAGCAGTGTTTTCCTATGTGGCAGTCGTGGCCGATCTGAACCAAGTTATCAATTTTGGTGCCTTGTCCGATAATGGTATCCCCAAGCGTTCCTCTATCGATGGTGTTATTGCAGCCAATCTCGACATCACTTTCAATAATGACTCTGCCAACACTTTCTACACGTTCGTAACGGCTTTTTTTGCCTGTCATATATTCGAAGCTGTAATTGCCGATTGAATTATTGGAATCGATGGTGACATTATCTCCTATAACGGTTCCTTCCTTGATGACGGTATTGGCATGAATAGCGACGTTGTGACCAATGGTGACACCATTCATTATTTTTACACCCGGCATGAAGTGACAACCCTGGCCTATTTGGCAATATTTACCAATGTAAATATCAGGGTTTTCAGATGTGTTACCTTGATCAAATAGCTTATATTTACTGGCTTTGTAATATCGCATTAAGTGGTTTAGCTTTTCAGCATCCACCGAGTCGATGACAATTTTTGTTTTAGCAGGGCAAGACAAAATACTTGATGGTCCAATGACTACATCAGCCGAGGTTTCAGATATTGCTTTGAGATCTTTTTTCGAGAAAACAATCGCAAGACCACCTTGTTCATCACTGTGAACGGGGCGTATGCGATTAATTTCCATCGATTCGTCGCCTTCAATGTTACCGCCAACGATTTGAGCTATCTCTGAAACGTTTATCATAATATTTTGTCTGCCATTGTCTGATAGTTAGAAACGGTATAGAGCTTGTAAGAATAGAGTGTTCTGTTCAACTATTTTTTCATCGCCAGCGTACTGATCCATATTTGATGTCTCAGTATCTTTCGCCCACTCATATTCCGCTTTAACTAACCAGTCGTCACCTACAGCTTGCTCATAACCAATGGTCGCTTTACGGATGTCTTTGAAATAGTCATCATTGCTATTGATACCATTGGTTTCATTTTCACCGATGCGAGCGCGTACATACATGGTGCCTGCGTCATCAAAGCTGTATTGAACGATTGGTTCGAAGTATTTCTCTGTAAAATCACTGACTTTAGAGCCATTGGCATCGTTCTCTTTGATTTGGTAGAAGAACTCAACGCCTAGCTCCCAATTATCGAATCGTTTATATGGCTTGAACAACAAGCTATAGCCTTCTTCTTTTACGGTTCCCCACGCACTTTTATCTTCATCGTTATACAGATACTCAAGGTTGGAGTAGAAGCCAGCGTTATATTCATTGCTCCAATAAGTTAAGTAAGGTCGAAAGCTATGCTCTGTTTTCGTTTTTCTTAATCCTGATGTACCAGCCGTGCTGTATAGCTGACTTCTTGTGTACTCAATATCGTAGACGGCACCTGTCGCCCAACCCCCGCCAATATTGAAGCCTTTATCAAGCGATAGGAGATGTTTATATCCATCTTCAGTCTCACTGTATCCCGTTTGCTCTTTTTTACGGTCTTCTAGTTTGAACGCGTATAGAGCCGATAAATTCCATTTCGCATTTCGGTAGAACAGACTTACCACTTCGTGGGTTCTTGTTTGCTCTGTTGACTTGACTCCGCCCCACTTAGCCCAGTCAGTTGTGTTTTTGTATTCATACTCAATTGATGATCCAACGTGCCCACCAAATTGCATAGCGTCATCAAAAAAAGTGTCTTGAGGGGCAAATCCTCGGTCATCTGAAGCGAATGCGGTGGTACTAAGGACAAGCGTATTCGCGATTAGTACGGACAGTAGTGTTTTTTTCACAGTATTTCCTTATCAATCCAGCGGTATATTTTTATTGAATAGTTCAATGCAATGAATATTTAGTAGTTCACGTTGAACGCCTAATTATTGTTCTGCATTTAATTTCTTTTTTCTCCCTGGATTTATAACAAATGAGAGATTGGTCACTTTTAGTAGTGGTAATTGTTGATCTTCATCACAAATGCTTGCCTGCTCACCAATATTCAATAGAGCTTTAGTGGCAGGGACACGATAAACCCATATGTTCTCTGCTGTCTCATTGAATATAGGAAGACAGATTGCCATGGCTTTTAGTTGATCGTTATCACAAATATGCTTGTTGTTTATTCAATTTGTGTTGACTTATTTCTGTTCAAATCTAACCTAGTCGTATCTTATGGACTACTACAAGGTTTCACGGAGTAGATATGAAAAAAAATATCCTAACAACCGCTTTGATGACTTCCGCTTTGATCGCAGGATCTGTCACCGCCGAAGAAATTAAGCCAGAAAGCGATGCTGAACTATTAATTTGGACGGATCGTACAACAGTTGAATACATGGAGTTTGCAGCGGAGTCATTTAATGAGAGCTTTGGTTATGATATTGATTTCTCATTCCGTGGATTAGCTCCAATTGATTCGGCCTCTCGCCTTATTCAAGATGGAGGTTCGGCGCGCGTTGCGGATGTGGCTGAAATTGAACATGACCTTCTAGGGCGCTTGGTGGTTGCGGGTGGCGCAATGGAGAACTTGGTGTCGGCTGAGCGTATTAATTCTACTTTTATGCAAAATGCAGTCAGCGCTTCTAAAGCTGAAGGGGTCGATTATGGCTTTCCGGTCAGTTTTGCGACAACCGCGCTGTTCTATAACAAAGATCTGCTTCCAAAGGCTCCTGAATCGTTTGAAGAGTTGATTGAATTTTCAAAACAGTTCAACAACAAGAAAGAACATAAATACGCTTTGCTGTGGGATATTCAAAACTATTATGAAACGCGAATGTTCGTGACGCTATATGGTGCTTATGAATTCGGTAACAATGGTACGGATGCGAAAGATATCGGCATCAATTCAGAGAAAGCGCAGCAAGGCTTGGCTGCAATGAAGCAACTTCAAACGGCAAATAATTCGAACCCAATTGATATGCGCAACCCTCAAGTTCGACGTGGGCTGTTTAGCGAAGGTAAAGTGGCGGCGATTATTGATGGACCTTGGGCAATTCAGGGTTACCAAAACTCCGGTGTTAATTTTGGGGTGGTGCCAATGCCGAAGTTAAATGGCTTGCAACCGAGAACATTTTCGACAGTGCGCCTAGCGGTTGTCTCTTCATACACCGAATACCCAAGAGCGGCTCAGTTGTTTGCCGATTACCTATCATCTGAAAAAATGCTTAAAAAGCGTTACGAAATGACGGAATCTATCCCTCCTATCCAGTCGGTAATGGAAGATATTATTGTCGATGCAGATGAAGCTACGTATGCCATTATTACTCAAGGGTTCTATTCAGATGCAATGCCGTCTGTACCTGAAATGGGCTTTATTTGGTCTCCAATGGCAAGTGCAATTACTGATTTTTGGATGAACGATAAAACGCCAAAGCAGGTGCTCGATAAAGCAATGAATATCATTAAAGAACAGATCGAATTGCAGGAATAGAAGGTCATTTATGTTGTTAACAGAGACTAAGCCGACATCGAAGGTGCCCGCTTCTATCCTTATCATGGGGAGTTCTCAATTACGGAAAGGGCACTGGGTTAAAGGAGGGGTGTTTTTAGCAATGCAGGTCATGACATTGCTGATGCTACCTGACCTTATTCTTGCTCTGAAAGGATTGATATCTCTTGGTGATGTGGCACAAGTTCGTAAAGGATTTAAAGTATTTCAAGGTGACAACTCCATCTATCTGTTAGTGGAAGGGGTTATCGCTCTATTGTTTAGTTTTCTTATTACTTGTTTGTATATTTCAAACGTGAAAGACGCGCAACAATGTGGGCAATGTCGTTTGTCGGTAATGGGGCAGTTGAAAGATATTTACGATAAAAAGTTTGCCTTTATCATGTTATCGCCTGCTTTTATCGCTTGTATCACCTTTATTATTTTACCAATTCTGATCACGGTACTGGTGTCATTTACTAACTATTCAGCACCGAATCATATCCCTCCCCGCAACTTAGTGGATTGGGTTGGTTTTAAAAATTTCTTCTCTCTATTTGAGTTAAAAATTTGGTCAAGCACCTTTTTCGGTGTGGCGTCATGGACGGTGATCTGGGCATTCTGTGCCACGATATGTACCTGTGGTTTTGGTTTTCTTCTTGCCCTTGCGCTAGAGAATAAAAAGATTAAAGCGAAGAAAGCGTGGCGATTTATTTTCATTCTTCCTTATGCGATCCCTGCGTTTGTCACTCTATTAATGTTTCGCTTATTGCTGAATGGTATCGGGCCAGTTAACGCGACTTTAAATACGTGGGGCTTTGATTCGGTCGCCTTTTTATCTGACCCTATCATGGCTAAGTTCACAGTCATTGCGATCAGTGTATGGGTTGGAGCGCCTTACTTCATGCTGTTGATTGCGGGTGCGCTAACTAATATCCCAGCCGATCTTTATGAAGCAAGCGAAGTCGATGGAGCGAGTAAGCTTCAGCAGTTTTGGGAAATTACGCTACCTATGGTTCTTCACCAAGTTGCCCCATCTCTAGTGATGACCTTTGCACATAATTTCAATAACTTTGGCGCAATATTCTTGCTGACCGAAGGTGGGCCGATTAATCCTGAATACCGTTTTGCAGGCCATACGGACATTCTTATCACTTGGATCTACAAACTGACGTTGGATTTCCAGCAATATCAAATCGCTTCGGTAATCTCTATTGTCATTTTCTTGTTCTTATCTGGTATTGCGATCTGGCAATTTAGTCGAATGAAATCGTTTAAAGATGATGTAGGAATGTAAGATGGAAAAGTTAATTGGAAAGCTAGGAACCGCGATTGTTTACCTATTCCTGACGTTAAATGCATTGCTTGTGCTTGCCCCTGTTATTTGGACGGTTTTAGCGTCATTTAAGCCGGGTAATAACTTATTTAGCTCAAGTTTTACGGATATAGGTTTCACGTTTGATCACTACCGTGCGCTTTTTACCGATACTCCATATTTAGATTGGTATCTGAATACCTTTATGCTGGCCACGGCAAACATGTTGATTTCACTTGTCGTCGTGACGATTTCAGCCTTTGTATTTTCTCGTTACCGCTTCAAAGGAAAACGCAACGTCATGATGAGCATTTTGGTACTGCAAATGTTTCCTGCGTTCTTATCAATGACTGCAATCTATATTTTGTTGTCGAAATTGAATCTTATTGATACCTACGCAGGTTTATTGTTTGTCTATGTCACGGGTTCACTGCCATTTATGGTGTGGCTGGTGAAAGGGTACTTCGATGCGATTCCAACCTCATTGGATGAAGCGGCGAAAATCGATGGTGCAGGGCACATGACCATCTTCATAGAGATAATATTACCTTTGGCAAAACCTATCTTAGTTTTTGTGGGATTAGTGTCGTTCACAGGTCCTTGGATGGACTTCATTCTGCCGACTCTCATATTACGTAGCGAAGAAAAAATGACTCTCGCTATTGGTATCTTCAGTTGGATCTCTTCTAACTCGGCTGAGAACTTTACGCTCTTTGCAGCAGGTTCACTGTTAGTTGCCGTTCCAATTACGTTGCTGTTTGTTGCAACGCAGAAACACATCACCACCGGTCTCGTCAGCGGTGCAGTAAAAGAATAAAAATCAGGAATACACACATGATTACAAAAAGCTCGCTAACACACTCGGCAAAGAGTGCGGACAGTTACGCCTATGATAATGAAACGCTTCACTTAAGATTACGCAGTGCAAAAGGCGAAATTGAACGTGTGGCGCTATGGATAGGTGACCCTTATCACTGGGCTGAAGGTGGACTCGATGGTGGTAATCTCGGCGGAAGTGATGCTCATGGCTGGGTAGGTGGAAATGAAGTTCCTATGATCCATGAAGGAGAGACGGAACACCATGACCATTGGTTCGCCGAATTTAAGCCGCCGAAACGTCGTAGTCGCTATGGATTTATTCTGTATGGCAAAGACGGAGAAAAAATTCTATTTGGTGAAAAACGTTGTGCAGATCTGTCGGATCCAAAGGAAGCCGAAGCCGAGTTAAGTAATTTAAGTAATTTTTATTGCTTCCCTTATATCAATCCACGTGATGTTTTGAAAACACCGAGTTGGGTTCCTGACACTATTTGGTATCAGATATTTCCTGAACGCTTTGCTAATGGTCGACCTGAAATTTCACCAGCAGAAGTACAGCCATGGGGAACTCGGCCTGTGTCTACTAACTTCATGGGAGGCGATCTTTGGGGAGTCATTGAGAAGTTAGACTACTTACAAGATCTTGGGATCAATGGTTTGTACCTTTGCCCTATCTTTACAGCCAACGCTAACCATAAATACGACACGGTCGATTACTATAACGTTGACCCGCATTTTGGCGGTAATGAAGCCTTTAAAGCGTTAGTTAAAGAGGCGCATGCGCGTGGAATGAAAATCATGCTCGATGCGGTATTCAACCATATTGGTGATAAGTCACCGTTGTGGCTCGATGTGGTAGAAAAAGGTGCAGATTCTAAATACGCCGATTGGTTTTGGATCAATAAGTTCCCGGTTTATCCCGATACACCAAAAGATGAATGGGATTTTTGGAACTTTAACTACGAGACTTTTGGTAACGTACTTGAGATGCCAAAACTCAATACAGAAAATGAAGAGTGCCGAGCATACCTTCTTGATGTTGCGCGTTACTGGGTGGAAGAGTTTGATATCGATGGTTGGCGTTTAGATGTGGCCAACGAAGTGGATCACTCTTTCTGGCGCGATTTTCGCACCGTAGTAAAAGGCATTAAGCCAGATTGCTACATCTTAGGCGAGATTTGGCATGAGGGAATGCCATGGTTACGAGGCGATCAGTATGACTCGCTGATGAACTACCCATTAACTCAAGCAATCACAGACTATTTTGCATTGGCAGCATTTGATAAAGAGAGCTTCATGCACGCGGTAAGCACTTCATATTTGGCTTACCCTCATAACGTCAATGAAGCGATGTTTAATTTGCTCGATAGCCACGATACTACTCGTATTCTGACTCTATGCGGTAATGACAAACGCAAAGCGAAACTCGCGTATCTGTTTATGTTCACGCAAGTGGGTGCTCCTTGTATCTATTATGGTGGCGAAATAGGCATGGACGGCGGGCGAGGCATGGGAAGTGAAGATAACCGCAAATGCATGATTTGGGATGAATCTGAGCAAGACCATGACTTTAAAAACTTTATCAAAGAACTGGTTGCACTAAGGCAGTCGCATCCTGAGTTTAATCAGCCACAAATTGAGTGGTTAACGGTAAATGATGACGAATGTATTGTGTATCAACGTGGAAAAGTGACGTTTGTACTCAATAATTCGGCTGCTCAAAAGAGCGTTCAAGTTAATGGCGACGACATTGAGTTAGATGCTTATGGGTATCGTATTCTCAATGAAGTAAAGATGGGTCAGAAGTAACGGATGTCGAACTCGTTGGTGTTAGGAATATCCATAGATAATCAATGGATCCGTACTGTAGTGGTCACAACGTCTTGGCAAGATGAAGTATATCGAACCTCGCAGAAGACGCCTCAAACGTTACCTGAGTTGCTTCAAGCGGTTGAAGTCTTAGTCAGGAATATTGAGTGGGGCTATGGGCGACCTAACGCCATCGGGTTAAGTGTGTCCGAAGAGTTCTACCAGAGAGATGACAACGTTCTTATATCGGACACTATTGCGAATGATGTAAATCAAAAGACAGGTATTGAATGTAATGTGATTCAATCTGCTTACGCGGCTCTGCTAGTTAAGCGGCAAATGATGCCGACAACGTCAAATGAAAGTGTGCTCAGTACGGTGATTGATGCTCATTGCAGTATCGTATTAGTTGATGATGAACATGCGGCACGGAAAAATCGACTTTTCGAATGGGCGCATAGCCGTTTACCGGAATATCACTGGCTTACTGATGGGCTATCTCCTGTTTGTCATTGTGGAAAAGAAGCCTGCTTAGATCAGTTTCTTACGGTGCAAGGTATTGAAAGGCAGTATCATCAAGTTGTGTTGAAAGATTGTACGCTTGTAGAAATATACCAACTGGTTGAAGCAAGTGATCACCATGCAACTCGTATATATCGTGCTTTTGTTGACCAATTGGCACGAGCACTGATTGCACCTATCCAAACGATCATGCCTGCAACTTTGCAGTTATTTGGGGCGGCCAGCTGCTATCGCTTTTTAGGGGAAGATCTTAAAGTGGCGCTCTCTCGTTATTGCGAGCCTAGTATCATCCCAGAAATCAAACACGATATAGATAATACATCTTTGTCTGATGAGTTTGTTTTTGCGCTAGGCGCCACGTTATTGCCTTGTCTAATACGATCTGGAGCATTGAGTTAGAACGTCACCTTACCGGTTCTTAATATATTTAAAAAAAACACATTAATCATTTACGCTCATAGTTTTAGGAGTGGTAGTCTTAGAGAGAAGATGTTTTGAATAGTTTTAGAGGACAACCCGTGTCAGAGCTAGTAACCAAATTAATGGATTTTGGTTTTACCAAAACAGATGCCCTTGTTTATATTAATTTGCTGAAAAACGGCCGAGCAAGTGGTTATAAAATTGCAAAAGAGATCTCTTTGTCTCGTTCATCCGTGTACTCTTCAATCGATAATCTGTACAAGAATGGCTACATTTTTATGTCGGAAGGGGAGACCAAAGAGTATGAAGCGAAGTCTCCAGAGTTGATTTTCAGTCAGATCGAAAAGAAGACCGTTGAGAATATCAATGTGCTTAAAACTGAACTGTCGAAAATGATGCTCCAAGAAGAGAAAGAGTTTGTCTATAACGTGTCTGGATTTGAAAATCTAATCCAGAAGGCGAAAGAGATGATCAATCAAGCGCACCTTGAGATCTATCTGAATACTGATTTTCATCTCTCATTGTTTGAGAAAGAGTTGTGCGATGCTGTTGAGCGTGGCGTGCGAATCATTGTTTTTTCGTTCAACCGCATTCAAGCGCCTCATGAAAAAATCGAGCTATATTCTCGTTCTCAGAATGATGAATTAGAGTACCCTTCACATCGTTTCATGTGTGTCGTGGATATGAAGCTTGCGATAATGTTCTCTCATCGTGAAGAGACATTGGGCTTATACGCCAATAATCGTTTGATGGTAAAAATGATCGCTGAGCACATTCACAGTGATATCTACCTCATGGCTTATGAAGGGCTAGAACCAGAGAAACGAGTGCGTGTGAATACGATTCATGAGCAACAAAACTCAATGGCACTGGCGGATACAGACAAGCCTAGCGCTTAATCTCATAAAATAAATAGAATAAAAAAGCTGATATTTTCATATCAGCTTTTTTTGTGTGCCATTTAAAAATGAGATTTACACGATGGTTTGTCTAAGCACCTTCGCCAGTCGCTTGACCGCTTCCACTAACTCTTGTGGATTGGCATTGGTAAAATTAAGTCTAACGGCAGCCGGTGTATTCTCTGGTTGTGGATAGAATACAGGGCTAGGAACGACAGCGACACCATTGGCAAGTAAGGTTTTAGCCAATTCAAACGTGTCGCAATCTGGCAGGGATAACCATACGAACATGCCGCCATCGACTGATTTTAGTACACAACTTGTCGGTAACTGTTGTTGTAATTCAGAGAACAGAACTTCGTAGCGCTGCTTGTACAATGCCTGGATCTTTGCCATATGCTGTTCAAAGTCAGGGTGTTTGAGCAGTCCTAATAATAGGGCTTGCATCGGAACACTAGAGTGTAAATCGGCCCCCTGTTTTACCTTGACCAGCGGCTCTAAATAGCGTTTTTTGCCCGTTACCGCGCCAATTCTTAGCCCTGGAGAGGCAATCTTAGAAAATGAACGCAACACAATGGATTGTTGTGGGCAGAACTCCGACACCATAGGCAGAGCATCGTTGATAAATCTCAACTCTCTGTAAGGGGCATCTTCAATAAAGGCTACGTTATATTGAATGCATAATTCAGCAACCTGTTTACGGACTTCGAGTGACCAACAAACGCCTGTCGGGTTATGAAAATCAGGTACAGCGTAGAACATCTTAGGTGCTTGTTGGATAAAGCACTGCTTAAGTTCTTCGATATTCGGCCCAAATTCAGTTTGAGATACGGTCACGATATTGGCTTGAACTAACCCAAAAACTTGCATCGCCCCCAAGTAGCTCGGCGCTTCCATTACCACGGTATCATTGGGATCAACATACGCACGAGCAATCAAATCTAGCCCCTGCTGAGAGCCTGTACAAATCATTGGCATATGGCTGTCAGGAAGTTGATATACATCGGTCAGGTGTTCTAATAAGGGGGCATAACCTGCAGTTGATCCATACTGGAACACTTCAGGCATATCGGACAGTTGCTCAAGCGTTTCTCGCATTAAGTCAATGGGGAACGTTTTCTCATCAGGAAGACCACCTGCAAGAGAGATGACATTTTTGTCAGAAGCGGCGGCGAGTATTTCTCGAATATAAGATGACTGTATCTGTTGCAGTGATTGTGCGATTTCCATGTGCGTTCCTGTCTTTTTGCTTTTATTTATTGTTTTATTCTTCTCTCATTGATACTACAGAGCATTGCGAGTTTCGGTTTGTCCGTTTATGCTTATAAATATGTCCATTTATGCTATTTGAGATCATGAGCCAACAACATACATCCCGAATTAATGATGTTCTGTTCTATATTCATCAAGATATAAGCCAAGAACTGGCAGCAAAAGAGCTTGCGGATGTGGCGGCGTACTCTGAGCAGCATTTTCACCGTATTTTTAAACAGGTGGTGGGAGAGTCGATCCATCAATACATTCGACGCACTCGAATGGAATATGCCGCCAATCAGTTGATGTTCGACACTAAATCAACGGTTTTAGATATTGCGAATAATTGTGGGTTCAACTCTCTTTCTTCTTTTAGTCGAGCATTTAAATCGACATTTCATATGTCACCAGGCGAGTGGCGAAAGCATGATTTACAAGTGTCAGATAAACCCTATTTGAAAGATTTTGAAGTAGCAGAGGGCTACCGACGAGTGGCAAATAGAGCGTTGCCTCAACCGAAAATCATAGAAGCAGAGGATCGCCTCGCTGCGTATGTGAGACATGAAGGTTATAACCGCTCAATTCGTAATGCTTGGTTAGTGCTTAAGGCGTGGGCGAGTTCGGAGAATCGAGACTTTTCGGAGCAATTTGGGCTGCATCACTCAAACCCTGCTTGGGTCGATTTAGATAAGTGTCGCTATGTCGCTTGTATCTCGATTGATAAGCCATTGAAATACAGAGGAGTGGTTAATCAAATGGTGATCCCGGGAGGGTTGCACGCGGTATTCCGATTACATGGTATATACGGTGAATTGCTTCCGCAGATAAGTACCGTTTTAGAGCAATGGCTACCCGCTTCTGGGTTTAAATTGAGGTCAACACCTGCATTTGTTCACTATCATAAAAACCATTTTTTGAATGAAAATGAAGAATTTGAATTAGATTTCTACTTACCTATCAGCTTCTATTAAATGACAATATATCCATATTTACATTGTAAATCTCATGTCTTTCACATAACGATGGCGAAGCGCTTGTGAGACTTTTGACGCGGGTGGCTTATTTAAATGATCGCAGATTATCCACCCTGCTTTAGCGACATCGAGTGAGTTAACCCCCGTTTCGATGCCTAAACCATCACAAAGGTAAAGTACATCTTCAGTCGCGACATTACCGCTGGCTCCAACGGCATATGGGCAGCCCCCTAAACCCGCGACACTGCTATCAATGACGGAAACGCCCATGGTTAGAGCTTGATATATATTGGTGAGAGCTTGCCCCCAAGTATCGTGAAAGTGCACTGCTATTTGGTTGAGTGGCACCTGCTTGTGTACGGCTTCTAACATAGTTGCAATACGCAGTGGCGTTCCTGTTCCTATGGTGTCACCAAGAGATATTTCATAACAGCCTAATTCAAGTAGTTCTCGGGCGACAGTCGCGACTTGTTGTGGAGGTGTTGTTCCATCGTATGGGCAATCTGCGACACAAGATAAATAGCCTCTTACAGGAATATTGAGTTTTCGAGCTTCATCCACCAGAGGAAGAAAACGCTGGATGCTTTCAGAAATAGAGCAGTTAATATTGTGTTGGCAAAAAAGCTCGGATGCTGATGTGAAAATGGCGACTTGGTTAGCACCTGATTGAATCGCTTGCTCAAAACCTTGTAGGTTCGGGGTGAGTGCAGAATAGGTAACATTGGGCTGGCGAGAAATTTTGTCCATCACTAAGGCTGAATCTGCCATTTGAGGCACCCATTTCGGAGAGACGAAAGAACCCGATTCAATGTGCCTTAGCCCGGTTAGAGAGAGTTGGTTAATCAGATCGATTTTTGCTTCGGTACTGACCGAGACTTCATTTTGTAAACCATCACGAGGGCCCATTTCGGCGATTAACACTGCTGTAGGAAGAGTCACGCTTATCTCCTATGACTTTTTCGGTTGAGCACTCCATGAAGGAGGTCGTTTTTCGAAAAATGCGTTTAAACCTTCTTGCCCCTGTTCTGAAACACGAATGTCGGCGATTAACTGACTGGTATGCTCAATCAAATCTGAATCAATAGGCTGTGTGGCGCAGCGTTGGCAAAGTGTTTTAGCTTGCTGTAATGCGGTAGGGCTATTAGCTAAGAAATATTGGGTAAATTGTTTGATTTTTTGCTCAGTATTTCGGCGGTTACAGGCAAGTTTATGTACTAATCCAATGTGCAGTGCTGTTTTGGCATTGATGCTTTCAGCGGTTAGCATATAACGTCTCGCTAAGCGGGTTCCAATTGCACGGCAGAGATAGGGAGCAATGGTTGCTGGAATGAGGCCGAGTTTGACTTCGCTTAGACAGAATTGAGAATCATCTTGAGCGATGGCAATGTCACAGCAACAAATCAGGCCAAGCGGCCCACCAAAGGCAGAACCTTGTATAACCGCAATCGTTGGGTGAGGAAAATTGTCGAGCGCGGACATAAGATGCGCCAGTTGAGTGGCATCTTGCTTATTTTCATCTGAGGTTTTTTCTGCCATTGATCGCATCCAGTTGAGATCGGCACCCGCAGAGAAATGTTTTCCATTTGCTCTAAGCAGTAAAACTCGCACTGAAGGGTGAGTGGCAAGCTCATGCAATTTGGCGAGTAAATGGTCGATCAGCCGATCATCAAACGCATTGTGTTTATCGACACGGTTTAGCGTTAACGTGGCGACTCCACGCGCATCAATATCACACAGTAAATCGCTAAATGGGGGCGGTTGGTTGCTTGTCATCCATAACACCTCTTCTTCATCTTTGAATGTTTCTTGTCGTGATTCTTATGTCATTATTCTCATGTCATCTGGCTACTTTCAATTTTCAGATGGGCAGGGCTACATCCGGAATATGCCAAACTGACTCTCAACAATCGGTGCACCTAGTGATGCCGCTAAAGCTTGCCCGACGATGTCACGGGTATCTTTCGGGTCAATAATGCCATCGTCCCACAACCTTGCGCTGGCAAAGTATGGGTGACCTTGAGTCTCATACTGATCGATGATCGGTTGTTTGAATTCCTCCTCTTGTTCGGCTGACCATTCTTGATTGGTTCGCTGCTTAATATCACGCTGTACTTGTGCCATTACCCCTGCAGCTTGTTCGCCTCCCATAACGGAAATTCGGGCATTAGGCCACATCCACATCATGGTTGGATCATAGGCTCGGCCACACATCCCATAGTTTCCTGCGCCATAAGAACCGCCAATAATAACGGTAAATTTGGGTACATCAGCGCACGCTACGGCCATAACAAGTTTAGCGCCATCTTTGGCTATCCCCTCGGCTTCGTATTTTTTCCCTACCATAAAACCAGTAATGTTTTGCAGAAACAGCAGTGGGATTTTTCGTTTGGCACAAAGCTCAATAAAGTGCGCTCCTTTTTGAGCCGATTGGGAAAATAGAATGCCGTTATTGGCGACGATGCCGATAGGATGACCGTGTAAATGAGCGAATCCGCAGATCAAGGTTTGTCCATATAACGCTTTAAATTCATCAAAATCAGAATCATCGACAATACGAGCGATCACTTCTCTTACATCAAATAGGTGACGCAAATCTGCATTGACGATGCCATACAGATCCGTAGCGTCGTAACGAGGAGGCTGGATAGGGTTGGAGGTCGCAATTGGCCAAGTGTTGGATGCTTGATTGGTGCTGGATATTGCTTGTCGGGCAAGGTTAAGTGCGTGCTGCTCATCTTGAGCGTAATAATCCGCTACTCCCGATTTTTTGCAGTGAACATCCGCTCCACCTAGCTCTTCAGCAGTCACTATTTCGCCTGTCGCAGCTTGAACAAGAGGTGGGCCTGCTAGGAAAATAGTTCCCTGTTTTTTGACAATAATCGAGACATCAGCCATGGCAGGAACATAAGCGCCCCCAGCGGTACATAACCCAAGTACCACTGCAATTTGTGGTATTCCTTTGGCTGACATGCGTGCTTGATTGAAAAAAATACGGCCAAAATGCTCTTTATCGGGAAAGACATCCGCTTGTTGCGGTAAATTTGCCCCACCAGAGTCCACGAGGTAAACACAGGGGAGATGGCAACGCTGAGCAATCTCTTGAGCTCGAAGGTGTTTTTTGACGCTTAATGGGTAATAGGTTCCACCTTTAACGGATGGATCATTGGCGATCACCATGCATTTGATTCCGTCAATTTCGCCTATTCCAGCCACGAGACCTGCGCACGGAATCGGCTGTTCATAAACTCGCCATGCCGCAAATTGACCGATCTCTAGAAAAGGCGTCTCGGGGTCTAATAAGGTGGCAATGCGCTCTCGTACAGGAAGTTTTCCTTTTTGACGCTGACGCTCTAACGCCGCCTCACCTCCGCCTTGTTTGATGATTTCAAGGTTAGAGTTAAGGTTATCAAGCAGCCGAAGCATCACTCGCTTGTTAGTGAGAAAAAGCGGATCCTTTGGTTTGGCTTTAGTTTCAATGATGGCCATGGATCTTTCCTTTCAATGAGTCACTTATTTGGAGTTAAGTGACGGTTTGTTGAGAGCTTATCAACGGGATTCTTCAAACAGTTCGCGTCCAATCAACATGCGTCTTATTTCAGATGTGCCAGCGCCAATCTCGTATAGTTTGGCATCTCGAAGTAGCCGCCCTGCAGGAAATTCGTTGATATACCCATTGCCGCCAAGCAGTTGAATGGCGTCTAGCGCGAGTTTTGTGGCAAGTTCAGCTGCGTATAAAATCACGCCTGCGGAATCTTTACGTGTGGTTTCACCGCGATCACACGCAGAAGCGACCGCATAAATATAAGCGCGCGCTGCATTCATTTGGGTATACATATCGGCCACTTTGGCTTGAACCAACTGGAACTCTCCAATTGAGCGTCCGAACTGTTTTCGGTCATGGACATAGGGGATCACTAAATCAAGGCATGCCTGCATTATTCCCAGTGGACCTGCGGCCAGCACCACACGCTCGTAATCTAAGCCACTCATTAACACTTCCACACCGTGGTTGAGTTGGCCTAAGATATTCTCTTTTGGGACTTGGCAGTTTTCGAAGACTAATTCACAGGTGTTTGAGCCTCGCATTCCAAGCTTGTCGAGTTTTTGTGCGTGGCTGAACCCGACAAAGTCGCGCTCAATGACAAATGCACTGATGCCATGAGAGGTTTCATTGGGATCGGTTTTGGCATAAACCACTATGATATCGGCATCGGGGCCATTGGTGATCCACATTTTAGAACCATTGAGAAGATAGTGATTACCTACTAACTCCGCTTTGAGTTGCATGCTAACCACGTCAGATCCTGCGTTTGCTTCACTCATCGCGAGTGCGCCAATGTGGCTACCATCAATCAGTTTTGGCAAATACTTTTCACGTTGCTGTTGCGTCCCATTGCGAAAGATCTGATTGACGCAAAGGTTGGAGTGAGCGCCATAACTTAGCGCAACAGAAGCGGAGGCTCGGCTGATCTCTTCCATAGTGATGACATGAGCAAGGTATCCCATATTTGCCCCGCCATACTCTTCACCGATCGTCACACCAAGTAACCCCATGTCACCAAACAGTGCCCAGAGATGGTTTGGAAATTGGTTGTCTCTATCTATTTCAGCGGCAATCGGCGCGATGTGCTGAGTCGCGAAACCATTTACTTGTTCTCGAAGCATATCGAGAGTGTCGCCAAGGCCAAAGTTAAGTGAGCGGTAGTCGCTATTCATACTATCTCCTAAACTCTCGATTATCTCCAAACTTCAGAGCCTCTCCAGAATGTTATTGACCAATGAAAGCACGGTGATTATGTTGCTGAATCATGGTCTGCATGGTCTGCATGGTCTTGTTGGCTTGGGGCATTGAGTGCTTGTTGACAGCGTGCTCGGGCGGTATTGAGTTCATGCATCACGACATTGATATCGTCCAGTTGACATTGTAACGCCTGTTGTTTCTCGTCAATAAGGAGCAACATTTTCTTTAACTGAGTGTCACTCTGATTGGTATCGTAGAGCTCAAATAGTTCTCTGATTTCTGCTAACGATAATCCCAAACGTTTCCCACGAAGTATCAACTTCATGCGGACTTTATCGCGATGCCGGTAGATTCGAATACCACTTTGGCGAATGGGGTGAATTAGGCCCATGTCTTCATAAAATCGGATGCTTCGAGTCGTGATATTAAACTCATTCGCCAGTTCGCTAATTTTGAAACTTTCCATTTAATGGTCGCCTCCAACTACGTCATGCCGAGAAAAACCGTTAACTGACCTTCGACTGCCCCCTAAAAGGTGGGTGCGCCCCTAAGTGTGTTGAAATTTTGTTTCTTGACGTTTACGTAAATGTTAGTGCTATGCTTACGTAAACGTCAAGCAAGGGCAGTGCAAAAAGTAACCGCTTTTTTTGAGGCTAGCTCTGAAGGCGTTATGCAGAAAACATTGATCAGAACTCAATCGATGGGGACAGATAAATGGAAAAGTCGATATGGATTGTCGCCGCAAAACGCACACCCCAAGGCAGCTTTCAAGGTATGTTGAAGGCATATTCTGCGCCAAAATTAGGCTCGTTTGCCATCCGTTCGACGCTTGAGTCGATTCCTATCTCTGTCGATTCAATTGATGAAGTATTTATGGGCTGTGTTTTACCTGCTGGATGTGGGCAAGCCCCTGCACGACAAGCCGCTCTCGGAGCGCAATTGCCTTATTCTGTCGGTTGTACCACCATCAACAAAGTTTGTGGCTCTGGTATGAAGTCGGTTGCGCTGGCCTATGATTTGATTTTATCAGGCTCCATTCAATGTGCGATTGCTGGTGGTATGGAAAGCATGACCAACGCCCCTTATCTGCTTAAAGAGGCCCGAAGTGGTATGCGTTTAGGGCACAAAAGTACGGATGACCATCTATTTTTAGATGGCTTGCAAGATGCCTACGACGGAGAGCTGATGGGCGTCTATGCACAGCATACTGCTGATAAATTGCATTTTACGCGCGAGCAGATGGATCGGTGGGCGACCATGTCGGTGACCCGAGCGTTAGAGGCGCAGCAACAGCAGTTATTTTCTGATGAAATCGCACCAATTAAGGAGACATCAACGGCAAAGACGTCTACCAACACAGCACAAAAACCGTCACAGAAAATTATCGATTTTGATGAACATCCAACGGAAATTAGTCTTGATAAAATCCCCCGTTTACGTCCCGCCTTTTCCACGACAGGTTCGGTGACTGCCGCTAATTCCAGTGCCATTTCGGATGGAGCCGCAGCGCTAATTGTTATGGATTCTAATTTGGCAAGGCAGCAAGGTTTAACACCATTGGCGGTGATTAAAGGCCATGCGACTCATGCTCGAAAACCTTCTGAATTTACCCTTGCACCTGTGTATGCCATGGAGCAACTGCTCTCTCAGCTAGATTGGTCTGTGGATGAAGTGGATTTATGGGAAATTAACGAAGCTTTTGCCGTAGTCACTCAAATTGCCGTTCAACATTTTGGTCTAGATACCAACAAGGTCAATATCAAAGGTGGAGCATGTGCGCTTGGACACCCTATTGGTGCAAGTGGGGCTCGTATTTTGGTGACTTTAGTCCATAGCTTAAGGCAGTTAAAAAAGCTTCAATCTTCGGTTTCAAATCAACCTCACGATAGAGTGATGCGGGGTATTGCTTCCTTGTGTATTGGCGGTGGAGAAGCGATTGCAGTGGGGATTGAAGTCTAGGACGAGACATAGGAAGCGAGGTTGCGAATAAACCGAGAAGGAGCGATGTATGGATTTTGAACTCAATCAAGATCAACAACTGTTTTCTGATACTGCTCATCAATTTGCGATGGATAAATTGAGTCCAATGGCGGCAGAATGGGATGAAAAACACCACTTTCCTAAAGATGTCTTGAAAGAGGCAGGGGAGCTAGGATTTTTGAGCCTTTACACGCCGGAAGAGAGTGGTGGACTAGGTTTGAGCAGGCTCGATTCGTCGATTATTTTTGAGCAGTTGGCGATGGGGTGCACCTCAACCACCGCGTTCATGACGATTCACAATATGGTGACATGGATGATCGCGAGCTTCGCAACGTCAGACGTGAAAGGTGAGTTTTGTCCTCAACTGATCTCGGGAGATTGGCTAGGATCGTACTGCTTAACCGAGCCAAATGCAGGGTCGGATGCTGCGTCACTGGTCACCAGAGCCCAAAAAGTGGATGGGCACTACATCATCAATGGCGGCAAGAGCTTTATTTCGGGGGCTGGTGAAACTGACGTTTTGGTGGTGATGGCTCGTACAGAAGCTGATGACAGTGAAACGGAAAATCAGGCTTGCAAGGGGGCAAAGGGTATTTCTGCTTTTGTGGTTCCGGCGAATGCCGCAGGGATCAGTTACGGGCGAAAAGAACCCAAAATGGGGTGGAATAGCCAACCAACACGCTCGATTACTTTTGAAAATGTGTCTATTCCAGCATGTCATTTACTAGGAGAAGAGGGGCAGGGTTTTACATTGGCGATGAAAGGTCTCGATGGTGGGCGAATTAACATCGCGACCTGTTCTATTGGTACGGCGCAGCAAGCGTTGAATCAAGCGACTCAGTACATAAAAGAACGCAAGCAGTTCGGTAAAAGTTTGGAGCAATTCCAAGGGCTGCAATTTAAGCTCGCGGATATGGCGACAGAGCTAGTGGCTGCAAGGCAGTTAGTTCGATATGCGGCCAGTAAATTGGATCGTCAAGATCCTGAAGCAACGGCTTACTGTGCGATGGCTAAGCGATTTGCCACCGACGTCGGATTTAGAGTGTGTGATCAAGCGCTACAACTGTATGGCGGCTATGGTTACATCAAAGAGTATCCACTTGAACGTTACTTCAGGGATGTTCGAGTGCATCAGATATTAGAAGGTACGAACGAAATCATGCGTTTAATTATCGCAAGACGACTGTTGGCGGAAGGGGCAGAAATTTTGTAAATAAAGGAGGCGATATGACAGGTAAGGTCAGCTTTGTTGAATGGCAATGTGACGATGAAAAACACAGCGTTGGGATTGCGACTCTGGAAAATGAAGCTTCTTTGAATGCATTAACTTTCGATATGTTAGTGCAGTTAAAAGATCAGTTAGAGCAGTGGAAATCCGATCCCCAAATTGTCTGCGTTTTATTACAGGGGGCGGGTGAGAAAGCTTTTTGTGCTGGAGGGGATGTCCGCACAATGCATAACGTGATGCGTGATGAATCTAAAGCAGACGCACAAGCATTTTGTATTCAATATTTTACGGTTGAGTATCAATGTGATTATCTGATCCATACCTATCCCAAACCTATTGTCGTGTGGGGGGAAGGCATAGTGATGGGTGGTGGAATGGGGCTATTTATGGGAGGGAGCCACAAAGTAGTGACGCCTAAATCCCGTTTAGCCATGCCAGAAATAAACATCGGTTTGTATCCTGATGTGGGTGGAACTTGGTTTCTAAATCGATTAGAACCGGGTATTGGTTTGTTTCTAGGTCTTACTGGCGCGTTAGTGAATGCAACGGATGCGGTGGATATTCATCTTGCGGATCATTTGCTTCTTCTTGAGGCTAAAGATCACCTGCTTGCACAGTTACAAGCCACTTCTTGGCAAGAACATAACGATCATCATTCCATCCTCACGACGTTGCTTAACTCGTTAGCAAAGCAGGCCATAGACCACAAGCCAGAAAATCAATTGATGCACTATTTTTCTGAGATCCAGCAAGCCTGCAATTCAACAGATTTAGAGATGATTCGACGCAACATATTAGCGATCTCCCCCTATTCGGAATCGACACATAAGTGGCTCGATTCTGCCAAACACGCCTTGAAAGGAGGCAGCCCTATCACCGCGCACATCTGTTTTCGACAAATGACTCAACACCATCATTTATCCTTAGCCGACTGCTTTCGACTGGAACTCGGCTTGTCCGCTCATTGCGGGATTTTAGGCGAATTTCAAGAGGGTGTTCGAGCGCGGTTAATTGATAAAAGTGGTGAACCTCAATGGTTATTTAGCAGCATTGGTGATGTGGATACTGATCTGATCGAGGCACTATTCACTTCGTTGTGGAGCAAAGAACAGCATCCACTCGCACAATTAGGCATTGAGTTTACCTCGCAGTAGCAACCATTATTACCACCACTAAAGCGGTATCGGTAAGGAGATTTATCTATGAACTTGAAACAGAGTGTCGTTGCGATTACGGGGGCTGGACAAGGTTTGGGGCAGACGATGGCGATAACCTTAGCGCAATCTGGAGCAGAACTCGCCCTACTCGATATCAATGAGCAAGCGTTACAAGATACACAACAGCAGTGTTTGGCACTTGGCGTTACTTCTCGTATCTATCCTGTTGATGTGACAAGTGAGCCTCAAGTCGAAGCTGTGTTCAATCAAATTGTCGAGGACTTCGGGCAACTTGATGGCTTAATCAATAATGCTGGCGTGCTAAGAGATGGCTTGTTAGTCAAGGTGAAAGAGGGCGAGATACATAAGATGTCTTTGGATCAGTTTAATGCGGTGATTAACGTGAATCTGGTCGGGACATTTCTGTGTGGGAGAGAGGCCGCCGCCAAAATGATCGAAACGAAACGTAAGGGTGTCATTATCAATATTTCGAGTGTTGCTCGTTCAGGGAATATTGGTCAATCGAATTATTCTGCATCTAAAGCAGCCGTTGCAAGTATGGCGACATGTTGGGCGAAAGAGCTCGCTCGTTATAGCATTCGCGCTGCCGCTATTGCTCCAGGAGTTGTGGATACTGCGATGGCAAGACAACTGAAACCTGAAGCAGTAGATCGCTTGAAAGCAATGATACCCGTGGGGCGAATAGGTGATTCTGCTGAGATTGCCCATGCGGCCAAATATATATTTGAAAATGAGTACTTTACCGGAAGAGTGCTCGAAATCGATGGAGGAATGCGAATGTAGCGACATGTCAAAAAAATGTGAAACAGCATTCATTATTCATCACAAAATAAGACCAAAGTCATCACGATAAATTACAAGTTCTGCCACAATATAAAAACAAAAATAAAACAACAATTGACGTTGGGTAGGCTTGGTATGAAATTAAGTAATTTATCGGTGAAAAATAAACTATTAGCAATAGTAATGGCAGCAGTGACGATGATCATTGCGACCTGTTTGTATAACTTAAATGAGCAACGGAGTTCCTCTTACCTAGAAAGAGAAGGTAAATTGTCATCTCAAGTGGAAACGGTCGTGAAGTTGGTGGACTATTTTTACCAGCAGCGTAGTGAACTTGGAGAAGAGGTTGCGAAATCGATGGCACTAGACGCCATTAAGCAAATTCGTTTCGATGAGACAAACTACTTTTGGGTTACCAATCCAGCGTTAAACGTCTTAATGCATCCGATTAAACCAGAGTTGATTGGACAAAATGCTCAGGGGTTCAAAGATGGTGCTGGGAAGTATCATTGGCAAGAGATGGCTACAATAGCCAAAACGACTCAACATGGCTTTTTAGACTATCAATGGAGAAGTTCAACCGGTGAGTTGAAGGATAAAATTTCTTATGTGATCTATTTTTCTCAATGGGATTGGATTGTTGGCTCTGGGATTTTAGTTGCCGATATACAAGAAACCTTTTTTGCGAATGCGATACAAGGGTTGATTGTTGCGGTGATCCTTGCCGTAGTATTACTCGCAATGGGGTTTGTGATCTCGACAAATATAGTTAACCCACTGCATAACCTGATTGGTAAAACCCACCGTATTGCTGATGGTGACTTAACCGTAAGGCTTAACTTTAAAAGAAAAGATGAGCTTGGAGAGGTTGGAGGCGAGATCGATCGCATGCTGGCTAAACTGCAACAAACGCTTCAATCGGCGAATGAATCTGCTGTTCTCTCTTCCAGTATGGCGCAAAGTATCGCTTCCGCTAGTGAAGAAGCCGCAACCAGTGTCTATTCTCAGTATACGCAGCTTGAACAGCTTTCAGCTGCAATGACAGAGATGAGCACGACCATCTCAGACGTTGCTCATAATGCAGAGACAACCGCGCTATCAACGGCGACTGCGACCTCTCATGCAGAGGTGAGTGGCGGCAATATGCGTGCGACGACGGATACGATTGCCGAAGTGTCAGATAATATCGCGGTCGCAGATAATCTTGTGACTCAGTTAAAAAGTGGTGTGGATGAAATTAGCTCGGTAGTAAACGTGATTTCTGACGTTTCAGATCAAACCAACTTGCTAGCATTAAATGCCGCGATTGAAGCTGCAAGGGCTGGGGAGCAAGGTCGAGGTTTCGCAGTGGTTGCCGATGAAGTTCGAAACCTAGCCAGTCGTACCCATAACTCAACCTCAGAAGTGCAAGAAACCATTGATGCATTAATCGAGAGAACCACCAATACTGCCAATACTATGCAAAGCAGCCACAGTAAAGTGGAAGCGAGTGTGGCTAAAGCGAAAGAGACACAAGCTCAGCTCGCGTTAATGGTTGAAGAGCTGGTGGTTTCTAATGATATGGTCGCCCAAATTGCAGCGGCATCAGAGCAACAAGGTTTGGTTGCTCAAGAGATGAATCAAAATGTAAGCAGCATTCATCTATCAGCGAATGAAGTCAAACAAGCTTCTCAATTACTGGCTCAAGAGAGTCAATCTATGGCCGAAGCATCTGAAGTGTTAAAAGATCAATTGCGCTATTTCAAAGTGTAACGTCGCGCTAAAACGCCTGAACATAAGGCGAGGATCTGCCTAATCAAAGCCACATCATTATGTGGCTTTTTTTGTCTCTGAGGTCTCTGACGCTAATATTCATTAGTGATTAGTGATTAGTGATTAGTGATTAGTGATTAGTGATTAGTGATTAGTGATTAGTGATTGGTTATTAGAGATTAGAGATTAGAGAAAGGTGAATAGTGAGCAGTGTTCTACTATTTTTAGATTTAGTTCCGAAAATGGCTATTCAAGGCGATGGTTCGCGATACACTTAATATGTCTCTAAAGGAACTTGGATAGCGCAAGATGGAAGTAGAAAGTAGGCTGAGTATTGAAGAGTGTCAAAAAGCGAGAAAAGCGCGAGATCCTCGTTTCGATGGACAGTTTTATATTGCTGTCAAAACGACGGGCATTTTTTGTCGCCCAATCTGTCCTGCGGTGATGCCCAAAGAAGAGAATGTTGAATATTATCACCATGCTATAAAGGCGTTGCAGTCAGGGTATCGACCATGTCTACGTTGCCGACCTGATAGCGCCCCACATTCATGGGCGTGGAAAGGGACAGAGACGACATTTCAGCGTGCAATTACGATGATTGAGCGTGGTGAATTACAAACACAATCTTTGGCTGAATTGGCGAAGCGACTAGGGATCTCAGATCGTTATTTGAGGCAACTGTTTGATAAACACTTAGGCATGTCGCCAAAGCAGTATGCTCAGTATCATCAACTTATGTTTGCTAAGCAGTTGCTTCATACCAGTTCGATGAGCATTGGAGACGTGAGCTTTGCCTGTGGGTTTAACAGCATTCGCCGTTTCAATGATGCCTTCAAAAAATACCTTAAATTGACACCGAGCCAAATGAGAAAAAATACCAACATGAAACAATCAACTCACCAATTGAGCTTGGCTTTCCGTGCCCCATTTAACTGGCAGCATATGCTGAACTTTTACCGACTCAGAGCAATATCCAGCATTGAAATAGTGGATGAAAATAGCTATCAACGTCATTTTATCATTAATGGGGTAAAAGGTTGGTTCAAAGCCTCGTTAGGAAAAAGCGACGTTTTGGATATTAGCTTTGAGCTAGATGATATGACTCAGTTACAAAATCTTGTGAGCCAACTGCGCAGAATGTTTGATTTGGATATTGATATTCACAGCATCGAAGAACAGTTAGAGCAGAGTGCGCCGGGCTTGATAAAAGAGCATGGCTTGCGAATTCCCGGTGTATGGAATGCATGGGAGGCCGGCGTTAGAGCTATTCTAGGGCAGCAAGTATCAGTGAAAGCCGCGATTGGGCAACTGAATTTGTTAGTGGATACTTTAGGTGAACAGACAGAGTCTGCCATGTACTTTCCCACGCCGGAAAAAGTGGCTTCGAGCGATGTCAGTTTTTTGCGTATGCCAAATAGTCGCAAAGAAACTTTAAGTAGATTCGCACGCTATATGTGCGAGAGTTTTGATGAACACCCATCTGAGTGGTTATCATTAAAAGGGATTGGCCCGTGGACGATTAATTACGCTTTGTTGCGTGGGCTATCTCAATCAGATTGTTTTTTAGATACAGACTTAGTGGTTAAAAAAGCCATGGCCGAATATACCAATTTAAACCAAAAATCCGTCGCCCCGTGGGGTAGTTACGCGACTTTTCACTGCTGGAATTTATAGAGATGAACGTATTTACGCACTATCAAAGCCCGATGGGCACAATGACAATACAAGCGTGTGATGATGGGGTACTTGGCGCTTGGTTTGAAACGCAAACTACGCAACCTGATGACATAGGATTGAAGGACGATCATCATCCAGTTTTGGTCAGTGCAATGAAACAATTAGGCGAATATTTTTCAGGAGAAAGGACCCATTTCGAATTGCCAATTGCGGCTAAGGGAACCTTATTTCAGCAACGGGTTTGGGATGCGTTGATGAAAATTCCATATGGAGAAACATGGAGTTATCAAGATATTGCCAATGAGATTGATAACCCTAAAGCGGTGAGGGCGGTGGGGTTAGCGAATGGAAAAAATCCAATTTCGATTATTGTTCCATGCCATCGAGTGATTGGTAAAAATGGTAAGTTAACGGGCTATGCGGGTGGTATCGAAATCAAAGAAAAATTGTTACAATTAGAAGGTGTTTTATAGTGATTGATATGGAGTGTTATGAATATAAAACCGAGTTTGTCCTTATCTCTTCTTAGTTTAGCGGCTTTATTGCTTTCAGGGTGTTCAGAAGAGAAGATTGAGCGATTGGAAAACGCTCAAACCTATGCATTTAAAGGAATGTATAGCAACCAAGAGAACTCAAATACCATCCATTTTAAAGATGGCGTGATGCGATATACCATGGCTGGAGAGGTCATGGAGAAGCCATACACGGTAGAAGATAAAAGCGTCTATATAAAATTGAGAAACAGCTCGAAAGAGAAGCGGAATGATCTTGTGATGTCGATTCATTTGAGTGGTGCAAGGCTGACTTGTAACTCTTGTGCCATGTATAACATGAGCAGTTTATGGTTAAGGGCTGATTAATCGTAATTTTAGCTGTTCTCTATTCTCACTAGTTGAATCACTCGATAGGCTATCGCCATAAGCCATAAGCCATAAGCCATAAGCCATAAGCCCCGACATATAATAAGTCATCGCGGGACAACCGAACAAATAGCATTGATAGAGCCTTAATAAAGGCTCTTATCTTAACTGAAACCTGCGTATCATCTATTGGTGAAACAGATGGCTGTTCAGCATTAAATGCACAGCAATACTGGACGCGTAACCAAGCATGATCACTGGAGCCCACTTTAAGTGGCCGAAGAAGGTGTATTTTCCATGCGCAGCTCCCATTAAAGCCACTCCAGCCGCAGAACCGATAGAGAGCAAACTCCCTCCAACCCCTGCGGTGAGCGTGACTAATAACCAGTTCCCCATCGACATTACAGGTTCCATAGTCAGAACGGCAAACATCACGGGAATGTTATCGACAATGGCAGACAGTATGCCTACCATTACATTGGCCCAAACGGGATCCCACTGGGTGTACATCACCTCTGAAACTAACCCTAAATACCCCAATAAACTTAGTCCACCGACACACATCACCACGCCGTAGAAAAACAACAAAGTGTCCCATTCGGCATGTGAAACACGCCTAAATACATCGAAAGGAACGACAGAGCCTATTCTTTTTAAAGCCGCTTCATCATTATTGGCGATGGCTATCGCTTTCTTCTTCGCTAACGACATGGGTAGGGTCTGTCTTAAGAAGTAGCCGAAAAATTGTAAATAAGCGAGGCCCATCATCATTCCAATCACAGGAGGGAAATGTAGCACTGCATGGAAAGCCACCGCGGTAGCAATGGTGAGAATGAATAATCCAACAATTCGTCTTGCCCCACGTTTTAGCTCAACTTCTTGATGGATGGTATCTGGCTTCGTTCTCGGAATGAAGAAGGACATGATCAGTGCTGGTACAAGATAGTTGATCACTGAAGGTAAAAAGAGCGGAAGAAATTGAGCGAAATTCACATGGCCCGCTTGCCACACCATTAGAGTGGTAATATCACCAAAAGGACTGAATGCACCCCCCGCATTGGCGGCAATCACAATATTGATACAGGCGATATTAACGAAGCGTACGTTACTCCCCGCCACTTTCAAAACAACAGCACACATTAAAAGAGCGGTGGTTAAGTTATCGGCAATAGGGGAAATAAAAAATGATAGAAAGCCGGTAAGCCAAAATAAGGATCTAAAATCAAACCCTTTGCCAACCATCCAAGCTTGAAGCGCATCGAAAAGACGACGCTCTTCCATCGCACTAATGTAGGTCATGGCCACGAGTAAGAAGAGCAGTAATTCCGCGTATTCCAGTAAATTATGTTCAATCGCCTGTTGTGCGACGTCGATATTGCCATGCTGCTGGTAGACATAGCCGATCATGATCCAGATTAACCCCGCAGCAAGCAGAACGGGCTTGGACTTTCTCAGCTTTAGCACCTCTTCAAGCATGACTAAGGTATAAGCCACCACAAAAATCCCAATCGCGGCATAACCGATTGTGGACTGCGTTAAATCAAGAGGAGAATTGAGTCCTGAACTTGTAGAGGAAGCAAGCACCGACGGAGACATCAACATGAGTAAACTTGTGGCGAAAATAGTAATGATAGAAGGAAGACTAAAAGGTGATTTCTGAACATGCATGTCTACTGACTCCGGATAAAGGCAACAAATAAATATTAGTAGTAAATCAAGAGCCTAAGTGTGAAGTGAATCCAATTAATGCGGTTAGTTTAATCAAAAAAGTATCAGTAATAACATTACGCCAATCTAGGTAGCAGCATAAAAAATTCTCAACTGAGCAAATATAACCCTATTTAGAATCAATATCTGTTAGAGTGCGCGGCTACTTACTTGCAGTGCAGCCTTTTGTTAGCCGTATTATTGTTCGCTAGCCATTAATAATGAGGGTGCTGCCTTTTACATTAGGACTATCCGTGACTAATAACGACATTTTACGCCGTATTCGCTACACTTTTGATTTTAAAGATGCTCAGATGATTAAGATTTTTGCTCAAGCAGATCTTGAAGTAACACGTGAGCAGGTAAGCAACTGGTTAAAAAAAGAAGATGATTCTGATTACGTAAAATGCCGCGATCGTGAATTGGCGATCTTCTTGAATGGTCTCATTAATTTAAAACGTGGTAAGCGAGAAGGTGCACAGCCTGAACCAGAAAATCGTCTAACCAATAACATGGTTTTCATGAAACTGCGTATCGCGCTTAATATGAAAACAGAAGACATTCTAAATGTAATGGAACTGGTAGATTTCGACATGAGCAAGCATGAGCTAGGCGCATTCTTCCGTAAGCCAAATCATAAAAATTATCGTGAATGTAAAGACCAGATTTTACGTAACTTTTTAATGGGTGTGCAATTCCAACTTCGTCCTGATTCTGAAGACTATGTAGATTAATCTTGTAGGCTTAATTAGCATACATACCGCAAAAGCGAGCATTCAAAAAGTGCTCGCTTTTTTGTTGCCTGAACAAAACTCTTCTCTTTATTCGTTGCAAACCACTTCATCATTTAATTTTCTCATTGAGTTTGTCGCACAAATGCAGTGAATTATCGGGCATCAATTCACTTTAATGTTTGAGAGATCGAGCTAATAGAAAGGGGTGTGATACACGTAAAGCTCGCACTACATACATGTAGGTATTTTGCATAACCTTTGTGATCGATGTTGCATATATGCGCTCTATGTTTAAGTTTTTGTTACAAATTGATTTCCATCAAAAAATTGTGGTTTTTATATGCTACTTTGCGCGCAAATTAATAAAAACAACTATTTAGCCCTACAAAGGAAATCATAATGAAAAAAACAATGTTTAGTCTTGCCGTCCTCGCTGCGTTAGCTTCCACGAATGTCGCTGCCCATAAAGAGGGGGATTTTATTGTTCGTGCAGGGCTTGCTGGAGTCGTTCCAAACGATAGTAGTTCAGGTATTCTGGGTTCGAATGAAGAGCTTGAAGTCGACTCGAATATGCAGCTAGGTTTAACTCTTGGTTATATGTTTACGGATAATATTAGCTTTGAAGTTCTTGCCGCGACCCCTTTTAGCCATACCATTTCTACTGATTTAGCTGGATTGGGTGATATTGCGGATGTTGATCACCTGCCGCCTACTTTTATGCTGCAATACTATTTTGGAACCAGTGAAAGTACTTTCCGTCCCTATGTTGGTGCTGGTATCAATTACACGACGTTTTTCAGTGAAGGGTTTAATAGTAAAGCGAAATCGGCAGGGTTAAGTGATCTATCATTAGATGATTCGTGGGGGCTTGCGGTCAATGCGGGTGCTGATTACATGTTAAATGAAGATTGGTTCTTGAATGCGTCAATCTGGTATGCAGATATTGAAACCGATGCACATTATAAGTTTAATGGGGCAAAACAAACGACAAAAGTTAAAATAGACCCTTGGGTATTTATGATTGGTGGTGGTTACAAGTTCTAAGCCGAAGTCGCCCTATATAAAGATATAAAGATATAAAGGCAGTCAAGGCTGCCTTTATTCTCTTCTACGTCATAGAACGACGCTCCCATGTGATTAGGAACGGTGTTTTATAATATATCGATAGTGATCTCATCAAATTGATACAGCTTTCCACCAAACTTTTTGCTAAAGGCTAGAGCATCTTCTTTGGTACTAAAGCTTGCCAGTGTTTGTCCCATCGCTCCCGTTTGACTTGAACCGATCACAAACCACGCTTCTTTTGCATCGATGAAATATTGATCTTCAGGTTTTTGCCATGGCGTTTTACTCATGTCATGAACAAACACTTGTCGAACTTGGCGTTGGTTTTCTGGTTGAAGTAAGTAGCTAAAAAGATCACGGGTTGAGCAAAATTTCATGACATCATCATGGCCCTTTTGAAATGCTTCGCCTTTCGGCCCCGGGAAATTAGCAATGATCATTCCGCACAAATGGCATTCATCACTATTTTCAATTGCCACTGCTTGTTTGAGCATTTTTTCTTGAGGATCCTCGCCACAACCCATAAGCAACAAAGAGAGGGCTAGGCTGGTGACTATTTTCCATTGCGTGGATATTTTTTGTGACATGTATAATCTCGCTTATAACGTTTTTTTTCTGAAAATGAGTAAAGCCACTGATAGCGGTAGAAGGATCCAAGCCAGCATCACAAGCAAAAGCGTGCTGGTGGAGTAACTGCTGTTGATCGCCACGGCTAATACGCCATTAACATCGGTGCTGTTCAATGACGATAAGTTTATTAATCGGAATAAATCGGCTGGGTTGAACATCATCACCTGAACTAACGCGTGCTGAGTCAGTAGCTCACTTCCTCCTACGAGCACGCCAAGCAGTACTAAGTCAAAAATAAGCACAAAAAACAACCATAGGATGAGGGAAATACCTGCCGCTTTTGATTTTTCTGAAACCAACAGACTGGTTAAGTAAGCCAAGGTAATGAAGCACAAACCAAGCAGAGTGGAAGTGAGAATAAAGAGCCCAAATGATGACGCAACTTCAGCGGCATCAAGGGTAAAGGCGAGTAGGACTCCTGCGCTACCAAAGCCTAAAACAGTGGCAAGCGTGATAATGAAACCTTGGCCGAGAAACTTGCCAAATAGCAATTGTCCATGACTGATCGGGTAGGTCATCAGCAGCAATAGCGTGCCAGACTCTTGTTCTCCGACGAAGCTGTCGTAGCAAAGTAGTAGGGCAATCAACGGGATGATGAATACCGACAAGCTCGATAAGCTTGCGATAGTCGATGAGAGTGATGGCGGACCAATATGTCCAGAAGCAACACTCCCATAATAGCTTAGTCCAACCGACAACAGCGCGAAAATAAAGGTAATCGAAACAAACCAGCGATTACGTAAACCATCTTGGAACTCTTTTAATGCGACCGCAATGATAGGGTTCATATTATTGCTTCTCCTTGCTGCGTGAGTGATCGTGTTCTACAGCGTCAGAGGTTGTGCTTAAAAAGTGCTGGTAGATCTGTTCTAAGTTGGCCGGTTCCACATGAATATCACTGAGAGTGTCGTAACGCATCAACTCTTTGATTGCCGATATTTTATGTTTCTCTGGAATATGGAGTTGATTATCCGTCACCATAAATCCGGTTAATTGCTCATTGCTGGCAAGTGCCCCGTTAATGCCATGCGTTTTGATGACCACTGGGAGATTGGCTTGAAGCCGTAATTCGGCCAGTGTGCCTTCTGCGATACACTGCCCACGAGCTAAGATCATCGCTCTATCAATGTGTTGTTCAACGCCGGGCAGCACATGCGAACACAAGATAATACTGGCACCACTTTTTTTGAGTTGATCGACGCTGGTATAAAACTCTTGGGTTGCAATTGGATCAAGTCCTACGGTTGGTTCATCAAGCAACAGCAGTTTAGGTTCACCTAAAAAAGCTTGCGCGAGTCCGAGGCGCTGCCGCATCCCTTTTGAGTAGGTTTTCACTTGGCGGTGCATAGCATCACTTAAACCGACCTTTTTTAGCAAGGGTTGGATCTGGTCGGAAGACGCAGATTTCAAGCGAGAAAAATAGGTGAGCACTTCCAGCCCGGTCAATTGGTCATAAAAGCTGACATTTTCAGGCAAATAGCCGATATGTTTACGACTATGCCAAGCTTGGTTACTTTTAGGATCAACCCCAAAGACTGAAAGCTTACCTTGGGTTAACGTAATAACACCGAGAATGAGCTTCATCATGGTGGTTTTTCCCGCACCATTGTGTCCAAATAGCCCCAATACTTCACCGCGTTCTAAGGTCAAATTAATGCCATTGAGAGCATGCAGTTGTTTGTACTGCTTGGTTACTTGTTCGAGTTGTACAACCGGTCCGTTCATGAATGATTTCCTATTCCGTCGATGAGAGGAGAAGTTACGTTGACGGGATTGTTGAGTCGTTGTGTCGAGTTTTCTGATTGAGGTTCTTGCTCTGAATCTGGAGACATAAGCGGGTGCGAATCTTTAACACCTGCGGGCTTTAATACTGGGAATTGCTTTTGGATCCAACGCAGCATGAGTACGGCGGGGCTGTCTAGCAGTACTTTTGATTCAGGGTATTTCCAAACCATTTTGTCGATACCATCATTTGGCTCAAAAGGCGTATCACCGATGTTGTTATTATCAAGATCCCAACCAAGATAGTTACTCCAGTAGTTGCCAATACCATTTTGACTCCATTCTTGCTCTTGGTTGGATACGTACTTCACTTGAACGGGATTGTTGATAAATTGGTTGCCAAAAATTTTGCCATTTTCCGACCCCGCAGTGAGGTGGATGCCTATCTCTGCGGTATCGATGGTGTTATAGCTAATGGTGTTATAGGCAGAGTTATAAACAAACAACCCTTTGCCTTCGCGCCCAATGACTTTATTTTCAGGTCGAGTCCAAACATTCTTTATTTGGTTGTGGCTAATTGTGGATGAGGTGATGAAGTTCATTAACATGCCGTAGTCTTCACTGTCTCGGCTGGTGTTATTTTCCACGGTCAACAAGCGAGAACTCATTAGCGCATAGCCTGCTCGTGTGTTGTAAGCGGTGTTGTTCAATACTCGATTATTATGTGAATACATATAGTGAACGCCATAACGAAGATCGTGCATGGTGTTTCCACGTAACTCGCTCTCTTGGCTTGAAATGATGTAGAGCCCATCTCGGGTATTGCTGATGTCATTACCGATCACGAGCGCTGTTTTTACGGCTGAGAGTTGAATACCATTTCCGCGATCCGCAGAGCGCAAAGCAGGGTTGCCTACTACGGTATTTTTTTCGATAAGCAGATCATTGGCGCGTTGCAGCCAAAGCCCAAATCCATCGCCTGTTAATTGATTATTTCGGATGACGATGTTGTTCGCTTGATCTAAATAGATCCCTGCGTTTTGTTCGGTTAAATCATCTCCCCAATTAATGATGGTCAGGTTCTCAACCGTTGTATTTGAAGTATTGAGTGTTAAGGCATTTCCCACTCCATTAGCGTCAATTATCGCACCTTGCTCGCCACGAATATTAATGCCATTGCGGACATTGAAATTACCAGAATAGGTGCCAGGCTGGATTAAAACGGTATCGCCATCTTGGGTATTATCCAATGCGAATTGAAGGCTTTCACCTTGATTGACGGTGAATACCGCAGCAAAAAGTGCGGAGTGGAAAAGACTAAAAATGACAGCAATAAGCCCGCTTTTAATATTCAATCGCCACCTTCTTCTTTGATTGATAGGGTTTTCTTTTATTAAGATTGATACATTCTTGCGTCATGACTTCACTCATTAGCATCGCCTGTTCGTGAACATGGCTGATAAGGTTCCTTCACATTATCTGAAGGAACCTATCTAGACGATGGGATATGTCACTCAGTTTTGGGTGTTAAACCCTGTCGTCGTGTCGCACGTAAACCGCCTATAATTGTGTCTATGCTTCAACGAGCATACGACCACGCATCTCCATATGTAGAGCGTGACAGAACCAGTTACAGTAGTACCACTGAACGCCGGGTTTATTGGCTGTAAAGGTGATCGAAGCGGTCGCTTGTGGACCAATTTCCATCTGTACGCCATGGTTCGTCATACAGAAACCGTGGGTAACATCTTCCACCATATCGAGGTTGGTTACGATAACGGTTACCTCATCACCAAGCTTCACTCTGAATTCATTCATACCGAAAGTCGGTGCGATTGAGGTCATGTAAACGCGCACTTTATTACCATCACGGATGACTTTATTTTGGGTCATCACATCAACCCCATCTTTCTTCGCGATAGCAAGTGTCTCGGCAAAGATAGAATCATCACGCGTCCACAGTTTATTTGGTTTCACTTTACTGCGGTGAACGATCATACAGTCGTGTGGTTCCGCAAAAGTAGGACCATCGTGAATGAGCTTCATTTCATCGCCTGAAATATCAATTAACTGATCGTTTTCTGGACGCAATGGGCCTACTGGTAAGAATCTATCTTTAGAGAACTTACATAGCGAGATTAACCATTTGCCATCCGCATCACGGGTTTCACCTTGTGAAGTATGGTTGTGACCGGGTTGGTAGTGGACATCCAGTTTCTGGCGAATATAGTTAACCTTGTCACCGTTGTAAGCTTTGATTGCGTCTTCAACACTCCATTTTGCAATTTGGCTATCTAGGAAAAGAGTGGTGTAGGCAAAACCTTTGTTATCAAACGCAGTATGAAGTGGACCTAAACCAAGTTCCGGCTCTGCCACAATGGTGTCACGCGGCTTGATAGAGTTTGAGAATAGGCTATCGAGTTTAGCGATAGAAATGACCGATACCGTTGGAGATAGTTTCCCGTTAGCAACAAAGTATTCGCCGCTTGGAGAAGTATTAAGGCCATGCGGTGATTTTGGAACAGGGATATAGCGCGTCAGATCAGAGCCTTTACGGCCATCTAAAACAGGAACGTCGTTACCGTTGTATGTTTTAAAGTTGCCTGCTTTCAGTGCTGCTTCACAACGTTCAAGGCTGAATACCACAACATGGTCACGTTCAGCCGTGATCATCTCCCCAAGGTTCATGCCCATTTCAGAGTTGTAACAGGTAGAAGCGAAGTATTTACCGTCATAATCGGCATCGGTGTTATCTAAGTTACCGTCAACCATGACTTGGAAAGCGACTTCCATTTTCTCAGCATCAATGACATTAAAGAGTGAACGATAGGTGCTGATGTCATCAAGCGTTGTTTTGCCATCGTTATTCATTGGTATTTCAAATTCACCATTACAAATAACGTATTTAGTCTGTGGTACTTTTTGAACACGTAATCCGTGAATCGCTTGAACATTCGGAATGGTGAGCATTTTGTCACATTTCATCACGTCACAGCGAATACGAGCAACACGTGAATTGGCTTTATCGTTAATGAAGACATATTTACCGTTATAACGACCATCCGTCATACTCATATGGGGGTGATGGGAGTCGCCCGCTAGAATGTGTGCGCTGTCGCCTTTAATACGCTTACTTTCATCTGTTAAGCCCCAACCTGTTGCACTATCAACGTTGAATACTGGAATTCGCATAAGTTCGCGCATTGATGGCAAGCCCAGAATACGAACTTCACCTGAGTGACCACCACTCCAGAAGCCGTAATACTCATCAAGGTCTCCAGGGTGAACGACTGCGCTGTTGCTGATTTCAGATGCTTGAGCTTTTGCCATTGATGCAAACATGGCTGCCGTCATTGGCGCAGCGGCAACGCCTAAACCGATTGCGGCACTTTTACCGAAAAACTTACGACGTTCGCTGTTTTCGGGGTGATTGTCTTGATCGATATTGGTCTTGTCATCACTCATGGTGGATCTCCATATTATGGTTGTAGGTCACTAATTGTTTAGGCAGTCACATGAATTAGCTGCATGTCATTAGATGATTGACTGTTATAGTTGAGTTACTGGAATATCATTTTTGCTGGCTTTTCTTTTCTTGTAGGCCAGTTTTTTCAATGGAGGACATTTTTCCTCATTTGAATAGGTGATTTGGCAATCTAAACAGTAGTGGCATTCACGCATGTTGATCACCCCATCCGGTTGTATGGCTTGAATTTCACACTCTTTTGCACAAGTTTTGCACGGTGAGCCACATTCTGGGCGGCGTTTGAGCCAATCAAATAGGCGAATACTATTTGATACCGATAGTGCAGCTCCGAGAGGGCATAAATAGCGACAGAACGTTTTACGATTAAATAAGTTGACGGTTAAGAGCAGTACTGCCCATAGAATAAAAGGCCATTCGCGATCGAACTTAAGTAAGAATGTGGTTTTAAATGGCTCAATTTCGGCAAACTGTTCAGCAAGAGCGAGTGAGTCTAGTGAGAGACCAAACAGACCAAGTAAAATGAGGTACTTGATTGCCCATAGTCGTTCATGGACGGCCCAAGGAAGTTCATATTGAGGGATTTTCACGTACCGTGCGAACTGATTGATAAGCTCTTGAAGTGCGCCAAACGGACATAACCAACCGCAGTAAACCGCGCGTCCCCACAATAATATTGTGACGGCTGCGGCACACCAAAGAATAAAGATCACAGGGTCGAGTAAGAACAGATCCCATGAGAAGTCTTTGACTAGTGCTTGTAAGAAGGTGAACACATTCACGACGGAGAGTTGTCCTCCCCACACCCAACCAATGAATACGACGGTGATGACTAAAAAGCCATGACGTAGTTGATGCATGAAGGTTGGGTGGCGAACTAAAATATCTTGAAAGAATAAGATGAGAACCAGTACTGTGATCAGTGCGAGTAGCACGATGACTTCTAGTTGCTTCTCTTGCCATACTTGTTGCGCTAGTGTCAGTTCAGGCTCTGGGGTGATGGCGTCTGGAGTATCGACATACTGTTCTAAAACATCGTATGTGGCTTTAAAGCTACTAAACACACTGTCGATTGGGCCTGTTTGTCTGCGGACGAGTAGTTCTAGTTCCCAACTCGCTCCTGGGTCAAACTCATGATGAGCCTGAACTTTAAAAACAGACATCTCTTTAAAATTAGGGTGTCCTATCGCAAATAGGTCGGTGATCCGAGTGTGTTCTAAATCTCGAAAAGAGATGTCATTATCCGCTTGCTGGACTTGTATTCGATCGAATATCCCACCCCGAACATACCCTGATCCTTTGTATGAGTATCCATTGCCGAAGATAGCCACTAAATGTTCGCCATCTTTCAAATCTTTCATCAGCCAGTCATATTCTGCCTCTCCAAATAGGTTCTTACCTATTGTCGGAATATCCGCAAGCGTATAAAAGATCTCTGCAAACATATCATCTTTTGCACTATCAGGAACCGTATCGACATTTTCTCCTTCAGTGCCATCAAATGCTTTTTGTACCGCTTTATTGTCGAGAAACAGTTTTCTAATTGAGCCATCACCCGTGAGATCTAGCCAAGTTCTTTCATTGAAAATATCTGTTTTGATGGTTGAAATTGGTTGAATGATATTGGTAGAGGGCTTAATGATACCTAATGATTCGGCGGCTTTGGTTGCGGCTTTGGTTATCGCAACATTCATCACCATCACGGTGACCGTCGCACCAGATAAGCCGTCGATTGGGATGTAATCCTGATTGGGTTTTCCTCCAACCTTGATGCGGTCTTTTACTGATAGACCAACATATTGATCACTAAATGCCCATAATTTGGTTTCCGGAATGCCTGCGAGGATGATGGGTTCATGGTGTTCCAGCACTTTGGATGCCATGTAGTCACCTTGCGGATCGATGATAACCAACATGTTGACGGGCTCACCAGAATAAGCGGGAATTCTCGCTATATCATTGGTTTCAAAAGCGTAGCCAAGTATTTCATCATTTTTTTTGATGATGCGTAGTGGTGGTTCTCCCTGTTTTTCTGAAATAGAGCTGTGTGTTGGAAAAGTCTCTTGGATCAGAGGGATTGGATCTTTGGGTGGGCTAACAAATAGAGCTTGTGCAGAGAACGAGAATAGAACGCAGAATATCAGAGAGATAAATTTTACTAGGGCAGTGAGCCTATGACATGAATATTCCATTCTTATTTCCCAGCTTCTTGCTTTATAAAACGAGCGCATGATGAATGTAGCGATGAGAACTAAGGGTAAACAAAATGCCCTTAGTAAGATTGACTTGAATCAAAGTAATTGTAATGCAGATGTTTTAATTGTGTGAAGTTTTGGCGGGTTCACATATTGATGTGATTATTAATAGATAGTTGGGTGTTTTTAATTAATCGTCTAAGTCTTTAAAATATAACCACTTTATAAGTAGGGTTAATGGCAGTTGGGGGAGTTGCTTGATCTGTTAAGTATGAATATTGTTATAAGTTTTATGCAGGTACGGTCGTTGATACATTGAAATAGACCCTACGATTAAGCTAAAAATCCTTGCCAAATTGCGGTTAGCCCGCTGACTAAGCACAACATTAAAGCTCCAACGCGAATCTTTTCTTTAGGTAGGCTCTGTGTGGTCATTATTGCTAGTTTGTATCCGAGCCATGAAGCAGGGATGAGAGGGATCGTGATAAACACGTGATGCAGAGTAAAGAAACCAATGGGGATCTGCACAATTAATGAGATCAGGGAGCTGAACACAAAAAAGGCAGAGAGGTTTCCACGGAGTTGGTTTGCGTCTTGGTGTTGTAAAAGAAGCGCCATCGGTGGCCCGCCTATGGAAGAGCTGGTGCCAAAGAATCCAGAGAAAAACCCTGCAATCCCCATTCGAATAGGCGTGGGTTCAATTCGAAAAGGAAGCATGCTGACCATTACCGCAAATAGAACTAAAAATCCTAGCCATAAAGACAACACATCCGTTGATACCACTAATAGTAACATTCCGCCTGCAATCGAACCGGGCACTCGACCAATGAGGGCCATTTTTAGTCCACCAATCGAGACATTCGCTCTATGCTTGAGTGCATTTAAAATTGAAATGAATAGCGCGACCAAGCAAATTGGCGCTGGAACATAATCTGGCGATAGTTGAAATAGCAGAGGGGCGGCAACGATCGCTAGCCCAAAACCAATCGCAGTTTGTACGAATGATCCCAAAAAAATGAGGAAAATTGCCGTTAAAACGGTGGGATCTAACCAGTCAAATATCATAAATTGCCTATGTTTTTTAATTCGCTAAGCACTGGAGTTGGATCTAAAGATGATTGAAGCAAACATAGTGAAGCGAGTCGAAGTTAAAGTAAACGCAAGTATGATGTTTATGCGGTCAGTATTTTTCTGGCATCTCTGTTGTACATTTTGATTTATTCCATAGAAGAAAGATTAAGTAGTTATATATCCTTTGTTGATTAGTTGTTGTTCTTGATATGGTTAATTATGCTGATTATCACATTTTGAAATCATACATTTCATTTTTAACGTTTTCACAGCCTATCTTTGATTTTGGTCATATAGTGTGGCACGTATTGTATGCACTATGCGCGTAGTTCCTGTTCTATATAACTCATAGGTATTACGATGACGAATCAAACTCAAACCGACCGAAAGGTCACGATTGGGAGCTATATTGCTCTCGCCTTTGCCGTAGTGTTTTTCTCCGGCCTAATGAAATCAACGGACTGGTATGGGGCGTTAGATTTCACCACTCTTAATGGAGCGTTTGGTAAAGTTGCTTACAATGTAACGGAAACCGCCGATGGCATTGAAGCGGCAACCACATCACTGCGTGGTAAAGGCGGTAATGGTGCGCGTGATGGTTTCATTTTCGCTTTTACTCTGATCCCTACCGTTATGTTTGCACTTGGTATGATCAATGTGCTGGAGCACTACGGTGCACTTGATGCTGCTCGTAAAATTCTGACACCACTTCTTCGTCCATTGATGGGCATTCCGGGAAGCTCGGGTCTAGCTATGATCGCCTCTTTGCAAAGTACGGATGCAGGGGCCGCAATGACTCGACAACTGAAAGATGAAGGCCACCTGACGAAACGTGAAACCGATATATTCACTATGTTCCAATTCACTGCTGGCGCGACCATTGTTAACTTCTTCTCATCTGGTGCCGTGCTCTTTACCCTAACGATGGCTGATGGATCGTTAGCGGTCACTTCTTCTATTGGCCTTGCTGTTATTGTCATGTTCGTTTTCAAATTTGTCGGTGCCAACCTGTTCCGTGTTTATTTAAACCTAACAGAAGGAAAAGAAGACAAAGACAACCAAAATAATGACCAGTCAGCAGAACTAAAAGAGGAGACAGCATAATGAGCGACGTTAAAGCAAAGAAACCGATGGTGACTGATATATTTGTTGAGGGCGCTAAAAAAGGTTGGGTAATCGCAACGACTTCTACTGTTCCTAATGTATTGATGGCTTTTGTTTTCATCAAAGTTTTGCAGATTACTGGTGCACTTGATTTGATGGGAACCGTGTTCTCTCCAATAATGGCGATTTTTGGTCTTCCGGGTGAAGCGGCGGCGGTATTGATTGGTGCTTGGATGTCGATGGGCGGCGCGGTTGGTGTGGTTATTACTTTATTTGACCAAGGTATCTTGAATGGTACGCACATCGCTATTTTAGCGCCGGCTATTTACCTTATGGGCTCTCAAGTTCAATACATGGGACGAATCATGGGCGCGATCGGCACGGAAGGTCGTTACATTCCAGTGATGATTGCCATTTCAGTACTGAATGCTTTCGGCGCAATGCTAGTGATGAATGTACTTCTGTAGAGCTGATTGTCACTAAATCATTACAGTCAAAAAATCCCCAAATGAACGTTTGGGGATTTTTTGATTTTGATGCTATTTATCCTTGGGCGGGATAGACATTGCATTCATTCTATATTTTAAATCAGAGTAATTTTCATCTTTGACGATTACTCGATCCCTGCAATATCCCATTCGTTTTGAATTAATGTTACGCACTGAGAAGCAAACAACATATTTGGCCCAAGGCTTATCATTTCAGTCCCCAAACGTTTCATGCTGTTGTAGGTTTTTTTAGGCATTGGAATATGATCGGTTAATAAGAAACAAGGGTTATGAGCCAACTCAATATCACGTACAGAGTCTCCCTTCTTATCTAGCATATACAGCTGATAATCTTCTGCTAACTCTTTAATCAGTTTCTCAAAACTAATCGTACGAACAGTCACACCAGGCTCAACTTGTCGCTCTTGCTCTTTGGTCATGCCTTTAGATGCATCGAGTGCTCTTGCGACTGCTGCTAATAGTATGGACTCATGGAAGCCGCCAATATTAGTGATGTCATTTGAGTTGAAGGTAATCGTGCGAGAGAAGTCTTTCGTGCTTTCCAATACAAGGTGAACGATAACGTCTTTGCGATGCGATTGAGCCACAAAAATGGTGTTCATCAATGTATGAGCCAAAATTTCGGTATGGGCTTCTTGACCGACAGATTCCAATAGAAGATGGCTCTCTGTTGGAGCGGAACGAGCTCTTAAAACAAATGCACGCATGGATAAATCGCCTTGCTATAAAGTGGGTGTATTGCTGATGGTAATACCATACAGATTCAAGACGCGTATGTAACCGCGATCGGCTGTTGAAGTCAAATAGAACTGATGTTTATCCCTGCTCTGTAAGATGAGTGGCAACAATATTGGCAAAGCGTTCAACACCTTCTGCCCATTTATCGTTATCTTGATATGAGGCACAGCTGAATCGGATGCAGTGTTTGTACTGGTCGTGAGTGCCGAAGATTGTGCCTGGTAATACACTTACTTTTGCTTTTAAGCACTCTTGATATATCGCGTAGCTATCGACTGCTGGTGGCAATATCAACCAAGATAAGAATGCGCCTTGTGGCCGACTGAGCTGAAATTGACCTCGTAAATTGTCGTGCTGGTTTAAGGCTTTGATCAATTGAGTCGAAAATCTCTTTTGATTGCTGTGGTAATGCTTCTTCATCTTGCTCAAATGCTGACGGTATTTTCCTGTAGTAAGAAACTCACCAAGCGCCGATTGCATGAGATTCAAGCTACCCATATTGTCGCTGATCAGATACTTCTCTATTTTACGCTGATACTGCCCCGCCAAGATCCAGCCAACACGTAACCTTGAATCCAACGTTTTAGATAATGAGTTGCAATAGATGACACGATTGCCTTTATCTAAGGATTTTAAACACGGAAGCGGCGCGTCAAAGGATAAAGCGCCAAAAACATCGTCTTCGATAATGGGGATATTCTGCGATTCATCCAATAAAGCTTGCCTTGCTGCCAATGGCATACGAGATCCTGTTGGATTATTAAAATTGGGAGTGACGAGTATCGCCGCGATATCCCACAGGCTTATCGCTTCTTTTAATGCCTTAATATCAATACCAGAATCAATACTGCTAGGGATCTCGATAACCTGTAGATCTAACGATTCCATAAGTAGCAAATTGCCGAAATAGCACGGGGATTCCACAATCACGATATCACCCGGTTTCGTTAGCGCGCGCAATGCGAGACTGATCGCTTGCTGGGCTCCGTGCGTGATCGATATTTCATTTGAATGCGCGGTGATGCCGCAATCTTGGGTGATCTTAATGAGTTGCTTAATTAAGGTGCTATTCCCCGGTGGTAACTGATAGTGGCTGGGGATCTGAGTTTGATAACGACTATGACGCCCTATCTCTGCATACAAACTGCGAATTGCAGGACCATCGATATTGGGATGAGCAGAACCGGCAGGCATCGTATGCTCGATAAGAGGCTGAGCCAAAATCGACTTAGTGACAGAGAGGAGATCAACATGGTTAGGATCGCTGACTAAAGTGAACTCAGGAAGCGGCTTTTGCTGAATACAGTAGCCAGAACGAGGAACTGGATAGACAATTCCAGCGGCTTCTAACTCTTGATAAGCCCGGATAACCGTATTCCTGCTTACCTGCTGCTGTTGAGATAAATGGCGTATAGAGGGCAATTTGTCATGCTCGACCAAAGTACCCGCATGAATCAATTGACGAATATGCGCTTCAACATCTTGGTATTTGGTGCTCTCTTTCATTCTGTACCCAATCATTTAGCCAAAACTGTGTCTTTTTATCCCAACTGTACCTAACTACATTAGCAATATAATGTGATGACTTACTAGAGGTTTTTATGTGGGTGAAATTGATACCCGTTATCTTTGTGGTTTTATGGAGTTCAGGCTTCGTTGGTGCTCGATTCGGTTTGCAATACGCAGAGCCAGCAACGCTACTTGCGCTAAGAATGATGGCAAACGTAACCGTATTTATCGTGCTCATTGCATTTATGCGTAGAAGAATTCCAATGGGAAAGGATTTATTACACGCATCTATTGTTGGTTTGTTGATCCACGGTTGCTATTTAGGGGGGACGTATCAAGCCATATCGATGGGAATGCCTGCTGGGTTATGTGCGTTGCTTGTTGGTATTCAGCCTATTTTAACGGCAGTGCTGTTAGTCGGGTTTTCTAATCAGCGTCTGATTGCATCGCAATGGCTCGGGCTTATGGTTGGCTTCGTGGGGATATCATTGGTGTTAATGGGAAATGTTGAGTGGCAAAATGATGAACATCAACTGGCTGCTATCTGCTTTACCTTTACAGCATTGGTTGGTATCACTTTAGGGACGCTTTATCAGAAAAAATTCTGCCATAACGTAGATATGATTGGAGGGGCGTTGGTGCAGTATTTCGCTTCGGCGATCTTATTTAGTATTGTTGCTTGGAATAGCGAAACGATGGAAGTGATGTGGGTTCCGGAATTTTTTGCGGTAATGGCGTGGTTGGTGATTGTGCTGTCTGTGTTCGCCATATTGTTACTACTATTTATGGTGAAAAGTGGTGAATCATCGAAAGTGGCTTCTACATTTTATCTTGTTCCACCAGTCACTGCCATTCAGGCATGGCTAGTGTTTAACGAGAGCTTTGATTGGCTTGGTGCGCTTGGTTTCACACTTGCTGCTATAGCGGTTTATTTAGTGGTTAGAAAACCGATAGAAAAAGAGACAAAAATAAGTGTCGCTCAAAACTCTCAAGTAAAAGAAGGTTAGGTAAGGCTGTTAATCGTTATTCTCAGCTCCCGTCAGGTATAAAGCGTCAGCGGCAAGAGCGCCAGTAGAAAGGGTTAAGCCTGCAAACAGTATGACGCCCGCGTATTTGCTTGCAATGATAGCGATACCAAGAGCATTGATTGCTTTTTCCATAATAATTTCCTTGTTAAGAGTTAATTGAATATAACTCCAGTGTAGTAAGTGGAGAGAAAAGATAATGAGAGTTAAAGCCGTTGCTCAGAACTAGCATTGGTTACATGTTGGAAATACAACCGAAAGCTCTTAATTACAATTGGTTACAGATGTTCTGTTGGTGCTATAAATAAGTCATTAACATTGAAATTAGTGATGAAAGCTTTAATTTGATTAATTTTGGCACTCATATGTGCCTTTTTATGGAAGGGGAGTTTGTTTTTCACGTGGCTGCTCCCTTCTTTATGCAGTAATTGTTTCAGTACTTCTTTCTATTTTTACCAGGAAAAGTAATAAAAGCGGCTGAATTGGTCGTTTTTAGTGCTTTTTGATTGTTATGTAGTCGAACGAATAATTTATTTGAAAAAATGCTTGCACGAAACTCTTCATTCTCTATACTGCGCATCCACCGACACAGAGCAACGTTCAAACGTTCACTGAAGTCGGAGTTGATTAGGTTCAAACCTTTGATACTAAAGCTCTTTAACAATTTAGACCTATCAATCTGTGTGGGCACTCGTTGATGATAATCACTAGTTTCGTACTGTTTGTTTTCGCTTTTTAAAGCGAAAGTAAATTAAGTCGAAACAAAAGATATCAATGAACTGAGTGACCAATACAAAATTAAGTTTACTTAATTTTGGCACAGTCAATTCATTACCATTCTGTTCCTATTTATTTAAGAAGAGAGAGGTAATAGCTTTAGAATTACATGTTCACCAATCTTTTTCGAAAGAGCGAATGAATATTAGTTTTGAAGTCAGTATTCATTGAGCCGCATCTTAGGATGCAAAAAACTTTAATTGAAGAGTTTGATCATGGCTCAGATTGAACGCTGGCGGCAGGCCTAACACATGCAAGTCGAGCGGTAACAGGAAGTAGCTTGCTACTTCGCTGACGAGCGGCGGACGGGTGAGTAATGCCTAGGAAATTGCCCTGATGTGGGGGATAACCATTGGAAACGATGGCTAATACCGCATAATGCCTTTGTTTGTAATGAACAGGAGCCAAAGAGGGGGACCTTCGGGCCTCTCGCGTCAGGATATGCCTAGGTGGGATTAGCTAGTTGGTGAGGTAATGGCTCACCAAGGCGACGATCCCTAGCTGGTCTGAGAGGATGATCAGCCACACTGGAACTGAGACACGGTCCAGACTCCTACGGGAGGCAGCAGTGGGGAATATTGCACAATGGGCGCAAGCCTGATGCAGCCATGCCGCGTGTATGAAGAAGGCCTTCGGGTTGTAAAGTACTTTCAGTCGTGAGGAAGGTGGTGTTGTTAATAGCAGCATCATTTGACGT
>NZ_JAKJTJ010000026.1:0-164174 GCF_050337905.1 Vibrio clamense | reverse complement strand
AGGCACTGGCTTTTGATGCCAGCATTCCCTGGTTCGAATCCAGGTAGCCCAGCCATTACAACGTTATTTAGACAAACCATAAGTCTTCTTAACTATACTCTTAGTCAGAGTAAAAGACTTGCTGCGGTCGTGGCGGAATTGGTAGACGCACCAGATTTAGGTTCTGGCGCCGAGAGGTGTGAGAGTTCAAGTCTCTCCGACCGCACCATTATTTCTCTTTAATTAGAGATAAAATAGTGAATACATAAAATTCATTATTGGCTACTTAGCTCAGTTGGTTAGAGCACATCACTCATAATGATGGGGTCGCAGGTTCAAATCCCGCAGTAGCCACCATTTTTAAACTCTTTGTTTATTACTTAGCTTGTTTTTAAGCTAAATAGAAAACCAAGAGCACAACGTTATATTGAACCACCAATGTTAATATAACTATAAAGACTTGCTGCGGTCGTGGCGGAATTGGTAGACGCACCAGATTTAGGTTCTGGCGCCGAGAGGTGTGAGAGTTCAAGTCTCTCCGACCGCACCATTATTAGATRTCTTAAWTGATATCACTGTTGGGCTATCGCCAAGCGGTAAGGCACTGGCTTTTGATGCCAGCATTCCCTGGTTCGAATCCAGGTAGCCCAGCCATTACAACGTTATTTAGACTTACCAATAGTCTTCCTAACTATATACTCTTCGCTAGGTTATTTGCTTAGTTGAGAGGAAAGACTTGCTGCGGTCGTGGCGGAATTGGTAGACGCACCAGATTTAGGTTCTGGCGCCGAGAGGTGTGAGAGTTCAAGTCTCTCCGACCGCACCATTATTTCTTGTAAAAGAAAATTAGAAACCCAGCTTTTTAGTTGGGTTTTCTTTTATCTGCTGTTTATCTATTTCTACCAGTCCCCATTTCTTTCTATACCTACTTATTTCTGCACCTACTTCTTTCTAAGTCTATTCCCCTGTCTATATGTTTCTTCAGCAATAAAAAAGAGCCTATTAAAGACTCTCTTCTACTCTATTTACTCTTCGAGTTAGTTAAACTTACAGCATTGGCTGAAACCACTACAACCCTAACGCATATTTCAGAACTTGCTGCTTAATTGGTCCTGAGTTTTCAGCCATTTTAAGCACTGCATTTCTTACCACCTTTAAAGGCATAAGATCATTGCTGAATGTTTTGTAGAAAAAATCCATCCCGCTTTGCATCAATAAATTATCACCACGGCGACATCGCTCGTATTTTCTCAGTAAGTCAGTAGTAAGCTCATCTTGTTCAGCCGTTATATCTAATAATGCTGCAACATCTTTAAAGCCAAGATTAACCCCTTGTCCTGCTAATGGGTTAATCGTATGTGCAGAGTCACCCACGAGAACACATCCATTCTTGTGATATTGCTGAGCATGACGACGAGTAAGCGGAAACGATCCGGTTTGAAGTACTTTGATATCACCTAACTCGCGAGGGAAAACACTCACAATTTCATTACGCAATTGTACATGGCTCATATTCATTAGCTGCTTAACTCGCTTTGGTGAATCATACCAAACGAGTGAACCTTGATTCCCACACAATGGTAGGAATGATCGAGGCCCTGAAGGGGTAAACTGTTGCCACGTAATATCTTGCTGCGGAAGTTCCGTTTCAACATTAATTAACATGCAGTGCTGACGATAATCCCATGCGGTTACGCCTATATTTGCTTGTTGCCTAACTACAGAATTAGCTCCATCAGCACCAACAACCCAATTAGCTGTGAGTTTGGTTCCTGATTCTAGGGCTATTTGATTCTCTTCGACTCCGAATGCAATTGATTTCAATTTATCCGGACAGAAAAGGGATAATGAAGGTTGCTGTTCAAATTGCTCCCATAACCCTAATTGAATCAAACGATTTTCAACAATATAACCAAGCTGGACTAAATTAACGTCATCAGAACTAAAGCGAGTTCGGCATTCAGGGTGTTCCCACGTTTCCAAACGACGATATGGGCACACTCTCATTGAAGAAACAGCCTCCCATGCCCCTAACGAGCTCAATAGATTCACTGATGTCTGAGATATTGCAGAGACTCGAATATCCATTGGTTGGTCATGTTCGTACCCCTTAGGACGTGCACCTTCAATAAGAGCAACGCTCCTACCCTGCTTTGCAAAACCAAGTGCAATCGCAGCACCAACCATGCCACCGCCCACCACTGCAATATCAAATTTGTTCATTTTTTACACTTCATCATGTTGATTTATCGCCTATTTTTAATTGTACGATTTCGTAACCTTATTGCGAAACTATTTAACGATAAAACTGCCCTTTTTGAGCAGTGAACACCTTGTGGAATGGTGGCTTGAAGAGATTTACGTCGACTACTAGTCAGTTGGTTTTTAAAGCAGTACAATACGCGGCTTGCCGCCTGAGCACAGCTATAGCTGACATATTCTAGGCGGAGAAATACTGGGCGATTTGCTCCCTTAAATTAAACTAACGATCGAGCGAACAAAAGATGAGTAAGAAACTGCTAATAAAAACTTGGGGCTGCCAGATGAACGAATACGATTCATCAAAAATGGCTGACCTGCTAAATGCTGCAAATGGCTACGAGCTAACAGAAGTACCTGAGGAAGCAGATGTACTCCTACTTAATACTTGTTCGATCCGTGAAAAAGCTCAAGAAAAAGTATTCCACCAGCTTGGTCGTTGGAAAACACTGAAAGATAAGAAAGAAGGCGTTGTGATTGGCGTCGGTGGTTGTGTTGCGACTCAAGAAGGCGACCATATTCGTCAACGTGCACCTTATGTAGATGTGATTTTTGGCCCTCAAACGCTGCACCGTCTGCCTGAGATGATCCGCTCATCGCTATCAAACGAAAAACCAGTGATGGATATTTCTTTCCCTGAGATCGAAAAATTCGACAATCTTCCTGAACCAAAAGCAGATGGCGCAACGGCGTTTGTCTCTATCATGGAAGGCTGCTCAAAATACTGCACTTACTGCGTTGTGCCTTACACGCGTGGTGAAGAAGTGAGTCGTCCGATGGATGATGTACTTTTTGAAATTGCACAATTAGCAGAGCAAGGCGTACGTGAAGTTAACCTGCTTGGCCAGAACGTAAACGCCTATCGTGGTCCTATGTTTGACGGCGATATTTGTTCATTTGCTGAATTACTACGTTTAGTGGCTTCTATCGATGGCATCGACCGTATTCGTTTCACCACTAGCCACCCGCTAGAATTTGGTGACGACATCATTGAAGTATATAAAGATACTCCAGAACTTGTGAGCTTCTTACACTTGCCTGTACAAAGCGGCTCAGATCGTATTTTGACCATGATGAAGCGTCCTCATACTGCTATTGAGTACAAATCAATTATTCGTAAGCTACGTAAAGCGCGTCCAGATATTCAGATCAGTTCAGATTTCATTGTTGGCTTCCCTGGTGAAACCGACAAAGATTTCCAAGACACAATGAAGCTGATTAAAGAAATCGACTTCGATATGAGCTTCAGCTTTGTCTTCTCTCCTCGCCCAGGCACTCCTGCGGCAGACTATCCATGTGATACTCCAGAGCAAGAGAAGAAAGAACGTTTGTACGAACTACAACAAACGGTCAACGCTCAAGCGATGCGTTTTTCTCGTCTAATGTTAGGTACAGAGCAGCGTATTTTAGTGGAAGGCCCATCGAAGAAAAACCTTATGGAACTTCGTGGCCGTACTGAAAACAGCCGTGTGGTTAACTTCGAAGGTTCTGCAGACCTAATCGGTCAATTTGTAGATGTTAAAATTACCGATGTTTTCACTAACTCATTGCGCGGTGAGCTGATACGTACAGAAAAAGAGATGGATCTTCGAAGCGTTACTTCTCCAACAGAAATGATGGAAAAAACACGAAAAGAAGATGAATTAGGCGTTGCAACCTTTACACCCTAGTTGCAAAAGCATAATCTCAAAATAACAATATAATGTATCAATAAAGCCCGATGTCCTCGGGCTTTATTAGATAGTCTGAATGTGAGGTCGCATTGAGCAATAAAATAGTAACTTTAGAAATTGATCTAGAACCTTCTGACAACCGCCGTTTATCCAGCCTTTGCGGTCCTTTCGACGATAATATCAAACAGCTAGAGCGTCGCTTAGGCGTCGAAATCAACCATAGAAATAACTATTTCAGTATTGTTGGTAAGGCATATTCAGCCTCTGCTGCACTTGATATTTTAAAAACGCTATATGTTGAAACCGCTCCTGTCCGTGGTAATACTCCCGACATCGAACCGGATCATATCCACTTAGCGATCAAAGAGTCTGGTGTATTAGAGCACGTTGCCGATTCAGTCATGGAGCACGGCAAAGAGGTGTTCATCAAGACCAAGAAAGGCGTCATCAAGCCACGAACGCCTAACCAAGGCCAATACTTGGTCAATATGGTCACTCACGACATTACCTTTGGTATTGGCCCTGCTGGTACGGGTAAAACCTACCTGGCTGTTGCGGCTGCGGTAGATGCACTAGAACGTCAAGAAGTTCGTCGCATTCTACTGACGCGTCCAGCGGTCGAGGCTGGAGAAAAGCTAGGATTTTTACCGGGCGATCTAAGCCAAAAAGTCGATCCATACCTACGCCCTCTTTACGATGCTCTATTTGAAATGCTTGGTTTTGAGCGTGTTGAAAAATTAATTGAGCGTAACGTCATTGAAGTTGCACCGCTGGCCTATATGCGCGGACGTACTTTGAACGATGCCTTTATCATTCTTGATGAAAGCCAAAATACGACTATCGAACAGATGAAGATGTTCTTAACTCGTATTGGTTTTAATTCGCGAGCGGTAATTACTGGCGATGTTACCCAGATAGACTTACCACGTGGCGCGCGTTCAGGTTTACGCCATGCCATTGAAGTGCTCAGTGATGTCGATGAGATTAGCTTCAATTTCTTCCTAGCTGACGATGTTGTACGACATCCAGTGGTTGCTCGTATCGTTAACGCTTATGAGAAATGGGAAAACAACGATCAAAAAGAGCGCAAATTAATAGAACAGCGCCGCCGTGAAGAGCGTGAATCTGCCCTTGCACAAAATACGCAGACAAACTAATTCAATTATTATTACGCACTAAGATTACTGGTGAACCAATGTCAATCGAACTAGATCTACAATTAGCGGTCGAAAATGAAAGCGGCCTTCCAAGCGAGAAAGATATTCAGGGATGGTTAGACAAAACCATCACTCAATTTCAACCTCAAGCTGAATTAACGGTTCGTATTGTGGATGAACAAGAAAGCCACCAGCTAAATTATGACTACCGTGGCAAAGATAAACCAACGAATGTGTTATCTTTTCCTTTTGAAGCGCCTCCGGGTATCGAGATCGATCTCTTAGGTGATCTCATCATTTGCCGCCAAGTTGTCGAAAAAGAAGCAGAAGAGCAAAGTAAGCCTCTACTGGCACACTGGGCGCATATGGTTGTACATGGTAGCTTGCATCTGCTAGGTTATGATCATATCGAGAACGATGAAGCTGAAGAGATGGAAAGTCTCGAAACAGAAATCATGCAATCTATGGGTTATGACGACCCGTACATCGCAGAAAAACAGTAGTATTAAGTATTTAGCTTAGATCTACTTTATGTGTGCTATCACACATCTGATAGCGTTATTTTTTGAGAAATCATGAACGAAGGTAACCCCCCCACTTCTGAGGGAAGTAAAAAGTCTGAAGGTCCGAGTAGAAAGTCCTTCTTAGAACGCATAGGTCAAATATTTCAAGGTGATCCAAAAGATCGCCAAGAGCTCGTAGATGTTATTCGAGATTCTGAAGTTAATGACCTTATTGACCACGACACCCGCGACATGCTTGAGGGTGTAATGGAAATTTCCGAAATGCGAGTACGTGACATCATGTTGCCACGTTCGCAAATGGTTACAGTAGAACGCACTGATGATTTAGATACATTAATTGCGTTGATTACTGATGCTCAACACTCTCGCTACCCAGTGATCAGTGAAGACAAAGACCATGTGGAAGGCATTCTATTAGCGAAGGACCTACTTAAGTACTTAGGTTCAGGAAGCGCACCATTCGATATTGAACAAGTGATCCGCCCTGCGGTGGTTGTTCCCGAAAGCAAACGCGTTGATCGACTATTGAAAGAGTTCCGAGAGGAACGCTATCACATGTCGATTGTCGTCGATGAATTCGGCGGTGTTTCTGGCCTAGTCACCATTGAAGATATCTTAGAAGAGATCGTTGGCGAAATTGAAGATGAATTCGACGATGAAGAAGAAGAGCTTGATATCCGTAAGCTGAGCAAACATACCTTTGCAGTTAAAGCTTTAACCACAATTGAAGATTTCAATGACACTTTTGGTACTCAATTCAGCGATGAAGAAGTAGATACTGTAGGTGGGTTGGTTATGACTAACTTTGGACACCTCCCTTCACGCGGAGAAATTGTCGAAATAGGTCGCTATAGCTTTAAGGTAACGGCAGCAGATAATCGAAGAGTTGTCCAATTGCAGGTAACAATTCCAGATGAAGAGCCTCTTCCGACTACCGAAGAGTAACGCTAGTTTCTTTATATAGAGAACATAGAAAATAATTAGATGAATAATAAACTTACTCATCGCCTACTACGGCCGCTTGCGGCCGTTTTTGTTGGCGCAACAACCACACTTGCCTTTGCTCCATATCAAATCTGGCCGTTAGCCATTCTCAGCCCTGCCATTTTTTTCCTGTTAATTCATAATCGCAGCCCTAAAAGTGCATTAGCGATTGGTTACGCTTGGGGAATTGGTCAATTTGGTGCTGGCATCAGTTGGGTATACGTCAGCATTGCAGGCTTCGGTGGAATGCCACTCATTGCTAACCTATTTCTCATGGCGATGCTGGTCGGCTATTTAGCCATTTACTCAGGCTTGTTTGCTTGGTGTTTAAACAAATTCTTCCCACATACTCAACAGCGCGGATCTCGATCTCGATATTTTCTCGTGCTGCCCGCTCTGTGGCTAGTTTTCGACTGGCTACGAGGCTGGGTAATGACGGGCTTCCCGTGGCTTTGGCTGGGTTATAGTCAAATTGATGGCCCCCTCGCCCCGTTTGCTCCTATTGGAGGTGTGGAATTACTGACTCTCTTAATTGTCGTTTCCGCATCGAGCTTGGCCTATGCAATCATCCATAAACGCTGGGCAGTCTCAATTATCCCAATGGTGATCCTTGCGTCAGGTTTTGGAATTCGAAACATCAACTGGGTAACACCAAACCCAGAAAAAACAACATCAGTTGCACTTATTCAAGGCAATATCGATCAAGAGAAGAAATGGCTGCCAAGCCAACGTTGGCCGACCATCATGAAGTACACCGATCTAAGCCGTGAAAATTGGGATGCTGATATCGTCATCTGGCCAGAGGCTGCAATCCCAGCTTTTGAATCTGAAGTCTCATCCTTTCTAAGCAACTTAGATTCAGCGGCCAAAATGAACAGCAGCGCTATCATTACTGGTGTGGTTAACCAAGCTGAAAACCGAAAGTATTACAATAGTGTGCTCGCAATAGGAGCTACGCCTTATGGTGACTACCGCTATGATGTAAATCAGCGTTACCATAAACACCATCTATTACCATTTGGCGAATTTGTTCCTTTAGAAGCTCTATTAAGGCCATTAGCCCCTTTCTTCAACTTGCCGATGTCTTCGTTCAGTCGCGGTGATTTTGTGCAACCGAATATTGTGGCAAATGGGCGTCACTTAGCTCCTGCACTCTGTTATGAAATCATCTTCAATGAACAAGTTAGGCAGAACGTAACCGAAGAGACCGATTTTATCTTAACCTTGTCGAATGATGCTTGGTTTGGCCGCTCTATCGGGCCTTTGCAACACATGGAAATTGCGCGAATGCGTGCCCTAGAACTAGGCAAACCTCTGATACGTTCAACCAACAATGGCGTCACAGGTGTCACTGATTACAAAGGAAAGATAATTGAACTCGCACCACAATTTGAGACCGCGGTTCTTAACGCTGAGTTAACCTCAACGGATGGCATGACACCGTATCGAACGGTAGGCACTTGGCCGTTATATATTTGGGTGCTGTTAAGTTTAGTGGTGGGTTGGAAATTCAGAAAAGAATAATCTAAGTCCTATCGTAATGGCATTAAAAAGGAGGTATGAGTGGATCATACCTCCTTTTTTTAGCTAGAAAGCCAACTGACCTCGCTATGGTTTTAACGCTTGGCGGCTAAACCCATTATTTCCACAACGGGAACAGGTTGAAATGACGGTTGGGTGGCTATATTGCACTTTATGTCCGCAGTTTTCACAGACCAAAATACCTAGCCCTATCACCTCTCCTGATTGATAAAGCCCCTGATGTTCTAAATCTTTAAATAGCTCTACCCACTCCACTTTGGTTCGATCGGTAATTTCCAGTAATCCCTGCCAAATAGTGTCGGTGATCATCAAATAAAATGGGCCGCTTTTACTCTCTTCATAATTATCAGCAAACTCTTTCAAGTCAGATTTAACATAGGCAGAGACTAATGAGAGCTCATCTTTTGTCATATCATTGGCAGCATTAACAACTTTGCCAGAGGTTTCAAGCACATTGCCTATCTCATCTGGGCTGTGTTTGAGTGTTTCAACCACATCCTCTAGCACTTCTTCATAACCTTTTTTACGCTTTGGCATACCCCACCTCCGTGAATTTACCTTCATTCTATTGATCATAGTAGAACTCTTCGCCTACAGATAACCAATGGAATAGGTATTTCTATTGTTGTACTACGCTCCTTTAGGTATTCTATGACGATCAACTAGATTCTGTTCTAACCGAACTCACAAATTCCAAGATAACCGGATACCATCGATGCAAGAACAATATAACCCGCAAGAGATTGAACAAAAGGTTCAACAACACTGGGACAACAATGAAATTTTTGTTGTAAGTGAAGACCCAAACAAAGAAAAATTCTACTGTCTTTCAATGTTCCCGTACCCAAGTGGCCGACTGCATATGGGTCACGTGCGTAACTACACTATCGGTGATGTGGTATCTCGTTTCCAACGACTGCAAGGCAAAAATGTTATGCAACCTATTGGTTGGGATGCATTTGGTCTACCAGCTGAAAATGCAGCAGTAAAAAACAAAACCGCTCCAGCACCGTGGACTTACGAAAACATCGAGTACATGAAAAACCAACTTAAGCTTCTAGGCTTTGGTTACGACTGGAAACGTGAATTCGCGACCTGTACTCCAGAGTACTATCGCTGGGAACAAGAGTTCTTCACTAAGCTTTACGAAAAAGGCCTAGTGTATAAGAAGACTTCTTCTGTTAACTGGTGTCCAAACGACCAAACTGTTCTTGCGAACGAGCAAGTAGAAGACGGTTGCTGCTGGCGTTGTGACACTCCAGTAGAACAAAAGAAAATTCCACAGTGGTTCATTAAGATCACTGAGTACGCTCAAGAGCTGCTAGACGATCTAGACAACCTTGAAGGTTGGCCTGAAATGGTTAAAACCATGCAGCGTAACTGGATCGGTCGCTCTGAAGGTGTTGAGCTATCTTTCGCTGTTAACGGCGAAGAAGCACCGCTAGAAGTGTACACAACACGTCCAGACACGCTAATGGGTGTTTCTTACGTTGGTATCGCTGCAGGTCACCCTCTTGCAGAGAAAGCATCTAAGAACAACCCTGAGCTTGCTGCATTCGTTGATGAATGTCGCAACACAAAAGTGGCAGAAGCTGAACTTGCAACGATGGAAAAGAAAGGTATGGATACTGGTCTAACAGCTATCCACCCTCTTAACGGTCGTGTTGTACCTGTTTACGTAGCAAACTTCGTTCTTATGGATTACGGCACAGGTGCGGTAATGGCGGTTCCTGCTCACGATCAACGTGACTATGAATTCGCAACTAAGTACGGCATCGATATCATCCCAGTAATCAAACCTGAAGACGGTTCTGAACTAGATGTTTCTGAAGCAGCTTACACAGAAAAAGGTGTACTGTTCGATTCTGGTGAATTCGATGGTCTAGCGTTCCAAGAAGCGTTCGATGCAATTGCTACGAAGCTTGAAGCTGAAGGCAAAGGTAAGAAGACAGTAAACTTCCGTCTACGTGACTGGGGTGTATCTCGTCAACGTTACTGGGGTGCTCCAATCCCAATGGTAACCACTGAAGACGGTGAAGTTCACCCAGTACCAGCAGACCAACTGCCAGTCATTCTTCCTGAAGATGTAGTAATGGATGGCGTAACTAGCCCAATCAAAGCTGACAAGTCTTGGGCTGAAACAACGTTCAATGGCGAACCAGCTCTACGTGAAACTGATACGTTCGATACGTTCATGGAATCTTCATGGTACTACGCACGTTACTGTTCACCACAAGCTGACGACATTCTAGATCCAGAAAAAGCAAACTACTGGCTACCGGTTGACCAATATGTTGGTGGTATCGAGCACGCTTGTATGCACCTGCTTTACTCTCGTTTCTTCCACAAGCTTCTTCGTGATGCGGGTTACGTAACGTCTGACGAACCGTTCAAGCAACTTCTATGTCAAGGCATGGTTCTAGCTGACGCGTTCTATCACACCAACGAAAAAGGCACGAAAGAGTGGATTGCTCCAACTGACGTGACCATCGAACGTGATAGCAAAGGTCGCATTGAAACAGCGGTAGATAACGAAGGACGTAACGTTGAGCACTCAGGCATGATCAAAATGTCTAAGTCTAAGAACAACGGTATCGACCCACAAGAGATGGTAGACAAGTACGGCGCTGATACAGTACGTCTATTCATGATGTTTGCATCGCCTGCAGACATGACGCTTGAGTGGCAAGAGTCTGGCGTTGAAGGCGCAAACCGCTTCCTTAAGCGTGTTTGGAAATTGGTTCACGCTCATTCTGCTAAGGGTACAGCTGAATCTGTTGACGCTTCTGCGCTATCTGGTGACCAAAAAGCACTTCGTCGTGATATCCACAAAACTATCGCGAAAGTGACAGACGATATTGGCCGTCGCCAAACGTTCAACACTGCGATTGCGGCAATCATGGAACTGATGAACAAGCTTGCAAAAGCACCTCAAGAATCAGTACAAGATCGCGCAACCCTTGATGAAGCGCTTAAAGCAGTAGTTCGCATGCTTTACCCAATGACTCCACACATCTCTTACGAAATGTGGATTGCACTTGGTGAATCAAACGTAGACTCAGCAACATGGCCAACGTTTGATGAGAAAGCGCTAGTGGAAGACGAGAAAACTATCGTTGTAATGATCAACGGTAAGCTACGTGCGAAGCTAACGGTTGCTGCTGACGCAACAGAAGAACAAGTTCGTGAACTTGGTCTAAACGATGAGAACGCTAAGAAGTTCCTAGATGGCTTAACGATTCGTAAAGTTATCTTTGTACCAGGCAAGCTTCTAAACATCGTAGCTAACTAAGATTGCGACGTGAATTTAATGTGGCAGATTAATTACGAACTATTTTGTAGTTAATCTGTCTTTAAACAGGACAGCCATTACTGTCCTGTTTATTATTCAAACTAACCAACTATTTATCTCAACCTATTTCATTAGCACAACAGTGGGCTGAGATAAGTATTCCACTACATGAGAGCCATCAAACAATGCGCCTATTTTCCCTACCGTCAATGAAGATTTCACTTGTTGTCTTACTTACTAGTTTAGTCAGTGCATGTGGCTTCCACTTACGTGGCGAATACTCCATCCCACAAGAGCTTGCAACACTCTCACTAACCAGTTTCGACCAATATAATGAGTTAACTCGTGATGTTAAAGATCAGCTAATACTTAACAATATCACTCTTGTAACACCATCGAACACCACTCCCAATATTCACCTCATCGATGAAAGCATCGATGAACGGACTCTTTCTCTATACCAAAACAGCCAAGCCGCAGAGAAAGAGCTGACCTATAAAGTCTCTTATCGAGTGACTCTACCAACTATCGGTTCAGACGTGTTCTCCACTACCGTAAATCGTAATTACTTAGACAACCCATTAACGGCCCTAGCAAAATCGGTTGAACGAGATGTCATTGAAAGTGAAATGCGAACACAGGCTGCCGCTCAGATCATCCGTCAGCTTGCTCGAACTCGAACTCAAATAAGTGAAGCTGAGCTAAAAAAATCTCGTGATATCGCGACGTCAAGCTTGCCTAATAGCAATAACCAATCAACAAGCAGTAATTAAGATCAATAATGCGCATTTATGCAGACAAATTAACCGAGCACCTTAGCCGTCAACTTCAAAACGTCTATTTGCTATTTGGTAATGAACCATTACTGCTTCAGGAAAGCCGCGAAGCGATTCAACATATCGCTAAAGAGCAAGGGTTCGATGAAAAGCATCGATTTTCAATTGATAACAGTTTGGATTGGAATCAAGTTGCGGATTGCTGCCAAGCACTTAGCTTGTTTTCTTCTCGCCAAATTATTGAATTAGAGCTTCCAGAATCAGGCGTAAATGCGGCAATAGCAAAAGAGTTACTCGCACTATCAAGCTTGCTTCATGGCGATATTCTACTGATCCTTGTCGGTAGCAAACTGACGAAAGCGCAAGAAAATGCCAAATGGTTCAAAGCCCTCTCCGCACAGGGTGACTGGGTCAGCTGCTTAACGCCAGACATCCAGCGTCTACCACAGTTTGTTCAAGCTCGTTGTCGAAAATTAGGCTTAAAGCCAGATCCAGAAGCACTACAAATGCTTGCTCAGTGGCATGAAGGTAACTTATTTGCACTGGCTCAGAGCTTAGAAAAATTAGTTTTACTCTACCCTGACGGACAACTTACGCTCGTTCGCTTAGAAGAAGCCTTAAGCAGACATAATCATTTTACGACTTTTCATTGGATCGATGCCCTATTAATAGGCAAAGCCAATCGGGCACAGCGGATATTACGTCAGCTTGAAGCTGAAGGTGTCGAAACGGTCATTCTACTTCGAAGCATTCAAAAAGAGTTCAGCCTACTGCTTAGAATGCATCAACAATCGAAGCTGACGAATATGGCTCAAGTCTTTGAAAAAAATAGAATATGGCAATCAAAGCGACCGTTTTATAATGCCGCGCTTCAGCGTTTATCTGTAGCTAAGATTCATCGACTGCTCATTTTACTGACTCAAATAGAGCTCACAGCAAAAACACAATATGAACATTCACCTTGGCCACAATTAATACAGTTAAGCCTAGAAGTGTGTAAGCCTGAGCATGAGATACCGTTCTCGACCGCTTTTCACAACTAAAATCGTGGTATACACTGCCCGCGAAATGAATTTCATTTTTACCATTTTATTTAAAGCTTATATCTAAGCCCCAGAGGAACACACCGTGTTACAAGCAGAATTGAACAACTTCTTAGCTGATAAAGCTGACGACATGAAAGCAGAAAACATTGTTACGATTAATGTAGAAGGCAAATCAAACATCACAGATTACATGATTGTTTGTACGGGCACTTCTAAGCGCCATGTCGCTTCTATCGCAGAACATGTAGCCGATGAAATGAAAAAATCAGGTATTGAACCTATCGCAATTAGCGGTGAGCAAGAAGGTGAATGGGTCGTTCTAGATTTAGGCACAAGCATGTTGCATGTGATGCAAGAGGAACACCGTGAGCTTTACCAACTAGAAAAGTTGTGGAGCTAGTCTTTTGAAAATTCAATTAATCGCAGTCGGAACAAAAATGCCCAAGTGGGTAGAGGAAGGCTTTCAAGAATATCGTCGTCGATTCCCACATGACATGCCACTCGATTTAATTGAGATTACAGCAGGCAAGCGCGGAAAGAACGCTGATATTGCTCGTATTCTGCAAAAGGAAGGGGAAGCGATGTTGGCTGCCGTACCTAAAGGCAACCGCATTGTTACGCTCGATATCCCAGGTAAGAAATGGGATACCGAACAGCTAGCTGGTCAATTAGAGAGTTGGAAGTTAGACGCTCGTGATGTCTCTATCCTAATTGGTGGACCTGAAGGGTTAGCACCAGCTTGTAAAGCGGCAGCTGAGCAGAGTTGGTCTTTATCTGCACTCACACTTCCTCACCCCCTTGTTCGAATCGTTATGGCTGAAAGCTTATATCGAGCATGGAGTATTACAACTAATCATCCGTACCACCGAGAATAATTTGTAATGTTACGCAGACGTAGCCAAATACGAGATTACAAAGCAGAAGCACGGCTATTTTCTAGCCGTGCTGTTGTATCATTTATTGGTATTATTGTGATGATGGGGCTTCTCATTGCAAACCTATACAACATCCAAGTCAACCAATACCAAGATTATAAAACTCGCTCTAACGACAATCGCATTAAAGTCGTTCCTATCGCGCCCAACCGTGGCCTGATTTATGATCGTAATGGTGTATTACTTGCCGAAAATCGCCCTGTTTATAATTTAGAACTCACCTCTGAAAAAATTAAAAACATCGATGAGACGATTGAACGTCTTCGAGCAATTTTAGAGATCTCTCCAGAACGAGTGGCTCGCTTCAAAAAAGAGAAAAGACGCGCTCGCCGTTTTAAGTCGGTCCCGTTATTAACTCAGTTAACAGAAGAACAAGTCGCAATCTTTGCAGTTAATCAGCACAAATACCCTGGGGTTGAAGTGACTGCAACACTAAAGCGTTTCTACCCTTTTGGAAGAGAACTTACTCACGTTATTGGTTACGTGTCTCGCATCAATGACCGCGATATGCAGAAACTGATTCGAGAAGAGAAAGACTCCAATTATCAAGCAACCCGTGATATCGGGAAATTGGGCATCGAAAGCTATTACGAAGATGTCTTACATGGGATTGCCGGCTACCAAGAAGTGGAAGTCAATAGCCGCGGGCGAATTATTCGAACTCTAAAATATGTTCCTCCTGTGCCAGGGAAAGATATTGTTCTTAATTTAGATATTAAGCTACAACAGTACGTCACTAAATTATTAGATGGACGCCGAGGCTCTGCCGTTGTTCTGGATCCGAAAGACAATGGCGTACTTGCGATGGTCTCTAGCCCAAGTTATGACCCCAATGCATTTGTGCATGGAATATCGGTGAAAGGTTATAACGCACTACTCAACAACCCAGACCGCCCACTGGTAAATAGAGCCACACTCGGTATTTACCCACCAGCATCAACCATTAAGCCCTTTATTGCTGTCGCGGCATTAGAGGAAGGGGTTATTACACCAAGTACAACACGTAACGATCCCGGTTATTGGAAAATACCCAACTCAAAAACCAAACCTTTCAGAGACTGGCTTCGCTGGGGACATGGCAAAGTTAACATCTCCAAAGCAATTGAAGAGTCTGTGGATACCTTTTTCTATCAAATCGCGTTTGATCTGGGGATCGACCGCCTATCTCGTTGGATGATGATGTTTGGCTTTGGTGATTACACTGGCATTGATATCAACGAAGAGAGCAAAGCCAATATGCCAACCCGAGACTGGAAAATGGGCAGACACAGAACACCATGGTATCAAGGTGATACTATTCCTGTTGGTATTGGCCAAGGTTATTGGACGGCAACACCGATGCAAATTGCCAAGGCAACATCAGTATTGGTGAATGATGGCCAAGTGACAGCTCCTCACCTATTGCGTTCAACCATTGAGAATGGCGGCGAATTTTCTTCTCAACAACTTTCTGAGATCGTGACTTACCCGCCTATCACTAACGTGCCTACTCGTTATTGGGATATCGCAAAAGATGGGATGCGCCGAGTGAATCACGGCAAAAAGGGAACAGCAAGACGCTCATTCCAAAAAATGTCTTATGTGTCTGCGGGAAAATCGGGGACCGCACAAGTATTCGGCCTTAAAGAAGATCAAGAGTACAACGCAGATGAGCTCGCGGAACATTTACGCGATCACGCATTATTTACCGGTTTTGCCCCAGTTGATGATCCACAATTGATCGTGACCCTAGTTCTTGAAAATGCAGGCGGTGGTTCAAGCAATGGTGGGCCTGTGGTTCGCAAAATTTTCGACCATGTCATTCTCAATTCGAAAGAGGCTAACAAGTAATGAAACTGGATCCATCAACCGGTCGCAATCGAATTTTATTTGAGCGCTTCCACATTGATTTGCCTCTCCTTCTTGGCTTACTTGTGCTTATGGGGTTTGGTCTCATTGTGATGTATAGCGCCAGTGGTCAGAGCCTGGCGATGATGGATCGCCAAGCGATGCGTATGGCTTTAGCCTTAGGGGTTATGCTTTTTTTAGCGCAGATCTCTCCGAGAACCTATGAAACGCTTGCGCCCTTACTTTTTGTCAGTGGCGTGGTTCTACTGCTAGGCGTACTGTTTTTTGGTGAGGCTTCAAAAGGGGCACAACGCTGGCTTAACCTAGGCTTTGTTCGATTCCAACCATCAGAATTACTCAAACTTGCAGTACCATTAATGGTCGCTCGCTTTATCGGTAAGCGATCGCTCCCACCGACCTTTCAAACGCTCGTAATATCATTAGTGATGGTATTTCTTCCCACTATTTTGATTGCAAAACAGCCGGACTTAGGAACCTCAATCCTCATTGCTGCTTCTGGCATTTTTGTGATCTTTCTGGCTGGTATTAGTTGGAAGATCATCGCGGCTGCCGCAACAGCCTTAGGTTGTTTTATCCCTATCCTGTGGTTCTTTTTGATGCGTGAATATCAGAAGGTTCGCGTAAGAACCCTCTTTGATCCGGAATCTGATCCTCTCGGAGCGGGTTACCACATTATTCAAAGTAAAATCGCAATCGGATCAGGTGGCATCTCAGGCAAAGGGTGGTTGCAAGGTACTCAATCACAATTGGAGTTCCTTCCAGAGCGACATACTGACTTTATCTTTGCAGTCATCGCAGAAGAATGGGGCATGATAGGTATTTTACTCCTATTAACGCTTTATCTATTTATCATCGGTCGTGGGCTATTCTTAGCGAGCCAAGCTCAAACCGCTTTTGGGAGAATGATGGCTGGTAGTATCGTTCTCAGTTTCTTTGTCTATGTTTTCGTAAATATAGGCATGGTGAGCGGCATTCTTCCCGTAGTTGGTGTACCACTGCCCCTGATAAGCTATGGTGGAACCTCTATGGTGACACTTATGGCAGGTTTCGGTATGTTAATGTCGATCCATACACATAGAAAAGCATTCTCAAAGGCAACATAAATTATGACCATGCGCAGCTGTTTCATTTTCGCTCTATTTGGCACCGTTTTAGTTGGATGCACCTCAACTAAAGAGGATGCTAGCCGCTACTCAATAGATAATGATATTGCCCCTGATGCCCCACTGACTGTTGACCATATTGAAGATGCACATCCAAAATATGAACCTTACAGTCTAGGAGGGAATACGGACTACACACTCAGAGGGAAAGATTACAAAATAATCAAAAATACCAATGAGTTTAAACAGCAAGGAAAAGCCTCTTGGTACGGAGAGAAGTTTCACGGGCACCTAACTTCAAATGGTGAGATTTATGACATGTATTCCATGTCTGCCGCCCATAAAACGCTACCGATTCCTAGCTATGTTAAAGTCACCAATACGGATAATGGAAAATCAGCCGTTGTTCGAGTCAATGATCGTGGTCCTTTTCATGAAGGTCGAATCATAGATCTTAGCTATGCCGCCGCTTATAAACTCGATGTCGTTAAAACAGGGACAGCAAGTGTCGAGATTGAAGTGATCAATATCGATAAACCAGTAGGCGAACAAGCCAATAAGCTACTGCCTAAGTACATTATTCAAGTTGCCACTTCAAAACATCCTGAACGTACCCGAACTTTAGCGGATGAATTAGGTCAAAAACTATCAGTTGCTAGTTTTCTTGAGAGTACAGAGCAACAGCACCGAGTGTTCCTTGGCCCATTTAATGACTACGCTCTGACGCAGACAACTTTAGAACAAGTTAAAATGTTGGGCTATTCATCCGCTTTTATCAAAAAGCATACGCCAAAATTAACAATGAGTAACACTATTGACAATGAGTAGCACTGCTTCTAGTGTTACCATTTCTGACTTGCCAGAATGATTCTGTTAAGATACCGACAGTTAACCAAAGAATTGCACCCAAAATGAACAAAACTAAAAAAATCGTTACATCTATTTTAACTTCATCGGTCGCGCTTTCTGCCTCTATCGCATTTTCAGCGTTTGCCGCTCCTATTGTCGTACCTGACGCTCCGCAAATCGCAGCGAAGGGTTTTGTTCTAATGGACTTCCATTCAGGGAAAGTTCTCGCGCAAAAAGAGATGAATACCAAACTGTCTCCAGCGAGCTTAACCAAAATGATGACCAGCTACGTCATTGGTCAGGAGTTAGATCGCGGAAATATCAGCCTACAAGATGATGTCGTTATTAGCCAAAATGCTTGGGCTAAAAACTTCCCAGACTCCTCAAAGATGTTCATTGAAGTTGGCACAACGGTAAAAGTAGAAGAGCTAAATCGCGGCATTATTATCCAATCAGGTAACGATGCCTGTGTTGCGATGGCTGAACATATTGCAGGTTCTGAAGATTCATTTGTCGATTTAATGAATGCTTGGGCAAGCTCAATTGGCATGACAGATACGCATTTTGCTAACGTGCACGGCCTAGACAACCCTAATTTATACTCAACACCTTACGATATGGCTTTACTTGGCCAAGCGCTTATTCGTGATGTGCCAGCAGAGTACCGAATCTACTCTGAGAAGAAGTTCACCTACAACGGCATTACTCAATACAACCGTAATGGCCTTCTTTGGGATAAAAGCATGAATGTGGACGGCATTAAAACTGGCCACACAAGTAATGCTGGTTACAGCTTAGTTAGCTCAGCAACGGAAGGTAAAATGCGCCTTGTTGCCGTTGTGATGGGAACCAAAAATGCCAACGCTCGTAAATCTGAAAGTAAGAAATTACTGGGTTACGGCTTCCGCTTCTTCGAAACAGTAGCACCGCACACGGCTGGTGAAACGTTTATTGAAGAGAAAATTTGGATGGGTGACAAAGATACCGTTGCTCTTGGTGTAGATACAGATACATATGTAACTTTACCTCGCGGCCAAGCGAAGAACCTAAAAGCGAGCTTTGTTCTAGAGAAAGAGCTTGAAGCGCCAATCAGTAAAGGTGATGTTGTTGGTAAACTTTTCTACCAAGTTGATGGTGAAGATGTCGCTGAATACCCACTGCTTGCACTTGAAAATGTAGAGCAAGGCAGCCTATTTAGCCGCTTATGGGATTACATCGTATTACTGCTAAAGGGCTTGTTCTAACTTAGAATTTGTTCTTTCTAATAACAAAAGCCGCTAAATGCGGCTTTTGTTGTTCTTGAGTTCCAACCTCATTGCCAGTAATATCCCGCCCTTGTTATCGAAAATTGCTTTCCAACTTGGAGTCAAACATGAACATTAATTCTGATGCTAAACTAAAAGACCTACTGGAATTTCCTTGTTCGTTTACGTACAAAGTAATGGGTTATGCTAAACCAGAGCTGCCTGAGTTGGTTTTAGAAGTTATCCAACGCCATGCACCAGGAGATTACTGCCCAACAGTAAAACCTAGTGGTAAAGGTACTTATAACTCAGTGTCCATTAATATTACGGCGACCTCTATCGAACAAGTCGAAACTCTATACAAAGAGTTAGGCGAGATTGATATCGTACGTATGGTTCTGTAATTCGGTATATCACCAGATTCCGAACAAAAACATCAAACAGCGGCTCAATAGTCGCTGTTTTGCTATCTAGACATAAGTTTCTTATCTAGCAGACGACTGAAACGTAACAGTATTTAAAACCAGTTGTAACGATTACTGCCAACATCTGTTAATTGATACGGATTTCCAGTAGTGAGAAATGCTTTTCGAGTTTATAATGAAAACACTTTATTAATCCTTGAGGGAACGCGGTTTGCACAATCAACTGATCGTTAAAAAGTTAGGCAGACAAGATTACGAACCAGTCTGGAAAGCCATGCATGATTTTACCGATACTCGTGACGAAAATTCAGTCGATGAAATTTGGCTGGTTGAACATAATCCGGTGTTTACTCAAGGGCAAGCGGGCAAAGCAGAACATGTCCTAAACCCAGGCGATATTCCGATAGTGCAAAGTGACCGTGGTGGGCAAGTGACTTACCATGGTCCTGGCCAACTTGTTGTTTATTTTCTAATTAATATTCGCAGGAAAAAATTCGGAGTGCGAGATCTCGTTACGCACATTGAGAATCTCGTAATTAATACGCTAAAAGCATACAATATCAATTCAGCCGCCCGACCTGACGCCCCAGGAGTCTACGTCGATGGTAAGAAAATATGTTCGCTTGGACTTCGCATCCGTAAAGGCTGTTCATTCCATGGACTGGCTCTCAACGTCAATATGGACTTATCCCCTTTCCTGCGTATTAACCCATGTGGTTATGAAGGTATGGAAATGATTCAGGTGAGTCAATTTGGTGGTCCAGAAAGCCTAGAACCCGTAGAACAACAACTAATACAAGAGCTTGTGGCTCTACTTGATTACGACCAAGTGGATATCCAAGCCGAAAGTAACATTACAGCAGAAGCATAAAATCATGAGCAAACCTATCCAAATGGAAAAAGGCGTTAAATACCGTGACGCTGAAAAGATGGCCTTAATTCCCGTTAAGAATATGCCAACCGAGCAAAAAGAAGTACTGCGTAAACCTGAATGGATGAAAATCAAACTTCCTTCTGACAGTAAACGTATTCAAGATATCAAATCGGCTCTGCGTAAAAACAAACTTCACTCGGTGTGTGAAGAGGCATCTTGTCCAAACCTCGCAGAATGCTTCAACCACGGCACCGCGACCTTTATGATTTTAGGCGCGATCTGTACTCGCCGTTGTCCATTCTGCGATGTTGCTCATGGGCGTCCAATTGCACCAGAAACGAATGAGCCACAAAAATTGGCGAAAACCATTCAGGATATGCAGCTTAAATACGTGGTGATCACTTCAGTTGACCGTGATGACCTACGTGATGGCGGCGCACAACACTTTGCAGATTGTAACCGTGAAATTCGCGCATTAAACCCAGAGATCAGAATCGAAACCTTGGTTCCTGATTTCCGTGGCCGTATGGATACTGCTCTTGAATTACTTAAAGACAATCCGCCAGATGTCTTTAACCACAACCTAGAAACAGCACCACGCTTGTACCGTAAAGCTCGCCCAGGAGCGAACTATAAGTGGTCACTCAACCTATTGAAGAAATTCAAGGAACAGCACCCAGATATCCCAACAAAATCGGGTGTTATGATGGGACTTGGTGAAACCAAAGAAGAGATCGTTCAAGTACTAAAAGATCTTCGAGAGCACGGTGTAACCATGCTAACTCTAGGTCAATACTTAGCACCTAGCCGTCACCACTTACCCGTGGAACGCTACGTGCCACCTGCTGAGTTTGATGAGCTAAAAGAGATTGCTCTAGAGCTTGGCTTTACTCATGCTGCATGTGGGCCATTTGTTCGCTCTTCTTACCATGCAGATTTACAAGCTCAAGGCATGGAAATTAAATAATTCCGAGGACGAGAGACAGTGGATAGTCACTTCTCCCTGCTAGTAGAATCCGATCTAAAAAGTTGATGTTTACCCATCAACTTTTTTTATGCCTATCACCTTTTCTCCAGCTCTTAGCATTTAGCTCTTAGCATTTAGCATTTAGCTCTTAGCATTTAGCATTTAGCATTTAGTTTTCAATTTGCTACAAATATAGCACGCACAAAAAAAGGAACGATTACCGTTCCTTTTTCTTTATTCTAGACATTCGATTATGCGTAAACAGGTAATCGCTTACAAATCTCTAATACCTTAGCTTTCGTCGCTTCGATAACGGACTCATCGCCCATGTTATCTAGGATGTCACACATCCAACCCGCTAACTCTTTCGCGTCTGCTTCTGAGAAACCGCGACGAGTGATAGAAGGAGAACCGATACGAATACCAGAAGTAACGAATGGGCTACGTGGATCATTTGGTACTGAGTTCTTGTTCACAGTGATATTCGCAGAGCCAAGTGCTGCATCCGCTTCTTTACCTGTGATGTCTTTATCGATTAGGTCGACAAGGAACAGGTGGTTCTCTGTTGAACCTGAAACGATGTTGTAACCACGAGCTAGGAATTCTGCAACCATTGCTTTTGCATTAGCAACCACGCGTGTTTGGTATTCTTTGAATTCTGGTTCTAGAGCTTCTTTGAACGCTACCGCTTTACCCGCGATAACGTGCATTAGAGGGCCACCTTGACCACCAGGGAATACTGCTGAGTTTAGCTTCTTGTATAAGTCTTCGCCTTCATTAGAAAGAATAAGACCGCCACGAGGACCAGCAAGGGTTTTGTGCGTTGTTGTTGTAACAACATGAGCATGAGGTACAGGGTTTGGATAAACGCCAGCAGCAATAAGACCTGCAACGTGAGCCATATCAACGAAGAAGTAAGCACCAACTTTGTCCGCGATTTCACGCATACGCGCCCAATCACAAATTTGAGAGTAAGCCGAGAAACCACCGATGATCATCTTAGGTTTGTGCTCAATCGCAAGCGCTTCCATCTCTTCGTAATTGATCTGACCTGCTTCATCGATACCGTAAGGAATGATGTTGTAAAGCTTACCTGAGAAGTTTACAGGCGAACCATGAGTCAAGTGACCACCGTGAGCAAGGCTCATGCCTAAAACGGTATCACCAGCATTCAGTAGAGCCATGTATACAGCGTTATTTGCTTGAGAGCCTGAGTGAGGTTGTACGTTCGCGTACTCTGCACCAAATAGTTCACATGCTCGTTCAATTGCTAGCGTTTCAACTTTGTCAACGAACTCACAGCCGCCGTAGTAACGCTTGCCAGGGTAACCTTCAGCGTATTTGTTAGTAAGTTGAGAACCTTGAGCTTCCATTACACGTGGGCTTGTGTAGTTTTCTGAAGCGATTAGCTCGATGTGTTCTTCTTGACGAATCGTCTCTTCTTGGATTGCTGCGAATAGATCCGCATCGTAATCAGCAATGTTCATGTCACGCTTAAGCATCTGTATCTCCTGACTCAGATTGTACTGAAAGTTTCAAAAAAACCACTCAACGACCGAAAGCAAACGTTTTCGTAACCGTTTTTGATGAAATGCATTCTACATAATTTGATCTAGGTCATAAAGAGTAAATGCAAAATTTATCATGCAGTTTTTTCATAATGACATTCAACGCTCCTCATACTGAAACGACTTCACGCATGAGTCATTACATTGAGTGTCAATTTCACGTTTTACACCCTGTAAAACGCAGATTACATAGGTTTACCTTAATTTAACCTCTCAAGCTACCGAAAAGATCATCTTTTCTCTACTATGCACGCCATTATTAAGCAGTTAAAAATAAGAATGATGGAAAAACACTCACGTAAAGAAGATTGGATGGCAATACTGACAGGCACCTTTTTAGTTGCTCAGGGTGTTTTCTTCCTTCAGGCCGCGAACCTTTTAACCGGCGGCACAACAGGACTAGCACTATTATTAACCCAGTTCATTCCTCTGTCATTTGGCATACTGTATTTTGTGGCAAACTGTCCTTTCTACATTCTCGCTTGGCGACGTTTCGGACACCGATTTGCGATCAATAGTGCTATTTCTGGCGCGTTAGTTTCAGTTTTTGCCGATCATCTATATTTAGTGATCTCACTCGACACAATGAACATCATTTACTGTGCGATTGCAGGGGGATTACTGATGGGATTAGGCATGTTGATTCTATTCAGACACCGCTCAAGCTTAGGTGGTTTCAATGTACTTTGCTTGGTCATTCAAGACAAGTTTGGGATTTCAGTCGGTAAGACTCAGCTCGCTATCGATTGCTGTATTCTTTTCACATCTTGCTTCTTCGTTGCTCCAGAAGTCATTGCAGTCTCTGTACTAGGAGCTGTCGCGCTTAATGTCGTATTAGCAATGAACCACAAACCAACACGCTACACTGTGAAGTACGTATCTTAATACCAACCACCCTATGAATTACTAGCTGTTTTTAATAACAAAAACAGCTAGTATTTAGGTTTTATAAACCGTCGCCTTTTCTATGCAAGATTATCTCTCTAGCGCCAAAGACCAACAAGCCTCTATTTACATTGAAGGCTTGGAATTCAACCCCAACACACGAGTCTTAAGCTGCGGCGAACAGATCATAGATTTAGAACCTCGTTCTATCGAGCTCTTAGTGTTATTTCTTACCAGCGTTGGTCAACCGCTCGCTGCCGAGCACATCATTGAATCTGTATGGCAAAGTAACTTCATTTCCAAAAATGTTCTGACAAACAGAATCAGTACCTTACGTTCAGTACTTCAAAAATATCTGCCTGATAGCGATGCAACCAAAATACTGGTGACTTACCCACGCAAGGGCTATTTCCTTAACCCAAGCTCGATTAGCTTTGCCGCGGACTCCCCTGATACCACAGCGGGAGATGCAGCCATAGAATCTCCAACCAGTAAAAAAGGATTTAGCACCAATTCAGTTAACTCTTGGCTTGTTGTGGTGTCTTTGGTTTTACTGATCAACACTGCGATAATGGGTTATATGCTTTGGCAACCTTCGACTCGTGCTTCTGAAGTCGAACGCGACCAACGATTGATTCCTAAGGTCGAACTTCTCCTGAATCGATTGGATGCCATTGGCGATAATTCCAGAAAATACCGAAAAGTCGTAAAAGCATTGCTACTTCAACAGCAGATTGAATACGCCTACACCGATCTTGCTAACCAAGATGCGCCAAGCTACTTCCTTGACCCTATAGATAGCTCTCCCTTCTTTCCGGGTGCAAAGAACATGCGTACCAGTGATTACCTGCTTAACATTCAGCTAAAGGATCAAGAAGTAGATAAACGCCTTGTCGCTAAAATAAGCCTGATTTACCCAAACTCAGGGAAACTGGCGTTTGGTGGGGTTTACTCTATTGATGTTAATAATATCAGCAGCAGCGTTATGGAGATCAACCGAAAGTTAGCTAACTACTTTGCTCTGCCCGCACCATTGTCGCCAGAATGGTCAGTCGACAACACTGAAGTCAGCGAATTGCTGAGTGGTAAAACCATCACGTTTGATGACATCAAACTCAACACCATGACCTCTACTCTGATTGCGCGACAACTTGCTCTATTTGAAACGGATCAGAAGAAGCTCATTGCATTCACCAATCTTGTTCAAACTCGATTTAAGTTACTACCGGACGAACTCAAACTGTGGGTTGGTACCATTCATTTCAAACTGAGAGACCTGCAAACCGCAAAAGAACTCCTAACCAATACCTCAGGAAACTCTACGATCGAAAATGCGTTGGTTTATATGATGGTTTCTCACATTGCTTATAAGCAAGGCAACATGGAGAAGTTCCGCCTCAACTACATGGAGTCTCTGGTCGCGTTATTAAGAGTGGTTCCATCCGAAGATCTATTCGCTCGACTATCTAAACCTGAATCTAAATCGACCTGCCTACAGCCTTGGAAGAGCTTAAAGCTGAGCGTTAAAGAGCCTCTAATCATAAAGCAGTGGGAAAACTTAATGCTTAACTACTGCACCGCTGTCGGGCAGCAGTTCTCAAAGGACAACAAAAAGCCCTTTAAAATAAATAACTTAAATATAAATTAAGATCTTATGTGACTTCGTTTTTTGCCCTATTTACTCCTCAAGCAATAGCATTCTAAAAAACATCGGGCCCACCAAGGGCTTTCTACTTTAGGAATGTTCAACATGAAAAAAACAATGACGCTGCTAGCGACCTCTCTCTTTGCTCTCTATGGTTGTGGTGGCGGAGGTAGCTCTTCTTCTGGTTCAATAGATGGTAATAAAGGTCCAAACAGTCAGGTGGATTACCCTATTGCGAGCTCTGCATTTTCCCCTAAACCAGAAACAACATTGGGCTACTCATTTACCAAAGATGGTCAGACTGAAGGCGTGATGACCATGAACTTCACTCCTTTAAGCGGTGAACTCATTATTGCAGGGTTAGAAGAAGAGGCCGGCAATAAAGCGGTAGTTCAAGTTATCAACGACCTGATCAATTACGGCATCACCGAATTTTATGTTTCTGAAGACATCATGACGAATGCTGAAGGTACACAAGAAGACGGCAGCATTTATTTTGCAGGTCTCGACCGCAGTCTACACGAGATCACCAATGCCTACTTGATTGGTAGCCAATACATCACAAGAATGATGTACAGCAGCCCACTGTTCCGTTTGCAAGGAACAGACGTAAAAGAGAGCAGCCCGATCATTGATATCAGTGAAGAAACTATTTCAATGCAAATCACGTTAGAAGGGGAAGCTGTCTCGAATATGTTAAGTGACTTTGAAGATCACCAGTGGGTGCAATCACTGCCCACGGATGCTTCATGCCAAGTTACTTGGCAGCAAGAAATTAATGAAACAGGTGTACGTAAGAGCTTCACTGTTTCGGGTAAATCCATCGAAGCTGCGAATCTTACGGAAAAAAACACTTACTACATTGGCTGTGTCGGGATGGACTCAGCAGAGTTTGGCACATCGTCTGAGCGTTGGTTCAACCCAACGCTCGGACTAGTTGAGCAGATTGAATTGATGTCTGTAGAGCAATCTACGATCGAAGAATCAGCAGCGGTACTGACTTCGATTAGCTAGCCCTGACTTAGATTCACTGAACCTGAGCGTGGCTGCTGACTAGCCACAAACAATAAAAAAGGCTTTGGGAGCACTCCAAAGCCTTTGTTCAAACCTAAATCTTTAGGGGGAACTGAGAATTAGGTTTCTTGAAATAGTAACGAGGCTAATCTTCAATCAGGAGAATACGAGTCTCGTAAGGTCGTAGCACTTGGTGATGAGACGTAACTAAACTTTCGCTCACTTGATAATTGGATAACAGGCTCTTAGCCTTCATCATCTCAAAACGCTCAGGTAAAACGCTCTCTGTTTCTTCACCATAATAGTTGTTAATACACAGCAAGGTTTGCCCTTCGTTCTCACGTACATACGCAAAAATGGATGAGTGCTCAGGCAAGAGGTCTTGATAGCTGCCATCCGTAATCACTGGCACTTGTTTACGTAACTCAATCAAGCTCTTATAGAAGTAAAAAACAGAGTCTTTGTGTTCAAGTGCTTGCTCAGCGTTAATCTCAGGGTAATTATTCGCTACATCAAGCCATGGCTGAGTTTGTGAGAATCCGGCGTAAGGCTCACTGTTCCATTGCATCGGCGCTCGTGAGTTATCGCGGGATTTTTGCGCTAAGATCGCCATCATATCCAGATGTTCCACCCCTTGTTGGTTCACCATAATATCGTACATGTTAGTGCTCTCAACATCCTGATATTGGCTGATATCTGTATAATGAGGGTTAGTCATGCCGATCTCTTCACCTTGATAGATGTAAGGGGTTCCTTGCATCATGTGCAAAGACGCGGCAAGCATTTTGGCAGATTCAACTCGATATTGCTTATCATCACCCAGTCGGCTTACAACTCTAGGTTGATCATGGTTACACCAAAATAACGCCCCCCAACCTTTGCCGTTCAAGCCTGTCTGCCAATGATTGAAAATTGATTTAAGCTGAACAAAATCAAATGGCGCTTTTGTCCATTTGTCACCATTCGTATAATCCACTTTTAAATGATGAAAATTGAACACCATAGACAACTCTTTATTATCCGTACTTGAGTACTGCTGGCAATGCTCTAACGTCGTTGAAGACATTTCACCAACCGTGACACTCCCGTATTTCTGGAAAACCGCTTCGCTGATCTCTTGCAGGTATTCGTGAACTCGTGGGCCGTCAGTATAAAAACGTCGCCCATCTCCAATCTCATCATTAAGGAAGTCTTGCTGTTTAGAGATCAGGTTGATCACATCTAGCCGGAAACCATCCACCCCTTTTTCAGCCCAATAGCTGATGACTTTTTTCACTTCATCTCGAACTTGTGGATTCTCCCAATTTAAATCGGCTTGCTCTTTTGCAAAAAGATGTAAGTAGTATTGGCTTGTCGCCTCATCCATCTCCCATGCATTTCCACCAAATTTAGACTGCCAGTTCGTTGGAGTACCTCCGTTTACTGGATCTTTCCAAATATAATAATCACGATATGGACTTGTTTTGTCACCCAGAGCTGACTGAAACCAAGCATGAGCCGTTGAGGTATGGTTCACGACAATATCCATGATAATTCGAATGCCGCGCTGGTGAGCTTCCGACAGCAGACGTTCAAAATCTTCCATGGTTCCAAATTCTGGATTTATCGCGTAATAATCTGAAATATCATAACCATTGTCGATCATCGGTGATTCGTAGACTGGCGTTAACCAGATTGCCTCAATACCCAATGTTTTCAGATAATCTAATTTTGAAATAATGCCTTTAATGTCACCAGAACCTTGAGCACCACTGTCGCAAAAACTTTTTGGGTAAATTTGATAAATGGTTGCTGTTTTCCACCACAACGCATCTTTCTTTTGAATCATCATCTCGACTTACTCTTACTAAAAATCAAAAACGGAGTGACAAAAGCATCACTCCAAAATCTATTATTCGTTAACGGCAGTTAACTCACCTTTCGCTTGTGCTCGTTTGTAGCTGAGTAGTGTTAACGCCACAGGTACAACAATCGCCACCAGCATCGCTATTAAGTAAACTGTCCAGTACTGAGGTTGAATAGACAGAATACCGGGCAGACCACCAACACCGATACCGTTCGCCATAACGCCAGCGCTGCCACAAATCGCCGCCGCCGCTGCGCTACCGATCATCGCGCTAAGCATTGGGAACTTATATTTTAAGTTGATACCGTACATCGCAGGTTCCGTTACCCCTAGGTAAGCAGAGATAGCTGCAGGAATAGAGATATCACGCTCGCCCTCTTTCTTACTCAGAATAATAATACCCACTACAGCTGATGCCTGAGCAATATTAGACAAAGCAATTAGAGGCCAAATTGGCGTGCCACCTAAGTCTTGCATTAATTGAAGGTCGACAGCGTTCGTGGTGTGATGGATCCCGGTAATGACTAACGGTGCATACAAGAAACCGAAGATAATAGAACCAATCACCGCAAAATCGCCTGTCATTGCCGCTTTTGCCGCAAAAGCAACGCCATCACCTAACACACGTCCAAAGGGACCAATGAAAGCATGAGCTAAAATGACGGAAAGAATGATGGAGACAAATGGCACCACCACCAAGTATAAGTAGGCAGGTACAATTCGTTTTAAGTTAGTTTCAATAAAGGCTAATGCTACACCGGCTAACATTGCCGGGATCACTTGAGCCTGATAGCCTACCTTCTCAATCACGAACAGCCCAAAATCCCAGACTTCTGGCACTTGTTTACCGATCATGTAAGCATTCATTAATTGAGGCGAGACCAAGGTAACCCCAAGCGTGATACCAAGAATTGGTGTTCCACCTAACTTCTTAACGGTAGACCAACAAACACCAACAGGAAGGAAGAAGAAGATCGCCTCACCAATCAACCATAAGAATGAGTGCACGGTTGCCCAGAATTGACTGATTTCAACAAGGGTTTTCCCGTCGAACATGCGAATGTCACCAATCACATTTCGGAAACCTAAAATCAAACCACCCGTAATAATTGCGGGCAAAAGCGGAACAAAAATTTCTGCTAAATGGGAAATTCCGCGCTCTAATATATTCATGTTCTGACGAGCAGCGAGCTTAGACTCATCTTTTGACGCTTCACTTTTGCCTGATAATTCAATGAGAATAGCGTAAACCTCATCAACTTCAGTGCCGATAACAACCTGAAATTGTCCTGCATTAGTAAAACAGCCTTTCACCAAGCGCATTGATTCTAGTTCCTGCTTATTTGCAAGATCCGTATCATTTAATACAAAGCGCAACCGAGTGAGACAATGACTAACACTAGCAATGTTATCATTCCCTCCGACAAGCTGTATAAGACGCTCAACGTCTTGTCTCGCTATTTTACTCATAACTATCCACCCTATTTCTATTCCTGAATTCTGCACGTTAGTAAGGCTGTGCCCGCAAACAAGCTCTACTTTCATACCTACCGTCATGGGAACATTCCCAAACATCAATGTGAGTATATTGCACAGATCAATAGAATCTTTAAATGGGAACATTCCCATTAATTGAAAGAGATCACACAATATTTTATTTTAAATGAATAAACAATAGCTTAAATAGATAGGAATCAATGGTGAGTTTCACGGCACGATTTAGGGTGACTTCCTTTAAAATCATGGATGAATGGTCATTATTTAAATAGGTTACAAGCCTGTTTTAAACAACAGGCTTTTGGGTTACATGTGTGATATCACCCTCACCAGAAAGCTGAGCAATCAACAACTTAGCTGCCTTTTCTCCTGCTTGAGAGTAGCCAGGGTCAATGCTATAGATGTTCGGAAAAAGAAAAGAAAGCAGATCATTTCCGCCGACACCTGTCACCGCAATATCCGTACGTTTCAGCTCTTGTAGACGTTTGATTACGCCTAGCGCAAGAGTGTCACTCGCACACGCAATCGCTTGCGTTGTTTCCGTAATCACGTCATCGACTAACCCATAAGCACTTTCATGGTGCAGTTGGCCTGTCTTATAATTAGGCTCGACGCTCGTTCTCTTGCACCAATCAAGATAGGCACTTAAACGTAGTTCACCAGTGGAACGATCACTAGGATCTACCCCTATAAAGGCGATATCGTTAATACCCATCAGCTCTAAATGAGAAATGGCCAGTTGGATCACGGCTATGTTGTCATAATTGACCGAAGATACATCTTGAGTATCCAATGCAATAACGACGGCTTTTTCTTGCCATAAATTCAGAGCTTCAACATCACAATCAGTAAAGCCAAATACAATCACACCATCAACATTACGCTTTTGTAATACTGCTAAATGTTCATTGGTTTTACTCCGACTGAACTGGCTCTCCATAATAACGACATCATAGCCCGCACGATAAAGCTCAGCGAGCATCGTACTCACCGCTCGATTTTCAGAGGGAGAATCGAGGCGAGAGATAATAACCCCGATCACTTTTTGACTCCCACCTCGCATCAATTGCGCTGACTTTGATGGAACATAGCCAGACTCTTGTATTACTTGTTCAACTTTTGCTCGTGTTGCAGGTTTCACTTTCGGATCATTGGTTATAACTCGTGAAACGGTTGATTTCCCTACACCAGAAAGTTTGGCAATATCAAGAATAGTGAGTTTTTTGTTCATTAAGCACCTAGCACGTAATCTGGAACATTTTTAATACTATCAAGTACAACGGTGGCAATGGCTTCACCTTTTTCAGTGATTGGTTTACCTGTCCTCACTAAAATTTTCGTTCCAACCCCTGCCGCTTCGGCTGCCATCATATCTTCTGCTTTATCGCCAATCATAATGGATTTTTCCATATCGATTTTTAAGAAATCACGAGCAGAGATAAACATACCGGGTTTAGGCTTACGACAATCACAATCTTCTTTGTATTTACCCACGCCATGTTCTGCGTGATGCGGGCAGTAATAAATCCCATCAAGCTCAACGCCATGATCGACAAAATTCCAGTCCATCCATTGCGTTAAAGACAAAAAGCGGTCTTCACTGAACATGCCACGAGCGATGCCCGATTGGTTCGTCACGAGGACTAACATATACCCCATATCTTGAAGCTTCTTTGTCGCCTCAAAGACACCATCGATGTATTCAAAATCATGCTCATCATGCACATAGCCATGATCAACATTAATCACACCATCGCGATCTAGAAAAACTGCTGGTTTCGCCAAAATTTATGTCTCTATCTACTCTATATGAAAAGAATTATTACACGCTTTATTTCTTACGGCACTACCTAATTGCCCTTTAGACGTCTAGACGTCAAAATATCTATTGACTTAAATCAAGTTAGCCCATAGCATCTTCTATAGATTCAAACTTTGAACAACATTTTCCACTGTTACTCCTGCATAGGTTTTTAGATGATTAAAATTAATCAAGTTAACAAAACTTTCTATCAAGGTACTAAAGAAATCAATGCCTTAATAGATATAAACCTCCAAGTTCCTCAAGGTGGTATTTTTGGGGTTATTGGTTCTTCAGGAGCAGGGAAAAGTACTCTTATACGCTGTGTCAACATGCTAGAAGCTCCAACCAGTGGCTCTGTCATTGTTGATGGTGTTGACTTAACACAACTCTCTAAATCTGAGCTAAGTGCTGCAAGACGTAACATCGGTATGATCTTTCAACACTTTAACCTGCTCTCTTCTCGAACTGTTTTTGGTAATATCGCCCTACCGTTAGAGCTTGCAGGAGTAGACAAAGGTGACATCAACAAAAAAGTCACTGAACTGCTCAATTTAGTTGGCTTGGCGGATAAGAAAGAGACCTACCCATCAAATTTAAGTGGCGGACAAAAACAGCGTGTCGCCATTGCTCGTGCGCTAGCGTCTGATCCAAAAGTACTGCTTTGTGATGAAGCCACCAGCGCGCTAGATCCCGCAACTACTCAATCAATTCTAGAGTTACTGCGCGAGATTAACCGTAAACTCAATATCACCATGTTATTAATCACTCACGAAATGGATGTGGTTAAAAGCATCTGTCATGAAGTGGCTATTATTGGTGGCGGAAAACTAGTAGAAAAAGGCAGTGTTGGCGATATTTTTGCTCATCCAAAAACAGAGTTAGCCCATCAATTTATCCGCTCGACCTTAGATCTTTCGATTCCTGAAGATTACCAAGCTCGACTACAAGAAACACGAGTGCATGGCAGTTACCCTCTATTGCGTTTGGAGTTTACAGGGGAAACCGTTGATGCGCCGTTAATGACGCAAATCGCACGTAAATTCAATATCGATGTCAGTATTTTAAGCTCAGACTTAGATTACGCTGGCGGCGTAAAATTCGGCATGATGGTCGCTGAATTATTCGGAACAGAACAAGATGATAACGGCGCGATTGAATTTTTACGCGCACACAAAGTAAAAGTAGAGGTATTAGGTTATGTCCTTTAATTCAATCATCGATTGGCTAAGTTTAAATGGTGACCTACTACTAGGCGCAACTCTTGAAACCCTTTACATGGTCGCAGTCGCTGGCATTGTAGGTTTTGCTGTGGGGATCCCACTAGGTGTAATTCTGCATACCAGTAAAAAAGGTGGGCTGTTAGAAAATACCAAACTCAATAGTATTTTAGGTGCAGTCGTCAATATCGGACGTTCAGTCCCTTTCTTAGTTTTGATGGTCGCGATTATTCCTTTAACTAAATTGTTAATTGGCACCTTCATCGGCACGACTGCTGCCATTGTTCCTTTAACGATTGGCGCTATCCCATTTGTTGCACGCTTAATTGAAAGTGCGCTTTTAGAAGTCCCTACAGGTCTAGTCGAAGCCGCGCAATCAATGGGTGCTAAGCCACGCCAGATTATTACCAAAGTATTATTACCGGAAGCACTACCAACCATTATTAACTCAGTCACGATCACCATGGTGACGCTAGTCAGTTACTCTGCAATGGCTGGAACTGTTGGTGGTGGTGGTTTGGGTGATGTCGCCATACGCTACGGCTTCCACCGCTACGACGTTGTTATCATGGCAGTGACGGTTGTAATGCTTATTATATTAGTACAAATAATTCAATCGATTGGCGATGCACTAGTTCGCCGCGTTGATCACAGATAGTTAGATAAAAAATATAATCATATAACAAGGAGAGAGTCATGAAATTTAATCTTAAGGGCTTATTAGCCATTGCCGTTGCCGCCTCAGCACTTGTGCTTTCAGGTTGTGGAGAAAAAGAGATCGATACTTCAAAAATCAAAGTCGGCGTAATGGCAGGAGCAGAAGCTCAAGTAGCAGAAGTTGCCGCTAAAGTTGCTAAAGAGAAGTTTGGACTTGATGTTGAGCTCGTCACTTTTACTGACTATGTTACTCCTAATGCTGCGTTAGACGATGGTTCAATCGATATCAACGCGTTCCAACATAAGCCATACCTAGATCAACAGATCGCTGACCGTGAATACAAAATCACGATTGCGGGTAATACCTTTGTTTATCCAATTGCAGGCTATTCAAAGCAGGTTAAAAGTGTTGATGAAATCCAAGACAATGCACGTATTGCGGTACCGAACGATCCTACAAACCTTGGCCGCTCTCTACTTCTTTTAGAACAGCAAGGCCTTATCACACTTCGTGATGGCGTTGGCCTTCTAGCAACCGTTCGCGATATCGTTGGCAACCCAAAGAATATTACGATTGTTGAGCTAGATGCAGCGCAACTTCCTCGCTCTCTAGACGATGTGGCTTTGTCAGTAATCAATACCACTTACGCAAGCAGCATCAACTTAACACCACAAAAAGACGGTATTTTTGTTGAAGATAAAGAGTCTCCATACGTGAACATCATTGTTTCTCGTATTGAAAATCTAGACGCTGAAAACGTACAAAACTTTGTGAAATCTTACCAAACAGACGAAGTATACAACGCAGCATCTGAAATCTTCCAAGGTGGCGTAGTAAAAGGTTGGTAATCAACTAAACGACAGCACCCTATAGATACCCGAAGAGGCTGACATAATGTCAGCCTCTTTTTTGTTGGTTTAGACTGGTTAGGAAAATCGGCTTACCACCAAGCTTCCACCTGCATACCAACACTCATTTCGCTGTTTTTACCTTCACCGAAAGCATTGTCGTTTTCAGCGTCGTTTAGGTAAGTCGCAAAGATACGAAATTCAGGACGCGACCAGAAACCCACTTGCGGTACCCAAGCCTGAGCCACAGTAAGCTTGCCACCCGCACCATCTTGGTTATTAATGGTTTCAACAAAGCCACCAATTTCAAGGATGGTTCGCATACGTTTATCCCACTTGTAAAGCGGGCGAATTACCGCACTAAAAGAATCATCATCACTGTTATTGGCGCCAACACCGGTTGACGCGGCATAACGAACAGTGTGGCCAAACTCGATGTTCTCGCCGATCGCAAGTACGCCCCAGTTAATCAATCTGAAGCCATCGGCGTCATTGTTGTTTGCATCACGAACGATATTTTTACCCGTCCCAAAAGTCGTCATCTGCTCTGCATAACCAGAGTTAGCAACCTGTAGAATGGTTTTATTGAAGCCACCTGAAAGATTCTGATTCAAGCTCGCCGTTAGCATTACGCTGTCATCCGCATCCACAGTTTGACCTTGCTTTTCATTGGCAAAGTTCACATCAATACCGACCTCAAGATCAGCATTGTTCCACAGTGGAATGCCCGCATAACGTACATCAGCAATCATGGCTGTGGTTTCTTTACCATCGGCAATGTCACCCGTGACCGTGTCTTGAATCAAAGCCACCGATAATTTACCTGGGCCCATATTGATGTGTTCAACACCAGCACCAATACCACTTACATCCCAGTAATAGTTATCAACGATGTGCACATCATGACGTTGGTAGTAGCGCTCACCCGCCCAAATCCCAATATCCTTATCTTCAAAAAACCCTACAGCCTGAACATTCAATTGCACCACATCAACGTTTTTATCCGCAGCGTTCTCATCTTGTCCTTGCCAGTACGACAACATAGAATCAACTAAAAACGAAACGTCGCCCTCTGCATACACCTCTTTCTTAAAACCAAACTCACCATACAGGTCATTTTCATTGCCGAGGCGACCAACCTTACTCACCTCCCACTTGCTATTTGAACCACCTTCATTACTAAGGCCAACACCGCCGCGCATGTAGCCATTAAATTCCAATGGTGCGGTTTCACCAGCGTATAAACTAGGAGTAAGTAAAGCAGTAGTAAGCGCTGCAGCAATAGGTAACAGTTTCATCGTCCATTCCTTTTAGATTTAGAATCAGGTGATTATCAAAATTGGGAACATTCCCATGGGATCGATCCCATTTATATTGAGATGAATATAAATTGAAAGAGAACTGATTGATTATTGTGATCAGGCTAACTATTGAGGTAACTAAAAGTTGATGAGTGTTGGATTATTTCAATGAATACATTGGAGCTGAAGCAAGAGGGGAATAACACGTTCTGCGCGTATTCAGGGAACAGTAGCTAACAATTAGGGAGTAAGAAATATTGGGAAAAGATCGGTATCGAAGTCATGAAATCGAGTAAGGAAACAGAAGGTAAATAATTAATACCAAAGGGAAAATCGATATCAGAACACTTAGGTAGTGCTCCGACATCTAAAATATGACGTTTAAATCAAAACAGGAGAGTTACTTAAGATGATCCCAAGAGATGTTTGACACCAGTCGACAATCATCACACTTGAAATAGAAAATATCGTGGATCGGCGCATCAAGCAGCCATTCACCACCACATTGAGGGCATTTGCGCTCTTTTTCATCTTTCAAGCTGATTCCACCCACACGGTATAAATAGTAGTAGGTTGGTACCTTAGTCAGATACTCAATACGCCCTCTTAACCCCCAACCACGTTTAAACAATACACTCTTAGTATCACTGATTTCAGCTAGCGTTGCATGTTCAGCACGGCAACCACCGCCCATTTGTACTTCATCACAGGCTTGCCATTCTGTCTGCCATTTCAGTACGGCTTTATGGTCGCCGTTGAATGTAGGAGGGTTGCGATACAAAGGGATTGGCAGCAAGCTATCGCCACTGCGCAAAGGTGAACAAGTATGAACGAATGTCGTGTATAACACCTGCCAACTCGGTGTTTCATCTTCTGCCACTTCTTCGGAGTTAAGATCTCGCCCTAACAAACGCATTTTAGGCGCAAGAAGGCACGCGTTAGATAAGCGATCAAAACACACTTTCACGAAGTCTGAGTGATTCCGCGGATGCAAACTGTCTTGCTCTGGGCACACCACTCGAACAAAAAATTCTCCGTCGCCCATCACAATCGGAAATTCTCGGCCGAGTACCTGTCCATTGTAACGAAATGCATCCATCAAACCATTTACTGCTTTATCGACAGCTGAAACCGTCGTGTTATCAAAGCACTCAAACTGGAGTTCAACAACGTACATAATTAAACCTCAGGCTCAAGTTTCGTTAAAAATTCCGCTAAATCTTCAGCCAATACATCGCGGTTGCTTGTCCCTAGGCGTTCCAGAATGACATTACCCGTTAAATTACAAATCGAAATCACATCCAACTCAGCATCGGTTGCCGCAATAAATACCGTCGGTTTTAACTTTAAACGACGCTGCGTGACTAAATGTCCCAAAATATTCTCTTGTAAAAGTTTAAAATCATGATCACTCCAAACTTGAAGCAGCGTCAGTGAGTTATCTTGCCATTTGGCATCCATATCCGCGCTATATTGTGTGCCGTAGAAGGTTTTAATATCGTCATGTAACGTCAGCTCAATGCCATTCTCAACATTCGTGAAATCCGCTTTCTGATCTCGAGGGTGCGCTCTCCATAACACGTCATCGGCACGTTTTTCTTCTACACAAGGGGAAACTAAATCCACCAGTTCTTGGTTAACTGGCAAGCTATTGTGCTGTTTTTGCCACTCATCAAGATAGCGTTGACTGAATGAATATAAAGCTTTCTCGGCAGATTGATCCATGAAGATCTCCTAAAAGATGGACAAGATAAATGTGTGACCCCACCTTTTATACAAATAGTTGAAGGCAACCAAGTAAATGCTTAATGACAGCAAAAGGGGGATTCAGTAAAATTCATGCCATTCTAATCGAATTTAAACGAAAGTATGAGCAAATATTCTGACGCAAAAGAGCTAGCAGGTTTAACCCTTGGTCAAAAGACTGAATACGCATCTCAGTACGATCCAAGCCTACTACAACCCGTACCACGTAGCCTAAACCGAGATGATCTTGAATTAGGTGACGAATTGCCATTTATGGGGCACGATATTTGGACATTATACGAACTATCATGGCTCAACAATAAAGGCCTACCGCAAGTCGCCGTAGCTGAAGTTTATATCCCCGCGACGAGCTCAAACTTGATTGAATCTAAATCTTTTAAGCTCTACCTTAACAGCTACAATCAAACTCGTTTCAACGACTGGTCTGCCGTTCAAGCTAGTCTTGCAAAAGATCTGTCACAGTGTGCAGGTGAAGCGGTTGAAGTCGAAGTAAACCCTGTTACCCAATACACCACTCAAGCGATTGTTACGATGGAAGGTGACTGCATTGACGGGCAAGATATTGAAATCACTAGCTATGATTTCGATGCTACACTGCTTTCTGGCGCCGCAGGAACAAACATCGTTGAAGAGTCTCTGCACAGCCACCTATTGAAGTCAAACTGCCTAATCACCAATCAACCAGATTGGGGCAGCGTTGAAATCCAATATAAAGGTAAACAGATTAACCGTGAGTCATTACTGCGTTACTTAGTTTCATTCCGTGAGCATAATGAATTTCACGAACAGTGTGTTGAGCGCATTTTCACTGATATTATGAAATACTGTCAGCCGAGCAAACTCACTGTTTTTGCACGCTATACTCGCCGTGGTGGATTAGACATCAACCCGTACCGTTCTACCGAGCAAGCAAAGCCAAGCCACAACTGTCGCATGGCTCGTCAGTAATCGATTTACAAATCAATCGATATATAACTCAAAGGAATTAAAATGCGCTGGCTAAGACTGTTATTGCTATTTTGTGCACTGCTATCGTCAGGAGTAAATGCCACTATTTACTCATCACCTCAGCTTAATGACGCAAATAAATTGGTTGAGATATCACCAATACAGGCAAAAAAAATTGCAAGTAACTATCTTGTACAGCGCCAACTTTCCGATCAAAGTGATAAAAGCCTAACTGCACTTTCAAGAGAAGAGGCAGATAACCGACTTCGTTCACCTAGAGCCAGCATTGATGCATATAAGGTTCTGGCCAAAGCCGAATTCAATCTAGGTAATACTCGTCAAGCATTAGAACAACTCGATTTAGCCTCTACCCTTACCCAAACACATCGCCTTCCTTACCAAAAGATGGACGTTGATATTTTAAGAACTCGCCTTGTTTGGCTAACCGATAACGACTCAACAAAAGCGAAGCTATCCCTTGATAACATCGATCATAACTTACAGTTGCTAGACAACTCACAGCAACTAACCAGAGGCATTACCTACCGCCTAACCATGCTTAGAGCAAAGATCGCATCGAAAGAAAGTGAAATATCAGCGGCGGAGAATTTTTACGCCGAAGCAAAAAACTTCATTAATACCAGTAACTCCGAAAAAAACCTCATTGAATACCATTTACAAATTGGGGAGTTCTACCTCAACCACAAACAGTACAATCGAGCTTTATCTGAATTACTGTTTGGTTATTGGAAGTCAGTAGAGAGCGATTTAAGCCCGCAACTGGCACAAGTAAACCGATTATTAGCGCAACTGTTCTTAGAAAGACAAGTATTGGACAAAGCCATTGAGCATCTGTCTCAAGCGGCTGATTTCTACAATAAGTATGACCAATCTCCTATTCTATCTCATGTCTTAAAAATGATGGGCGACATCTACTTTCAACAAGGAAAATATAATTTAGCCTTAGTGCACTTTTTTAATGTACTGGATCATGAAAGCACCGCACAAAACATAGAACAAGTTATCGAAGTGCGCATCAGTTTGGCGGCCACTTACCTAAACCTTTACAACTACCCTCTTGCAGAGCAGTACCTCAACCGCGCAATCGAACTTTTAGAATACACCGACATCTCAGCACTCAGAGCTAAAGCTGAACTATTAAGATCGGGATTAGCTTATCATCAGCATGAAAGTAAAAATGGCATTATTCACGCTCATAAAGCGTTAGCCATCGCGAAGAACATCAAAAACAAAGATCTTATGCAACGTTCATACGACTTACTTTCAATGGGTTACGAACAAAATGAGCAGTATGCCCTCGCCCTTGATTACATGAAAAAATACAACATGTTAGTGGCGATAAAACAGCAGCAACTCAACCAGATCAGTGAGGATGCCTTTAGACAACAAAAAGAGTTCGCTGAACAAACTCTGCATTACGCCAATCAAGAAAATGAGCTAAAGCAGATGGCGATCGAACATCGAAAATATCAAAAAATCGCGTTTTCCCTGTTTGCTCTCTCTATAATTCTGTTTTTTGTCGTCATGCGCAGAGGGTTCATTATCCAGGCTCTCAACCGACAAAATAGTAAATTAACCAAGCAGCTCTATACTCATTCACGCTCAAAATTGCGTAACTTACGCATGCTTAATGCCAAGTTATCAAGTTCACTCCAAAAAACGAGTGATACCTTTGAGCAGTGGCAAATGGGAGAGCTCATTCACGAGCCATTAAATGACCGACTACGGTTTGTGATGATTGATTTGCCTTTTTTACGCAGTATGTATATCCAACACGGATACAAATCTGGACTACAATTAGAAGAATCCTTTGGACAATACCTTGCTTCCAAAGTTGAAGGTTCCTCACGCCTTTATCACTTCTCTGATGCTAACTTGTTGTATATTGAATCAAATTCAGACCGTAATGCTTCACCAGAGGCGATGTTTAGCAAAATCCAAACTTGGATTAATGAGTTTGAACCCAATCGAAAAATCAATCGTCGTATTCGTATTGGTATCGCGGATTATCCATTTTTGCCACGCGCCTATACGGCAATAAACGATCAAGAACTGCTTGATGTTCTACTGATGTCAACACACCTTGCTCGTGATATAAGCCTCAAAGAACACAGTAGCGAATGGGTATATTTCAAAGCGATTGATAATGCCCCTGCGGCAAGCCTTGCAACTGGTAACATAAGAGAAGCGTGTAAACATGCAATAAATCAAGGCCTAATAAAAATTCAATCTTCTTACCAGAATGAGGATAACATCAAAAAAATGCTAAAAGATGAATAAAAACTGCCCTGTCGGCACTTGCAACACGTGACCTTGTGACTTTTTTTGCTATTATCGAGAGATTCATTAATAAGCTTACGCTTGATCATTTGTCGAAGTTTAACAATCCATGGGCATTCTCGAAAAAGATATTCAAACACAGTTACACCAGCTAAAAAGTCAGTTGGAACAAGTGCGTTTGACACAGAGAGATACATCATTCAAATTTAAACGAGAACAAAAGATTCTTAAGCGTATCGTCACATCTTTAAGTTCAGCTTGTGTAGGTACAAATTCTCAACTTGATAGCAACTTAATCGCGCTAAAACAAGAATTAGAACAACAAAAAGAAATTAGCGCCCTGATACCACGACTTGCGGTATTAGAAAGAATGCTAAAACAAAAAACGTTGGCTATGGAAAAACAAACTGGACATCTTGATGAACAGATCAAGCATAGTGGTGAAACACTTCAGAGAGTGACAGGCTTACCTGCTCAACTGAAACGTGACCTGCGTAATTTACTGAGTTTCCCGGCGACAAATGGGAACAAAAAGGTCGATCACGCGATTCGCTTACTAACAATTTATGAACGTGCCATTAAAATAATGGCGTCTAATTCTAGCCATTCGGTTGGGAGTTTTGATCACTCCCCTGATAAAGAGCTGTTCTCTTGCTTAACGGATGAATTACAACACTTAATCACGGAACTCGATTTCGATGGTGAGTCCGGTGATGTCCTCATTGATATTCGAGCCAAGCTACTGATCGGAGTGTCGACGGAGTCTCTCCTTGAGCTGACATTACAAATATTGAAACTGGTCATTCAGGGTACTCATTTAGAACGTAAAACGTCAGAACAGTTTTTAGAACAAATTAATTCATCACTCGCCTCTTCACTTAAAACCTCGTCACAAAATTCAGATCAAAGCCAAAGCTATTTTGAACACAGAAAAGGGATGAACGATGAGCTAAGCTCACTGGTTAAGCGAAGCCAGGAGTCCGTCCAAGATTCTTCAGAATTAGATGAATTAAAACAAACTATTAACCCACTTCTTAGCCAGCTGTCATCACTGTCTGAACGCTTACATCATGCAGAACAGCGTGAACAAGCACTCAACGAAAGAATGGCATATGGTCAAAACCAGTTAGAAGCCCTTTTTGAAGTCACACAAGATTATCGTCGACGTCTGGATGACCAAGCTCAAAGAATGCTGCTTGATCCTTTAACTAAAGTGTATAACCGTACCGCCTTAACGGATCGATTAGAGTTGGAATATCGTCGCTGGATACGTTCGCAAAAAGCATTGAAAATGGTGCTTTTTGATATCGATAACTTCAAAAAAATCAACGATAGCTTTGGTTATACTGCCGGAGATAAAGCGCTTAAAATCATTGCACGCACCATAGCAAAAGCGGCAAGTGATACCGACACTGTCGCTCGTTTTTCAGGTGAAGAGTTCATTTTGATCTTGCCTGAACAAACCGACGAATATTGCCATGAGTTAATCAAAGGTATTCAGCAAAGTGTCAGCAAGTTACCGTTCAAATTTAGAGATCAGAGCATCACGATCACTCTCTCGGCATCAACGACTAGCTTTAAAGATTCTGATACTCCTGAAATCATTTTAGAGCGATTAAATTGCTCACTGAATGAAGCGAAAAACCTAGGAACGAATCAAGTGGTATGGAAATAGTTTAAGTACTATTTCCACCTTTCCTCATTCCCTTTTGTCCTAATTATTCATTTGCTATAAATTTTTCAATCAGTTATCACAAAACAATCCCCAATTTGTTTGCTAAGCTAAATGATACCCACTACAAAAATGAACCTCTCCAAGTTGTTCACCACTGAACCATTTGCATTTGTTCTGTCATCAAATTAGTCCAGTAGCATCGATTCTAATTACAACGTGGGTATTTTGTTCACCTCTCACCAAAGGAGGCATTATGATCACTCATATTAGCCCAGCAGGTAGCATGGATCTGCTTTCTCAACTTGAAGTTGAGCGTCTTAAAAAAACTGCATCTAGTGATCTATACCAGTTATATCGCAACTGCACATTGGCGGTATTGAACTCAGGTAGCCACACCGATAACTCGCAAGAACTGCTCGATAAGTATCAATCTTTCGATGTTAATGTGATGCGCCGTGAACGCGGAATAAAACTTGAGCTCCATAATCCACCAGAGCATGCCTTTGTGGACGGAGAGATTATTAAAGGGATCCAAGAACATCTGTTTTCTGTGCTTCGCGATATTGTTTACGTCAATATGCACTTAGCAGATAACCAGCATCTTAACCTCACGAATGCCACCCACATTACGAACCTCGTCTTTGGGATATTACGCAATGCAGGTGCTCTTACCCCTGGCATTGAGCCAAATTTAGTGGTGTGTTGGGGTGGTCACTCAATTAATCCTAGCGAATACCAATACACCCGTGAAGTTGGGCACGAGCTTGGGCTGCGTGAATTGAATATCTGTACAGGATGTGGCCCAGGGGCGATGGAAGGGCCGATGAAAGGTGCAGCTATCGGCCACGCTAAGCAGCGCTACGCTGAACAGCGTTATCTTGGGTTAACTGAACCGTCAATCATTGCTGCTGAGCCACCTAACCCAATTGTGAACGAACTTATCATTATGCCTGATATAGAGAAGCGTTTAGAAGCGTTTGTCCGCATGGCCCATGGGATCATTATTTTCCCTGGAGGACCGGGAACGGCTGAAGAGCTGCTGTATATTCTCGGCATTATGATGCACCCAGAAAATAAAGATCAGCCGATGCCAATCGTATTGACGGGCTCGAAAGAGAGTGAAGCCTACTTCCGCTCCATTGATAAATTCATTGGTGACACACTAGGCGAAGCGGCACAGAAACATTACCAAATCGTTATTGATGATCCGCAAAAAGCGGCGCAAATAATGAGCCAAGCCATGCCTGAAGTGCGTGAGCACAGAAAGCAGAGCGGCGATGCATACAGCTACAACTGGTCACTAAAAATAGCCCCGGAGTTCCAACTTCCTTTCGACCCAACTCATGACAATATGAAGAATCTGGATCTACACCTAAACCAACGCCCTGAAAACTTGGCCGCCAATTTACGCCAAGCGTTCTCTGGTATTGTGGCTGGTAATGTAAAAGCGGAGGGGATCAGAGAGATCAAACGTCACGGTCCATTCACCATTGATGGCGATGCGTCACTGATGAAAAAAATGGATAAGCTACTGAATGATTTTGTTGAGCAGCAACGCATGAAGCTACCGGGCAGTGCTTATGTTCCCTGCTACCAAATCGCAAACCGTTAAGATCATCGGCAACAGCGTTTAAACTGATTCCTAAGTCAGTTACTATAAGGGGCTAAATGGCCCCTTATTTTATTGGAATGTTATGTCTATTCATCTTGTTATTATCGATGCGCTCAACCTGATCCGCCGGGTGCACTCTGCCCAGCCAGATCCTAACGATATTGCAAGAACCATCACCACCACCACTCGCACATTAAATCGCATTTTATCGGAATCTCAACCGACTCATATCATCGCTGTATTCGATCACCACGAACAAGACAGAGGGTGGCGAGCCGAGGTACTTCCTACTTATAAGCAGAACCGCAAACCCATGCCTGAACCGCTTATGAAAGGGTTGGATGCGATCCAGCAAGCATGGTGGGAGCTAGGAATAGACTCACTGCTGTCTGAGGGCGATGAAGCCGATGATTTAGTCGCAACACTGGCAACCAAAGTCGCCAGTCACGGTGAGAAAGTCACCATCATTTCAACAGACAAAGGCTACTGCCAACTTCTAACCCCGACATTACAGATCCGTGATTATTTTCAGCACCGCTGGTTAGATGAACCCTTCATAGAGAAAGAGTTTGGCGTGACACCAGATCAACTAGCTGATTATTGGGGGCTCACGGGCGTAAGTTCTAGCCAAGTTCCCGGAATCCCCGGCATTGGCCCCAAAGCAGCAAAAGAGATTTTGACGCAGTTTAAAGATATAGAACAAGCACATGCTTCAGAAGAGTTGCTACCAAAATACCGTAAGAAATTCGATGAGCACATTGAATCAGCTCGAATCTGTAAGCAAATATCGGCACTCAAAACCGACATTGAACTCGGTTTTAATTTGCAAGACCTGAGGTTCGAACAGCCAGGCTCATAGCAAGCAGCTTTGACAATCCTACGGCTCAATAAACGAAAAGGCCGCTGTCTTAAAGTATAAGACAGCGGCCTTGAATTATTTGATGTAGAACACGCAAGCTTAAGCGAAGAACTTAACTTATCACTCTCACATTACTCGATATTAATAGGGTGAAATATTCGATAGAGATTGGATATGCACCGTGATCTCTTCGCGATCATGATAAAGATGCTTCGCTTGCAGCTTATATTTCACATCATTGTCACTCAAAAACTGCTTCAAGTTCTCGATATCTTGTAGTACTTCATCGTATCGACCTTTCATTGGCAGTTTAAGATTAAAGATTGTCTCTTTCGCCCAACCACGGATCAACCACTCACCCATTAACTGAGCAACACGTGATGGTTTCTCAATCATGTCACAAATAAGCCATGTCACGTTCTTACGTGGTGGTTCAAACTTGAAGCCATCTTCCATATGGTGCTTAACTTGGCCAGTTTGCATTAAGCTATCTGCCATCATGCCGTTATCAACACAGTGAACGAACATTGAACGCTTAACAAGTTGGTAAGTCCAACCACCCGGGCAAGCACCTAAATCGACACCCCACATGCCTGATGCTAAACGCTCATCCCACTCATCACGAGGAATAAATACGTGAAACGCTTCTTCCAATTTCAGTGTAGAACGGCTTGGTGCATCAGATGGGAACTTCAGGCGTGGGATACCCATGAAGAACTGAGAGTTGTTAGTTGGTAGTGAATAACCAACGTAGCAGTGCCCTGGCGCAATAAAGCAAAGGTGCAGTACTGGTTTTTTAGGGTGGTCTTTATTGAACAAGATCCCTTTACCACGTAGAGCTTGACGCAGCGGCACCGTAAATTTACGACAGAACTTCAGCAACTCTTTCGCTTCGTTAGTGTCTGGAGTTTCGATGCGGATATCACCACAGCGAGGGAAACCATCAATATCACCAAGCTCAGCCAAAATTGGCGAGATGCGGTCTTCAGACGGCAACTCTTTTAATTCAGCGGCAACCGCAAACATTTGACGAGCAAAAATCAATGATTGAAAATCGATTTTCTGGATCAGTTTTTCCGCGTCACCATCTTGGTAGCATTCAAAAAGAACATAACCACTATTATTCTTTACACGAGGAAAACCAAACACCTCAAGTTGCGTTGCTTTGTCTTGAATTTCACCTGCGCACTCTTTTTCAAAACCAGAACGACAATACAGTAATACGTGTTTCACTTAGTAACCTCATTAATATTGAATGCCGCGAAAGAGAAACTTCCCCATCCGACAATAAACAACAAACCACCAAATGGAGTGACTGGGCCAAACCATTTTATGCCTGTTAGTGCTAGCGCATACAAACTGCCGCTAAAACAAAGGATGCCGATAATAAAGCAAATTGCCGCAATGAAAAAATATTTTTGCGACTTTATTCCAAGATTAAAGCGCAGCAACACCGCACAAGCAATGATCGCGAAGGAGTGAAGCAATTGATAAAGCACTCCCGTATTAAAAACATCAAGCAAGTATGGCGCTAATTGAGCCTTTAAACCATGCGCGGCAAAGGCCCCTAACATCACACCAAGCCCAGAAAACATCCCTGCAATAGTGAGTAAATACTTACTTTTCATCTAAAACCTCAAAAATGAAAGCAGAGAGCTTATCTATTGTTAAGGTTAAATTCCCCTGCTCGGTAAAACCAGAACGTTTACGCGGTTTAAAGCCATGATCGCCATCAGGGAGAAACGCCACATCAATCATCGGAGATAGATCAAAGTCAGTAAACTCTTCACGCTTACCAAATGTATCCCTTTCCCCTTGCAAAATTAAACAAGGCTTTTCGATTGTCGCTAAGTGATCGCCTTTAAATTTTTCAGGCTTACCCGGAGGGTGAAATGGAAAACCCAAACAAGCCACTCCCGCGACGAGAGGGTTATCGGCTAATAAACTCGCCATCCTTCCCCCCATCGATTTGCCACCAATAACGACTGGTACGCCTGCATGTTCATTGATGACGTCAACATAAGCATCGAGCAACTTAGGAGCGCGATCCGGCGGACGCTTGGTGCCCATTTCTGCTCGCTGAATCATATAAGGAAAATTAAAGCGCACCACTTTAATGCCTTTTTCAGCTAACCCTTGCGCGACAGAAGCCATAAAATGGTGATCCATTCCCGCGCCAGCGCCATGAGCAAAAATAAACGTCGCCTTATGCTCTGCGCCATTAATCAGCTGATGATTATTCTCAGTCATCCAGTAACTCTTCCTGCTCTTTATGCGCTTTCGCTAACATCCAATCACGGAAAGTGGCAATTCGCCCCATGTCAGCCTGTTTATCGTGGCACACTACATAGAACGCATTCTTACTCACCAATATTTCATCAAAAGGCGCAATCAGACGACCCGCTTCGATTTCCGGCTGAGCCAGTACATTATTACCAAGTGCAATCCCTTGTCCATGAGCCGCAGCTTGAAGCACCATCGTCGAGTGACTGAAAATTGGCCCTTGGTTAACATTTACACCTTCGATTGAGTTCTGCTTCACAAACGATTTCCAATCTTTCCTTGAGGTATCATGAAGCAAAGTGTGATGATTTATATCAGTTAGAGTTTCTAATGGTTTGTTACTTAAAAGTAACGAGGGTGAACAGAGTGGAATCAGGAATTCTTGATAGAGTTTATCGGCTCTTAATCCTGGCCAATTTCCTCGTCCATAGTAGATCGCCACATCCACATCATCGGTCAGTGAACCTTCATCCATATCAACCGCTTTGATTCGTACATCAATATCAGGTTGCTGTTGATTAAAATCAGAAAGCCGAGGGACAAGCCATTGAATTGCAAAACTTGGCGGAAGGCTGATGGTCAAAGCCCCTTTTTCACTACGTTCAAGCACTTTATCGGTCGCTTCGGCTAAAGATGTGAAGATATCTTTGATATCAAGAAAATAGCCTTGTCCTTCTTCTGTTAGTAACAAAGAGCGGTTTCGGCGGCGAAATAATTTCAACGCAAGGAACTCTTCCAGCGCTTTTATTTGATGGCTCACAGCGGCTTGAGTAACAAAAAGTTCTTCAGCGGCACGGGTAAAACTTAAGTGTCGAGCCGCAGCTTCAAACACTTTTAACGAGTTTAATGGTGGCAATCTTCTGGACATAAATACGCTCTAAAAAATACATTAGTTTTTTTAATCTGAAACATTATAAATTGTCCATTGCCTAAGGGCTAGAGAAATTCTATATTTCATCCCGCAGCGCTAGCCTGAACGGCTTGGTTCTCTCAGAATCAATTGGCTTAGTTGTTGCGATGTTGTGTTTGCAAACTCGTATTTCGAGTTAGGTAGAATTTCTACCGTAGTTTATTGCCCATTATCCCTGTGGCGATAAGACTGCTTCCTGTTTTTTTGACCTGTCTGTCAAATTTTTATACACCGCCTATATGGCGGTGTTTTTTTATCTGTCACTTTTTTCTTATCTTCTTATCTTCTTATCTTCTTATCTTCTTATCTTAGAAAATCAGAAAGGCTTACGACAAAGAAACAATCTCAAAATAAAGTAGTGGCCATAAAAAAACCGCTCACTACTCACTTTATCAGTGAATCGTAAACGGTTTCAATTCAGCTAACGCTCAAACGGTTTCTAAGGGCGATAAACTTTTACATTGCTAAAACCTTGCTCTTGCAGGTAAAGCGCCTGTAAGCGGCTCATTACGCCACGGTCACAGTACAATAGGTATGTCTTAGACTGGTCCAAATCACCAAATTGAGTCGCAAGCTTAAAGAAAGGCAAATGTTTCACTTCAACGCTATCCAGTTCAAGTGGGCTAGCCTCTTCTTCTTCAGCACTACGAATATCAAGTACTACCGCATTGTCTTCAACCGCAGTCACTTGTTCAACTTCTGGCGCTTGTTCTTTACTCTCTTTCTCAATATCACGAATATCCATGATACGAGCATTCTCAATCACACCATCTAAGATAGAGAAATCAAAGTTCGCTTCTTCAGCTTCTAACTTCGCCTTTTCAGCTTTAATGGTCGGCTTCTTAGAGATAACACCACAATACTCTGGCATTACTTTGGCAAAATCTTCCGTGCCAATTTTTCGAGATAGATCGATAATGTCTTCTTTATCCCAGTTAATCAGTGGGCGCAAAATAAGAGTATCGGTCACGTTATCGATATGGCGTAAGTTAGTTAACGTTTGGCTTGAAACTTGGCCTAACGCTTCACCAGTCACTAAGGCTTGAATACCAAAACGTTCTGCCACCATGCCACCAGCACGCATGAACATACGTTTTAGAACGACACCCATTTGGCCGTCATCGACGTTTTCTAAAATTTCAGCCACGACAGGTTCAAAATCCACCGCAATAAACTTCACTTTTGCAGAAGATCCGTACTTATTCCAAAGATAGTGAGCAACTTGCTTAACACCAATCTCATGAGCAGGGCCGCCTAAGTTAAAGAAGCAGAAATGCGTTTTAGAACCGCGCTTGATGTGTAAGTAACTTGATACACCAGAATCGAAGCCACCAGAAATTAAGCTTAATACATCCTCTTGAGTACCTAGAGGGAAACCGCCTAATCCTTTGTGACGTTCAATCACTTGGTTTAATTTATCGTTTTCAACTTCAATGTTGATTGATACATCTGGCTTCTTCAGTTTAACCTTCGCACTTTCTACTGCTTGGTTTAAACCACCGCCAACATAACGCTCAAGTTCAATTGAAGTAAAATCATGCTGGCCGCGACGTTTAGCACGAACCACGAATGTTTTATCAACAATCTTGCTACCACTGCGCTCTAACACTTGCTCATAGATATTGTGCATATCAGTGAATTCAGTTTGAAGAACTTCAAGCGTATGATGAATACCTGATGTATGAGTCAGGATTTCAAGCACTTGCTCGTAGTATTTATCACAGCTTGCGCTCACTTCAATATGATCGCGACGGTTGTATACCGCAACAGATTCAGTTCGGCGCTTAATGATAATGCGAAGGTTAGATTCTAAAATTTTGATGAAGCGCTTACGCACCGACTCACTTTTTACAAAAATTTCCGGATGGGGCTTAACAATAAATTTCATATTTTCTTCACAATAATTTTAGGGTTTGCAAGATGAGGTTGTCTCTCTGCGTGGGCATCAGATTGATTTATTCAACCTTGATTAGGTGCTAGCTTGTTTATATCCAAACTTTCGATTTTATATTCAAACTGTCGATAGGCAGAAACCTTCGAATGCACAGCCCCACTGAGGGCGCAAGATTATACATGAGATCTCAAACTAAAGGAAAGAGGGAGATGAATAACCACCTTCGAGTTTAGTTTATCTCAGAAATAAAAAAGGCTCCTAAAGCTAACGAATCGCTAATTAGAAGCCTTTATTAATGAGTGCTAACTATATTAATAAGAGTTAACTATAAGACAGGAACTTCATCACTAAAAATAGGTTCGCCTTGCATGATGCTGATTTCAACTCGTCGGTTAATTGAACGCTGAGCTTCTGTATCATTCGGGCCCAGAGGTGCGGTATCCGCCATCCCTCTCACTCGTAATCGCTGATGAGAAAATCCACGAACTTTCTCCATCTCTTGAGCTACAGAAACCGCTCGCTGAGAAGAGAGATCCCAATTTGAACGATACAGTTCAGAATCGAGGCGTTGATCATCTGTATGACCTGAAATTCTAACAATACCCGGAATGTCTTTAACCAACTCGGCAACTTGCCTTACCAACGGGCGGAATTTAGGCTGTAAGAACGCCGAACCACTAGGGAATGCGCCTTTCTCTCGAATACGAATGACAATCTGCTGACCTAAGTTTTCAACTTCAATCGCCCCCTGATCAATCTCTCGCTCCAGCGCTTTCTTGATGTTCTCCATCAATGTTTCCATCTCTTCCGACATGGATTCCGCTTGCTGTTGCTGCTGTTCAGATTCCGTATTTTGGTTATCTTGGGTCGAAGTTTCAGGCGATTGTCCGCCGTTCAACTTACCTTGATCACGCTTATTACCACCCGCACGGTCCGATTCACCTTCATGAAACTCTAACGTTTGTTGGGTAATATCAATCGTCTGTTGCATGATCACATCAATAGGCGTTGGCTCAGGTCTGCCCGGACGAAACTCTTGAGCAATAATACTGGTCCCCTTCGGAATATCTTTTACTTCAAGCTTATTCTGAACACCAAAGGCAAACTTCATCGAACCAGCGATTTGCTTGAACTTCAGTACATCCATTTCTGAAAAGGAAAGCAACAGAACGAAGAAGCACATCAGCAGTGACATTAAATCGGCAAACGTTCCCATCCATAACGCGAGACCTGGTGGTGGACATTTGCATTCATTTTCATCATCCATCTTAAGAGTCCTGTCTATTCACCATCAACACCAAGAAGTCGCTTACCTTCGTTGAGGTAGTTTTTCAGGTAGCTATCAATCACACGAGGGTTTTGCCCATCTTGAATCGCAAGTACACCATCCATAATTAAACGGCGGTTCAGTGTCTCTTGCTCTCGACGCAAGGCCAACTTATCGGCGATAGGGAAAAAGATCATATTGGATAATACCGCTCCATATAGTGTCGTTAGCAAAGCAACCGCCATCGCTGGACCGATGGATTTAGGGTCATCCATGTTTGAAAGCATTGCCACCAAACCAACTAAGGTACCGATCATCCCCATCGCAGGAGATACATCACCATAGGCCATGAATACTTTACCGCCTTGTTCATGACGTTCATTGGTTAAAGCGATATCTTTTTGCAAAGCGGCGCGCACCACATCAGCATCGTGACCGTCTACGAGAAGATCGATACCTTTTTGCATGAAGCTGTTCGTGATTTCCATTTCTTCAAGAGCAAGGAAGCCCCCTTTACGAGCTGCATCTGCCATTTCGACAACTTTAGCGATCAAATCTTCAGGTTCGTCTGACTTAAACATGAAAGCTTTACCTGCAATTTTGGCGGCTCCAAAGAACTGCCCCATGGTAAATTTCATTAATACAACAAACGTAGAGCCACCAACCACAATCAGAATCGAAGTGACATCAATAAACATGGATAGACTGCCACCAAGAATCATTGCCATGATTACAAAGGCGAAGCCACCTATTAGACCTATCAGCGTTGCTAAATCCACAAAGCACTCCTCATGCTATCTGTTTTGTGCCAACTATATGGAGAATAATATTGTTATCGGCAAGATCGTAAGATCTTTAAGTGAAACCTTGGAGTAAATCTCATACTTTTTCATTAAATTTGATCAATACTCATTCTTAGCTATTTGAGTCTACGTGGGTTTTGTTCATCACACGAGCTGATATGTTAAGTTTTATCTTCGACTCAAGCACGTATGAGCTCCATTTTTCTAACAATTTTACTTGGTTAAATTTGACCATCTTCACGCCCTAAGGTAACTTTCGTGCATCTTTTGCAATGCAGAATTATTATGGCGACTAAGAAACCTGAAAATATGACCTTCGAAGCAACGATCGAAGAGCTCGACGGCCTAGTTGATCAACTAGAAAATGGTGAACTGGCTTTAGATGATGCGCTAAAGAAATTCGAGCGTGGCATCGCATTAGCCCGCGCCGGACAAAATAAATTAAGCGATGCTGAACAGCGTGTCAGTATTTTGCTACAAAATGACGACAATGCTGAATTAAGCGAATTTAATCCTCAGCAAGACTAGAACAAAATATATGAGACCCCCTATGGTTGAGGCCTTAACCTCTTATCAGGAAAGAAATAATTCCCAATTAAATTATTGGCTCGATCGCCTACCTCATCAAGATCAACCTCTCGTGCAAGCAATGCGCTATGGTTTATTACTTGGAGGAAAGCGAGCGCGCCCATTTTTGGTTTACATCACAGGGGAAATGCTCGGGTGCTCATCAGCCACTCTAGACACACCAGCATCAGCGATAGAGTGCATCCATGCTTACTCTTTAATTCATGATGATCTTCCTGCAATGGATGACGATGAGCTGCGCCGTGGGCAAACGACTTGTCATATTAAATTTGATGAAGCCACCGCTATTTTAACTGGCGATGCTCTACAAACGTTAGCCTTTACCATCCTTGCAGAAGGTGAGTTATCCGCTGCTGGCGAAGCGAACCGTATTAAGATGGTTCAAGTCTTAGCTCAAGCATCTGGCGCCTCAGGCATGTGCATTGGTCAGGCTCTTGATCTTGCAGCAGAAAACCGCTCGGTTTCGCTCGAAGAGCTAAAAGATATCCACAAAAACAAAACGGGCGCACTCATGAAGTGTGCTATTCGTTTAGGCGCGTTGGCTGCGGGTCAGAAAGGCGTGGAAATTTTACCTCAACTTGATAAATATGCTGATGCGATTGGTTTAGCCTTCCAAGTCCAAGATGATATTTTGGATATTATTGGCGATACTGAAACATTGGGTAAACCACAAGGTTCAGATCAAGAATTGAACAAGAGCACTTACCCTTCATTGCTCGGATTAGATGGCGCAATGAAAAAAGCTCAAACTCTGTTAACTGAAGCCCTTCAAGCTTTGGATGCAATCCCATACAATACCCAGTTACTCGAAGAGTTCGCCCGATACGTCATCGAGCGCAAGAACTAAGACTATAAGCGCGCAATTATATGACTCTTGATATTTCAAAGTATCCAACATTGGCTTTAGCAGACACTCCTGATGCTCTGCGCCTTTTGCCAAAATCCACTCTGCCACAATTATGTGATGAACTACGCTCATACCTTCTAAACTCAGTGAGCCAATCAAGTGGTCACTTAGCGTCTGGTTTAGGTACAGTCGAGCTCACGGTAGCGTTGCACTATGTCTACAACACTCCATTCGATCAACTTGTTTGGGATGTTGGCCACCAAGCCTACCCGCACAAGATCCTTACTGGTCGAAGAGAAAAATTATCAACGATTCGCCAGAAAGATGGGTTACATCCTTTCCCTTGGCGTGAAGAGAGCGAGTACGACACCCTTTCAGTTGGACACTCTTCAACGTCGATAAGTGCCGCTCTTGGTATGGCAATTAGTGCTGAGAAGGAAGGCAAAGACCGCAAAGTGGTGAGCGTTATCGGTGACGGTGCGATTACTGCAGGTATGGCATTTGAAGCGATGAATCACGCAGGTGATGTTCATTCGGATATGCTCGTGGTATTAAACGATAACGAAATGTCAATTTCAGAAAATGTCGGTGCGCTGAACAACCATTTAGCTCAAGTGCTTTCAGGTAACCTTTACACGTCTATTCGTGAAGGCGGTAAAAAAGTTCTTTCTGGTGTTCCACCAATCAAAGAATTAGTACGCCGCACTGAAGAACATCTTAAGGGCATGGTTGTTCCTGGAACCCTTTTTGAAGAGCTTGGATTTAATTATATTGGCCCTGTGGATGGTCACGACGTAAATGAGCTGATTAAAACGCTGCGCAACATGCGTGGGCTAAAAGGCCCTCAATTTCTGCATATTATGACCAAGAAAGGCAAAGGTTATGAGCCCGCAGAAAAAGATCCTATTGGCTATCATGGCGTCCCTAAATTTGACCCTAGCCACAGCAGCCTGCCTAAGAGCACAAGCAGTAAACCAACTTTCTCTAAGATATTTGGTGACTTCTTATGTGACATGGCCGCGCAAGATCCTAAGTTAAGAGCAATCACGCCAGCAATGCGTGAAGGTTCAGGCATGGTGCGCTTCTCCAAAGAGTTCCCAGACCAATATTATGATGTGGCAATCGCAGAACAACATGCTGTGACTTTGGCAACAGGCATGGCTATCGCAGGGGATCACCCTATCGTCGCGATTTACTCTACCTTCTTACAGCGTGGTTATGACCAACTGATTCACGATGTTGCGATCATGGATTTACCCGTGATGTTTGCAATTGACCGAGCAGGTCTTGTGGGTGCCGATGGTCAAACTCACCAAGGAGCCTTTGATTTAAGCTTCATGCGCTGCATTCCTAATATGGTCATCATGGCACCAAGTGATGAAAATGAGTGCCGTCAGATGCTTTATACTGGCCATAAGCATACAGGTCCAAGTGCTGTGCGTTACCCAAGAGGTAATGGCATGGGCACTGAGTTAGTCGAAACGTTCACCGCACTTGAAATTGGCAAAGGTCGAATCATCAAGCAAAGCAATGCACCAAAAGATGGGAATAAAGTTGCGATTTTGAACTTTGGTACTTTCTTGCCAAATGCTTTGGAAGCGTCAGAAACACTAAACGCAACCGTTGCGGATATGCGTTTTGTTAAGCCTCTCGATGAAGAGTTAATCCGGCAACTGGCCGCTGATCATGATGTGCTCATTACACTTGAAGAAAATGCCATCATTGGTGGCGCAGGCGCAGGCGTGATTGAATTCTTAATGCAAGATAAGCGCCCAATGCCCGTTCTTACTCTTGGTCTTCCTGACAAGTTTATTGCTCAAGGTACGCAAGGCGAACTGCATCAAGAACTTGGGTTAGACAGTGATGGCATCATTCGTTCGATTCAACAATATCTTGAAAAATAACCAAAATTAGAAAGATACAAAAAAGCCCACAGCAAAATCTGTGGGCTTTTTATTACCATTTAAGAACCGTTCATTTGTCTAACATTAGGCAGCTACCATTATAACCAGCCAGAAAAATGCCCAACAAGATACAAAGCGACACCCGCCATTACACCAGCGACGATATCGTCTACCATGATCCCAAAGCCGCCATCGACGCGCTTATCTAGCCAACCAATAGGCCACGGCTTAACCATATCGAAGAAACGAAACAGCACAAAACCGGTGATAAGCCATTTCCAGTCATCAACGGGAAGGTCTAGCATAGGCACTAAGCTCATGGTGATCCAAAAGCCCGCAAATTCATCCCACACAATTGAACCATGATCGTGAACTTTCATGTCATCTGACGTCACTTGGCAGATCTTAACGCCAATAATGCATGAAATAACCACCACCACTAAATACATCGGAAGCGGCAACTGAACAAGAAGCAAATAGAATGGAATAGAAGCAAGAGTCCCCATTGTTCCCGGAATGATCGGCGATAAACCGCTGCCAAAGCCCGTCGCCAACAGATGCCATGGGTTTTTTAATGAAATTAAAGAGAGAGGGTTAGTCATAATTATTTAACCTTAAAGTGATCATAGCCATCTAAGTGCCAATCAAGAGGTTGCCCGTTGCTATGCAGTTCTAACATTCCTTGCGGACGGATCTGACCAATACATGTTACTTTCGCGCCAATATGAGCTACAGCGGTTTCCAGTGATCCTTTATTCTCTTCAGGAACGGTAAAGCAGAGTTCATACTCTTCCCCACTCGTCAGAGCATACTGCTGAGCACTGTCCACATTACCACTAAATTGTATAAGTTCAGAAGAGAGAGGCAACAAATTAGCATTAATACTGGCCCCAACATTTGAGCGTTTGAGTATATGACTAAGATCAGATATCAACCCATCTGAGATATCAATCGCCGATGACGCTAAACCTAACAATGCTTGTCCTGCAAGTACTCTAGGTTGGCTAAGGTAATGACGTTTTTCAAGTTCTGGTGCAAAAGGTTGGCAACGGAGGCTATCATCTAAAATCACGGATAAACCCGCTTTACTGTCACCTAAGTTCCCAGTGACATAAATCCAATCCCCCACACTCGCGCCATCTCTGCGTAGTGCTTTATCTTCAGGAACAAATCCTTGCACCGTTAAAGTTAAACTTAATGGGCCTTTGGTGGTATCTCCACCGATCAATTGAATCCCAAAATAGTCAGCTAACTCAAAGAACGCATCACAAAATGGAGCCAGCCACGCTTCATCAGCGTCCGGCATGGTCAACGCAAATGATACCCACGCAGGTGTCGCGCCCATCGCGGCTAAATCACTCACGTTGGAGGCTAATGCTTTATGTGCTACCCATGCAGGGTTTGCATCGGCTAAGAAGTGTGTACCTGCGACCAGCGTATCTGTACTAATCGCAATTTGAACATTACTTGGCGGTTTGACTAAGGCACAATCATCGCCTAATGATAACAGCACATCTTTTCGCTGACTTTGGCGATTAGAAAAATACTTTTCGATTAAATTGAATTCACCAGACATACATACATCCTTGATGTCTCGTTCAGACCCATCATTATAGAGCAGATATCAACACAGTTAGGTTTAATCACGAAAAGGCTTTATCACTAAATTTCATGATGTGTTGATTTAGGATCTAGAACGTTTGTTGAAAAAATACTCACAAAAAAGGCCAGCATATAGCTGACCTTTTCAATTCTTAGATAATCAATTACTTTTTACGCACGTGTGGCGCAGCTTTATCAAGCACACCATTAACGAACTTATGGCTATCTTCCGCTGCAAATACTTTTGCTAGCTCAATAGCTTCATTGATTACGACTTTGTATGGTACATCTTCACGACGAGTCATCTCGTACATAGCAAGACGTAGCAGAGCAAGTTCCATCATATCCAAATCTTGCATTGGACGTGATAGGTATGGACGCAATTTGCTGTCCAGCTCCATATGACCAAGTACAACACCAGAAAATAGATCACGGAAATACGCAACGTCTGTTTCTGGAGCCGACAAAGCCGGTTCTAATTCATGATGCTCTTCTTCATCATACTTGCCACCAGTTAGGAACTGTTCCTCAACTGTTGCGACATTTTCTTTAGTAATTTGCCAAGAATAAATTGCTTGCAGAGCAAATTGACGTGCGTTACGACGTGCGGCTGGTTTCACACTGGCCCCCATTAGGAATCGATTTCAGAAAGAACGTTAATCATCTCAAGTGCGCTTAGTGCAGCCTCTGCACCTTTATTACCAGCCTTGGTTCCTGCGCGTTCAATAGCTTGATCGATTGTATCAACAGTAAGTACACCAAATGCTACAGGAAGACTGAACTCCATAGACACTTGAGCTAAACCTTTATTACATTCACTGCAAACATAGTCAAAATGTGGCGTTCCGCCGCGAATTACAGTACCAAGTGATACGATAGCATCAAATTTTCCTGTTTTCGCAACACGTTGAGCAACTAACGGTAATTCCACTGCACCAGGGCAACGAACTACAGTAATATTGTCTTCGCTAACTTGTCCATGACGCTTTAAAGTATCGATTGCACCAGAAAGTAAACTTTCGTTAATAAAACTGTTGAAACGAGAAATAACGATAGCAATTTTTGCATTTGGCGCTGGGAAGCCACCCTCGATCACTTTCATAAGCCTTCCTTTAACTATGTTCATCAAGTGAGAATCGACGGATTCTAGCACAGAACTGTGAGCGATATCTAATACCAATTAACTTAATTAGCCCTATTCAAATAAAAAAGCGAACACAGCTTTCTGTATTCGCTTTTTTTGTATTGAATAAACGCTAATTATTCACAAACATACTCAACGACATTAAGGCCAAACCCGCCTAATGCATGGTAACGTTTTGAACTAGAAGAAAGCAGGCGCATATCGCTTACTCCTAAATCCGCCAAAATTTGAGAGCCAACACCAACACGGCGAGATGTACCCTGCTTTTTCGCCATTGTCGGAGCTTCACCTTTATCTTGTGCTTCAAAGGTTTTCACTTTATTGATCAAGGTTTCAGACGTCTCTTCGTTACCCAAAATCACTAAAACACCACCATCTGTGCCAATACGTTGCATCGCTTTATCTAACGTCCAGCTACGCTCTGTGCTGCGGTCTGAGTGCAGTAAATCGGTAAACGTATCATGCAGGTGAACACGCACAAGTGGAGCGCCCGTTTTCACATCGCCTTTTTTCAGCGCGTAGTGAACTTGGTTATCAATGGTGTCGCGGAAAGTCACAAGGTCAAAATCACCAAATTCCGTTGGCAACTTACACTCAGCAACACGCTCAATAGTGGTTTCTGTGTTGTTTCGGTATTCGATTAAATCAGCAATGGTGCCGAGTTTAATATCGTGTTTTTCTGCGAAGACTTCTAAATCTGGACGACGAGCCATTGTGCCATCTTCATTTAGGATCTCAACGATAACAGAAGCTGGCTCCAAGCCTGCGAGTCGACCTAAGTCACAGCCTGCTTCAGTATGTCCAGCGCGAGTTAGCACGCCACCTTCTTGAGCCGTAAGAGGGAAAATATGACCCGGCTGAACAAGATCAGCGGCTTTCGCATCTTTCGCTACAGCGGCTTGAACAGTAACCGCACGATCAGATGCTGAAATACCCGTTGTCACTCCTTCAGCAGCTTCAATAGAAACAGTAAAGTTAGTTGTGTATTGAGCATTATTATCTTGAACCATTGGCGGTAATCCAAGACGCTCACAACGCTCTTTTGTCATAGTTAGACAGATCAAACCGCGACCATACATTGCCATGAAGTTAATCGCTTCAGGGGTAATATGTTCCGCTGCCATGATTAAATCGCCTTCGTTTTCACGATCTTCGTCATCCATCAGGATAACCATTTTACCGAGGCGAATATCTTCAATAATTTCTTGAGGCGTACTAATTGGCATTATGTTGTTCCTATTTTATTAGGCGCTAGGTGTTAAGACTCTAGGCTTACATCTACGGTGATCATGAAAGTCTACTGTAATCATGAAAATCTTCGGTAATTCTAAAAGAGTGTAGGAGAAGCTCCCCTTACTTTTTCATTGAATCAAGCAAATCCATTTTGTTGCAAAAATTCCATCGTTAAACGAGATTCCGGTTGTTCTTCTGGTTGTCCTTGAAGTAGACGTTCCATATAACGAGCAAGCACATCTACTTCTAAATTAACTTTTCTGCCGACCTGAAAATCATCAATCGTCGTCTCTTCGGAGGTGTGAGGTACGATAGTTAATTTGAATGCATTTTTACGTAGAGCATTAACCGTTAAGCTAATTCCATCTACGGTAATAGAGCCTTTCTGAGCAACGTATTTTGCAATATCTGCTGGCATGTTGACCCAAAATTCAATCGAACGTCCGACATGGTTTCGCTCTACAATTTCACCAACACCATCCACATGGCCTGAAACAATGTGCCCACCAAAGCGGGTTGTCGGTAACATCGCTTTTTCAAGATTAACCTTATCGCCAGCTTGGTATTGAGCAAAACCTGTTTTTTTCAATGTTTCAAGTGAGAGGTCGGCGGTATAACTGCAAGCATCAAATTTTACAACCGTCAGACAAACGCCATTAGTCGCGATACTATCGCCTAAATTAACGTCTGACATATCTAACTTATCAGCATTAACTGTAATGCTAATGTCTTCCCCTTTTGGGGTGATAGCCGCCAATGTTCCGACAGCTTCTACGATTCCTGTAAACATATGATTCCTATGAATATCATCTATTTATTTTCTTTCAATACAGGCTTAGCAATTAAGCGAATATCTTGACCCACTTGGCGAACATCTTGAATATCAAGCTCAATCACTTGCGACATACATTCTAAGCCGAGCGCTCCGATTAAGCCTCTGCCATCGCTTCCCATGAGTTTAGGTGCTAAATAAACGATCAACTCATCAACTAAACCATTAACGAGCAACTGTCCGGCCAGAGTCGCCCCAGCTTCAACCCACACGTGATTGATATTATGCTGTTCTGCTAACTGTGACATCAACTCAGCTAAATCCAGTTGATGACCCGTCTCCGTTAGGTTGATATCCGCCCCTTCAGAGCCAACTCTCAGCACTTCACCTTGAGTTTGAAACAGATTAAGATCTTCGGTCAACTGATGCTGCCTATCAAGAATCACGCGAATAGGCTGCCTAACCGCACTCTTCTGAGCTTGAGAGTTCACCTCATCACTTAGCTTAAGTACATCGCTAGGTTTCAGTAAAGCACTAGGTTTTAGGCCATAGCGAGACTGAACACTGCAAGGTAAGTCATCCCATCGCACATTCAACGAAGCATTATCGTCAATCACCGTCTTACTGGTTGAGAGAATAGCGCCAGACATCGCACGGAAAGTCTGAACATCTTGTCTTGCTTGGGGAGAAGTGATCCACTGGCTTTTACCATTGTTTAATGCGGTTTGCCCGTCTAAGCTCGCGGCCATTTTTAATTGAACAAATGGCATCCCCGTTTGCATTTTTTTGATAAATGCAGGGTTCAAAGCTTTTGCATCGGCTTCTAATAAACCGACTTCAACGTCAATACCAGCATCACGCAGCATTTGAATACCGCGGCCAGACACTTGAGGGTTCGGGTCTTGCATTGCACAGATAACTTTCGCGACTTTCGCTTTTATCAAGCCTTCAGCACAAGGTGGCGTTCGACCATAATGCGAACATGGCTCTAAAGTGACATAAGCCGTGGCTCCCACCGCTTTTTCACCCGCCATTCGTAAAGCATGAACTTCAGCATGAGGCTCACCCGCTTTTAGGTGAAAACCCTCTCCAACGATTTCGCCGTCACGCGCAATCACACAGCCGACATTAGGATTCGGAGCCGTGGTATAAATGCCACGCTTGGCAAGCTCAAGCGCACGCACCATAAATTGATAATCTAGAGGAGTGAAATTAGACATAACGGTTAGTCTTCTAGCTTGGCAATTTCTTCACCAAACTCTCGGATATCTTCAAAACTACGATAAACAGACGCAAAACGAATATAAGCCACTTTGTCTAAGACTTTAAGCTGTTCCATCACTAAGTTACCGATAAGGTCACTCGGAACCTCTCGCTCACCCGTTGCTCTCAGCTGAGATTTAATCGTACTGATTGCTAACTCAATCGAATCAGCACTGACTGGGCGTTTTTCTAGTGCGCGCTGTACTCCGCCCACCATTTTATCTTCATTAAATGGTTCACGGTTGCCATTTGATTTGATCACTTTAGGCATCACAAGCTCAGCACTTTCAAAAGTAGTGAAACGTTCACTACACGCTAAGCACTGGCGTCTACGACGAACTTGGTGACCGTCTGCGACTAAGCGCGAATCAATCACTTTAGTGTCATTTTCTGAACAAAAAGGACAATGCATATCACCTCCAATTAATTGGCATCAGTGTAACGGAATTGGGACAGGGAGTGAATGAAGAAGTCGATAGTTAGGCCGAGATTTGCCGAATAATGGTGCGTATATTGCGTTTTTCATATCAAATACGCAAACGCTTCACTCAAGAACTTAGGATAGAGATGGGATCTCCCCAATTCTAACCAAAACTCTATATGTGAAGCGTTTCATTATAGAGGCATCTCTGCCTAACGTTACGCGCTATGGACGAACCAAGTAATTCGCTTTACCTACCCATTTATAGCTGGTGAGTTCTTCCAGTCCCATCGGACCACGAGCATGCAGTTTCTGAGTCGATACAGCAACCTCTGCCCCTAAACCAAATTGAGCGCCATCGGTAAATCGTGTTGAAGCATTCACATAAACCGCCGCAGAACCTACCGAATTAATAAACAATTCCGCATTCGTTAAGCTGTTGGTCATGATCGCATCAGAGTGACTCGCATTGTGAATACGCATGTGATCGATCGCCTCTTTCACACCCGATACCACTTTAATGCCCAAAGTGTAACTGAGCCATTCAGTATCAAAATCACCCGAAATTACATCACGTAATTGCAGTTCGGCATCCGTTTTCACCGTCTCGCTTAATAATGACTTTGCTTTCTCTTCGACCACAAACTCAACTTTACCACTCAAGCGTTTCGCTAACATTGGCAGAAAATCAACGGCAATGGATTCGTGCACCAGCAGCGTATCTAATGAGTTGCATGCCGATGGGCGCTGTGCTTTCGAGTTTTCGACTACATCAACTGATTTTTCTAAATCTGCACTCTCGTCGACAAAGATATGGCTGATACCAAAACCGCCAATGATGACAGGAATGGTGCTGTTCTCTTTACACATTTTATGCAGACCAGCGCCGCCGCGTGGAATGATCATATCCACATAGTCATCCAATTTAAGCAGTTGTGACACTAATTCACGATCAGGTTTTTCAATGTATTGCACAGAAGCCGCGGGTAATTGTGCTTTTTCTAAAGCTGATTGAATGACTTTAACCAACTCCATATTTGAGAAAAAGGTCTCTTTACCACCACGCAAAATACTCGCATTACCGGTTTTCAGACACAACGCCGCGATATCAATCGTCACGTTTGGGCGAGCTTCGTAAATAACGCCAACCACACCCAGTGGTACTCGACGTCGCGACAATGACATGCCGTTTTCTAATACTTTACTGTCGATTTCACTGCCAACAGGATCGTTTAAGCTAATAACATTACGTACATCGTTAGCGATACCCGTTAAACGCTCTTCGTTCAGCATCAGTCGATCAAGCAGAGCATCGGTTAGCCCTGCATTGCGTCCAAGTTCAATATCTTTTGCATTCGCGGCTAAAATGGCCGCTGAATTGATTTCAAGTTCATCAGCAATCGTTGCTAATGCTTGGTTTTTTTGTGCCGTCGATGCGGTTGATAAATGGAAAGCCGCCTCTTTTGCCGCTATGCCCATATTTTGTAAGCTAGTCACGTTGAACGCTCCCTAAATTCGTTTAAATCGTTAATCTTGAATAACCACGAGGTCGTCACGGTGAATAACTTCTGAGCCATAGTCATAACCCAAAATCAAACCGATATCTTTACTGTGTTTACCGACAATTTTTGCTAAATCTTGATTGGAATAACTCGAAATACCACGGGCGATAAGCTGACCTTTCGTGTTGGTCACTCGTGCGACTTCACCACGCGCGAATTGTCCGCTCACCTCCACCACGCCTTTAGCAAGCAAGCTACTGCCCTTTTCAACCACAGCGCTTACCGCTCCATCATCAATAACAATATCTCCAGAAGCCGCTGGGCCCGCTAAGATCCAACGTTTTCGGTTTTCTAAAGCTTCCGCTAAAGGCAAGAATCGAGTACCTTGAGGCTCATCGCTCAATGAATCAAAAATGACATTTTCTGCGCTACCCGCAGCAATAATCACTTCGATTCCGGCTCGGCGTGCAATATCGGCAGCTTGAAGTTTAGTTGCCATTCCGCCCGTACCTAATGTGCTTCCGCTACCACCCGCTATTTTACGTAACGTTTCATCAATGGTGGTGACTTCACGGATAAGTTCAGCATTCGGGTTACTTCTTGGATCCGCCGTAAACAACCCGCGTTGATCCGTCAGCAGAAGCAGCTTATCGGCACCGCATAAAATCCCGACTAAAGCGGACAAGTTATCGTTATCGCCAACTTTAATCTCATTCGTCGCCACGGCATCGTTCTCATTCACAATAGGAATGATGTCGTGATCAACTAAAGCATTAATGGTATCGCGAGCATTTAAAAATCGCTCACGATCATCAAGGTCCGCTCGTGTCAGTAGCATTTGGCCGATTTTCAGGCCGTAGATAGCAAAAAGTGATTCCCACGCTTGAATCAGCTGGCTCTGCCCTACTGCCGCAAGTAGTTGTTTACTTGCCATTGAGTTGGGGAGTGCGGGGTATCCTAGATGTTCACGTCCAGCCGCAATAGCACCAGACGATACCATTACAATTGAGTGCCCTTGCTTTTTAAGCTCCGCACATTGACGCACAAGCTCAACCATATGAGCTCGGTCAAGCGCTAACGTTCCACCAGTTAAAACACTAGTACCTAGTTTAACAACCACTGTCTTGGAGTGTGTTGTGTTCCCGCTTTTCTGATTCGTATTCATGGGTTCTTTTGAATTAAAAAACATATAAGAACCGTTGTTTTAACAATCAAACCATCAATTCACAAGTAGAAAAGGTGCTAATAAGCACCTTTTTGTTCTAAGAAGAAGTTAGTTGGGTAAAATCAGACAAATTCGGCCGAATCTGCGTGAATAGTCACTTCCAAGTCAAATTTCGTCGCAAGTGTCTCGACAAGTTTAGCGTGGAAATTTTCTTGGGTTCGATTAATTTCGGCATGGGCTTTCTTCGGCACTTTTTCACCAACCCAATCACCCGCTTGATTGTATTTACCAATATGGTATTTCGCGGCGAAGCCCTCATCATTCCGCTCAAGCTCTAACCACCAGCACCAAAACTCTCGTTCTTCTGGTGATTTTTTATCGTTAACACAGACTGATAGGCAGTCGAATAGGTAATGACCGTCTTCCGATTGAGGCTCTCTCAAATATGGGCCAATCGCTTTTAGTGCCGGAAGTAGACGAAAGTGAGTCGACTTTGTGATTTCATCTGACATATTGAATCTCCATTTCAATGAAAAGCATAATATCCTTTATGACAATGTCCTCCCCACCCTCTCCAATAAATTATGAATGGGGATCATAAGCTTACGCTACATTGCTATATCATGCTTAACTAAATTAGGAAAAATGTCACCTAAATAATTCCTCTTCAAGCCACTTTATCGCTAAATCGAGGGATTGCTCATACCCTTTTGAAATAGTTTTAGAATCAATTTTTTTTGCTTTTCCATACTCACTAAAAAGTGCAACCAATTGGTTATCAGAGTATGGCGAAATAGGATCGCCCTCTAAACCAATAGCAAGAATTGGCACTTTAGTTCGTCGGCTCGATAATATGCCTTGAACTTTTAATGACCACGCCATCATTTGCCCTGCAAGGCTATTGATATCCACTCCACTCTTTCCAAGTCGAGAGGCTAATACATCAAGATACATCTTGGGCATCTGTTTTAATTTCCCAGGAGTGGCGAGCACATCATGGATTGGAGCACCGAGGCTAATGCATGCTTTTATCTTAGTCTGCTCTATAAAAGAGAGGCGAACCATAGCATTACCACCAAAGCGAAAACCGATTAGACCAACCTTATAGTGATCCACCCAGGGTAAATTAGGCAGTTCATTCAATACAGCTTGATGCAAACATGAAGAGTCTTCAGTCAAACTCCAATGAGAACTATGCCCAACCGAAGGCATATCTACAGTCAGCATCGCTATATTCTTAGGCGCAAGATAATCTCTAAACAGACGCCACATATCCGTCTGAAGGCTGTCTAACCCCGCACTTACTATCACGACTGGCTGCTGTTTGTCAGTTGAAGACATATGTAAATTAGCGATAATTTTCTTATTCTTATATGGGATCTCTATCTGCTTAATTACATGTTTCGTGTGTTTCGCGGCTTCTTGGTAGGCACCTGTCGCAAGGGTTTGCGCTTGTAAGGCAAGGTTATCATTTTTAAGGTGTGGGTAGCCTGCAATGCTGAAACACAGAGAGGCAGAAAAAAGCTCATTGGCAGCTTCTTCATTCTGCATATCATTGGCTCTTTTTTGATGAAGCATGCCAAGCTTTGTCCACTCATAGGCCCAATTACCACTGTGATAACCCATAACGGTATCGAGCCACTGTTCATCTGTTCGTGAGTGCGTTGAGCAAGCGATTCTAGACAATACCCCTTCTTGCTCAATCGGATCGATGCCCTGCCAAATCCATTGCAATCTACGTAGGTTACGATACCACGAAAAATTGTCCTGCTGTTTACGCTCATTGAGGATCTCTAATGAGCTTGGTAGGTAACGTGTTAAGGCAGAGGTTTCCTGTGCTTGTTTGTACTTCACAAACAGGGTCTCAGACAGATTTTTACTTGTTTCGTCAGTCATATCTACGCTTCTTACAATGATTTGCCTTAATCATAATAAAAAAAATGACCCAATAAAGGGTCATTTTCAAATAATCACATTTTGATCTTATTTTTGCTTACGATTAATTGGCTCTACGTAAGTAATCGCGGTATCCCACGGTTGTTCAATCCATGTGTCTTGAGCAATATCAACAATGTATTCGTCAACTAGATCAGCGCCCGCAGGTTTTGCACATACCGTCACAAATTTAGCTTTTGGGTACATTTCACGGATTTTACGTGCTGTATCGCCACTGTCTACTAAGTCATCAACAATCAAGAACCCTTCACCGTCATGCTCTGGCGCTTTCAAGATACGCATATCACGCTGATGATCGTGATCGTAGCTTGCAATGCACACTGTATCTACGTAACGAATACCAAGTTCACGAGCTAAAATTGCAGCAGGAACCAAACCACCACGGCTTACACCAAGGATCCCTTTCCATTGTTCTGCTGGCATTTGCTTCTCAGCAAGCTGGCGACAATATGTTTGCATGTTGTCCCAAGTAATGATGAATTTAGTCGTCATAATAATAAAACCTAATAGTTATAAACTTATTGTTTTACGAATTAAGCAGCTGTTAACACGTATTTTAGAATAAAGATTGCAGCCATGACCCACACGCTCATCGATACATCACGACCTTTACCACTGAATAACTTGATCGCCGCATACGCGATAAAACCAAGAGAAATACCTTCAGCAATCGAAAAAGTCAGTGGCATAAGCAAGCAAGTAACGACAACTGGAGCCGCTTCTGTCAGATCACGCCAATCAATACTAACTAAACCAGATAGCATCAAGATCGCGACATAAAACAGTGCGCCAGCGGTTGCGTAAGCCGGGATCATTCCAGCTAATGGCGAGAAGAATAAAGCAAGTAGGAAGAAAATACCAACAACAACCGCAGTTAAACCTGTTCGTCCACCCGCTGCGACCCCTGAAACACTTTCAATATATGACGTCGTATTTGAGGTACCAAGCAGAGCACCAACCGATGTTGCTGTTGAATCCGCAAGCAGTGCTTTATTAAGGCGAGGAATTTTGCCATCTTTACCGATAAGATCCGCTTTTTGTGCGACACCAACTAAAGTACCCGCAGTATCAAATAAATCGACAAATAAGAACGCAAACACAACAGAAATCATGCCCAGTTCAAATACAGCAGAAAAGTCTAGCTGCAAGAAAGTCGGCGCAATGCTCGGTGGCGCTGACATAATACCGTGGTACTGCACATCACCAAAAATAAGACCAAGACCCGTGACCGCCAGAATGGCAATCATCACTCCACCTTTCACACCACGGTGAACTAATGCAATCGTAAGGAAAAACCCAATCGCACCCAGTACCGCAGGAACAGAAGTAATCGCACCCATAGAAACCAATGTCGCTGGGTTATCCACCACGATGCCTGCATTCTTTAGAGCGATGAAAGCCAAGAAAAGTCCAATACCCGCAGAGATACCCGTTCGAAGAGACATAGGAATTGAATTGATGATCCATTCACGAATCTTGAAGATACTTAAAAGGACAAACAAAATACCTGAAACAAATACCGCTGCTAGTGCAACTTGCCATGTATATCCCATCCCAAGTACGACTGAATAGGTGAAGAAGGCGTTGAGTCCCATCCCAGGCGCTTGTGCAATTGGGTAGTTCGCCACAAATCCCATGATAAAACAGCCAATCGCCGCCGCTAAACAGGTCGCTACAAATACGGCTCCGTGATCCATTCCTGCATCAGACAAAATCGCCGGGTTAACAAAGATGATGTATGCCATTGTCAGGAAAGTCGTCATACCTGCAATGATTTCAGTTCGAACGTTCGTTCCATGTTCGCTGAGTTTAAATAGCCTTTCGAGCATTTTGTTATTCCTAAAAAGTGTAATCAAATTCAGTAGCCCTCTTATCCGCTAAAAGTGGCTAGTGAATTATCAAAGTAAACGGTTGCGTAATCGATTGGCAGGGATTATAAAGTTATCAAATAACAAATTCCAGATAGAATTCATACTCTAATAAATATTTCTTTCTATAAAAGATAGAAACCATCAATCAGAAAGTATCAACTAAACAATAAATAACTTTAAAAACAATGAATTAAACATAAATTTAAAAACCATTAATATGGATGTTATTTAATCTATTCGGTATTTTTCTACTGAGTTCAGTGGTTCTTTAATTACGAGTTTATCCAGAATAATGGACTGTTGTGGCTAAGGGAGAAGAGAGTTGGTGGAATGACAACCGTTAAAGGTCAAAGATTAATCAAAAAATGGTTCAGATAAAAAAACGCCACTCAAGAGGAGTGGCGGTTGAATCTTGTCAGTCAAGGACTGTAGAAAAATTCTAATATATAGGGGTGAACATAATGTTCAATCACATGCGTTGGTATTAATTAGTAACCAAAGCTTGTTGGGTATGCAAAGTTGTTAGTAAAAACAGAGTTGTTTGTCCAAAACATTGCAGCTGGTAAACCTTTCATAAATATCACCTTAATAAATCAATAAACAAAAATTTGATTCTCAGTTCCTTGGAGGCGATTAACGGACTCATCCTTTGAGCATTTCTTCTTCGCTTCAGAAGTTGGGTTTAATATACCATTGAGAAAAAAAATTACAACAAAAAAGTAGACTTAAGTCACACTTATTTGAAAATAACGATCTAGATCAAATGATTTTCGTAATTAAATTACAGAAATGTTAGTTACAGAGCCTCTGTTGGACACTTCTAATAAAACGACACTCATATACTGAAATTCCCATTTAGATAAAAATTGAGAGCTCAGAGACATTTCACGATTTCTGCCACTACTAGCCCCATTCGAGTAGTGGTATGCTGTGGCCATACCAACGCAATTGTCGGTAGATAATAAATCTACTATTACTACAACTTTGCAATCATAAATCTGGTAATTAATCCATAAAGGAGTCATCCGTGTCTGAATTCCATTCTGAAATCAGCAGTTTATCACCTGCACTAATCTGGCAATTTTTCGATAAAATTTGTTCTATCCCACACCCATCTAAACATGAAGAACCTTTAGCGTTATACATTGTTGATTGGGCTAAGAGCCAAGGGCTAGATGTTCGTCGTGATCCAACAGGTAATGTTTTCATCAAAAAGCCTGCGACTGCTGGAATGGAAAACAAGAAAGGTGTCGTACTTCAAGCTCATATCGATATGGTGCCACAGAAGAATGAAGACACCGAACATGACTTCGTAGCCGATCCAATTCAGCCATACATTGATGGTGAATGGGTGACAGCGAAAGGAACAACATTAGGTGCAGATAACGGTATTGGCATGGCTTCATGTCTTGCTGTGTTAGCTTCTAATGACCTTAAACACGGCCCACTAGAGGTTCTACTAACTATCGATGAAGAAGCTGGTATGACTGGCGCATTTGGCTTAGAAGCGGGCTGGTTAGAAGGTGATATCCTTCTTAACACCGATTCAGAGCAAGAAGGCGAAGTTTACATGGGCTGTGCTGGCGGTATTGATGGTGAAATGACTTTCAACATCACTCGCGAAGCTCAACCTGCCGGTTACGTAACTCGTAAGCTAATCCTAAAAGGTCTAAAAGGCGGTCACTCTGGCTGTGATATTCACACTGGCCGTGCTAACGCAAATAAACTGCTTGCTCGTTTCCTTGCTGGTCACGCTCAAGAACTTGATCTACGAATGATCGAATTCAAAGGCGGCAGCCTACGTAACGCAATTCCTCGTGAAGGCTTCGTTACTGTTGCGGTTCCTGCTGAGAATGAAGCAAAACTAGCAGAACTTTACACTTACTACACTGAGTTACTTTCTACTGAGCTTGGTAAAGTTGAAACTGACATCGTTACATTTAACGAAGCGATTGAGACAGAGCAAGGCGTATTTGCGAATGCTGACCAAAGCCGCTTCGTTGCTGCGTTGAATGCTTGTCCAAACGGCGTTATTCGCATGAGTGACGAGATTGAAGGTGTAGTAGAAACCTCTTTGAATGTTGGTGTAATTACAACTGAAGACGATAAAGTATCTGTACTTTGCCTAATCCGCTCACTAATGGATTCAGGCCGTATGCAAGTAGAAAGCATGATTGCTTCTGTTGCTGAACTTGCAGGTGCTGATGTCGAATTTACAGGTGCTTACCCTGGTTGGAAACCTGATGCTGATTCTGAAATCATGGGTATTTTCCGTGACATGTACGAAGGTATCTACGGTCATAAACCAAATATCATGGTGATCCACGCGGGTCTTGAGTGTGGTCTGTTCAAAGAACCTTACCCGAACATGGATATGGTCTCTTTTGGTCCAACAATCAAATTCCCACACTCGCCTGACGAGAAAGTGAAAATCGATACCGTTACACTTTACTGGGAACAGATGTGTGCGCTATTAGAAGCGATTCCAAACAAGTAATCGGTTTGTGCTAAACGGCTAAATCTACTGCCGCATTAAACACCCAAAAGCCCAGTAATTTGATTGCTGGGCTTTTTGTCATCTACTCGCGAAATGTCCATTCACTTTCAGTTACGTCTTGGAACATCAGCACCCAAGCCCCCAACCTATAGATACAAAAAAGGCCTACCGCAGTAGACCTCTCATTTCATCTAATCCAATTAGCTGGTTAGATCATCGAAGAACTTCTTAACGCCATTAAAGAAACCTTCTGATTTTGGATTGTGCTTATTCGCAACTGCACCACCACAAGTGTCTTCAAATTCACGAAGTAACTCTTTTTGACGTGAACTTAATTTCACCGGAGTCTCAATCGCAAGTTTCACAATTAAGTCACCAACGCCACCGCTACGAACGCCTTTAACCCCTTTACCACGCATACGGAACATACGGCCTGTTTGCGTCTCTTCTGGCACTTTAAGGTTAACACGACCATCAAGTGTTGGAACTTCAACTTCACCACCAAGAGCCGCTTGAACAAAGCTTACTGGCACTTCACAGTAAAGGTTGTTGCCGTCACGCTCAAAGATATGGTGCTCTTTTACATGTACTTGAACATATAAATCACCGGTTGGCGCGCCCATTTCTCCGGCTTCACCTTCACCCGATAAACGGATGCGATCGCCAGTGTCCACGCCTGCTGGGATCTTAACATTAAGCGTTTTCGTTTTTTGTTTGCGACCTTGACCATGACAAGAGTTACAAGGGTCTTTAATGATCTGACCTTTACCATTACACGTAGGACATGTTTGCTGAACTGCAAAGAAACCTTGGCGCATTTGAACTTGGCCATGACCATGACAAGTGCCACACGTTTGTGCCGAAGAACCTTTCTTCGCACCACTACCATCACAAGTGTCACACTCGACTAATGTCGGTACTTGGATCTCTTTAGAACAGCCACGTACCGCTTCTTCTAATGATAGTTCCATGTTGTAACGTAAATCAGCACCACGTTGTGCACGTTGCTGACCACCGCCACGACGACCGCCGCCGAAGATATCACCAAACACATCGCCGAAAATATCACCGAAATCGCCTTGACCGCCGCCACCGAAGCCGCCGCCGCCCATTCCACCTTGTTCAAAAGCAGCGTGACCATATTGATCGTAAGCGGCTTTTTTCTGAGCGTCGGTTAGGATCTCATACGCTTCTTTTACTTCTTTAAACTTTTCAGGCGCACTCTTATCATCCTGATTACGGTCAGGGTGGAATTTCATTGCTAGGCGTTTGTACGCCTTTTTAATATCGCGCTCTGATGCATCGCGGCTCACGCCTAATACTTCGTAAAAATCACGTTTTGACATGTTCTAGGTCACCAATTATTGCTACCACATCGCACTCAACGTGCCATGGGCGGTTTATGTATCAATCTAGATAAAACCCCTAAAGAGATCATTAAAAATTGAGCTATTTATCTGAGTATTATCTAGAGTGATTCGTTACTTACAAGATTGCGGGCGTAAGAGTTACCTCTGACGCCCGCAAGACTATTAGATCTGAAGTTGATTAGCGAGAAGTATTACTTCTTAGCGTCTTCTTTAACTTCTTCAAATTCAGCGTCAACTACATCGTCTTCTTGCTTAGGTTGCTCACCTTCGGCGCCAGCTTGTTGAGCTTGAGCTTGTTGTTGAGCAATTTCCATTAGCTTTTGAGCCGCTTGCATAAGTTCTTGAACTTTAGCATCGATCGCTTCTTTATCATCACCAGACTTAACGCCTTCTAATGCTGTAATAGCCGCTTCGATTTTCTCTTTCTCGTCTGCAGGTAGAGCTTCACCAGCTTCTTCCATTTGCTTACGAGTGCCGTGGATCATTTGGTCAGCTTGGTTACGAGTAGTCACTAACTCTTCGAATTTTTTATCTTCTTCTTTGTTAGCTTCAGCTTCTTGTACCATTGCTTCGATTTCGTCGTCTGATAGACCACCAGAAGCTTGGATAGTGATCTTCTGTTCTTTACCAGTCGCTTTATCTTTAGCAGATACGTTTAGGATACCATCAGCATCAAGGTCGAATGTAACTTCGATTTGTGGCATGCCACGTGGTGCTGGTTGAATACCTTCTAGATTGAATTGACCTAGAGACTTGTTGTAAGTCGCTTGCTTACGCTCACCTTGAAGAACGTGGATAGTTACCGCGCTTTGGTTATCTTCAGCTGTTGAGAACGTTTGGTTCGCTTTTGTTGGGATAGTTGTGTTTTTCTCAACTAGTTTAGTCATTACGCCGCCCATCGTTTCGATACCGAAAGATAGAGGAGTTACGTCTAGTAGAAGAACGTCTTTAACATCACCAGCAAGTACACCACCTTGAACTGCAGCACCCATTGCTACTGCTTCATCAGGGTTTACGTCACGACGAGCTTCTTTACCGAAGAACTCAGCAACTTTAGCTTGAACCATAGGCATACGTGTTTGACCACCAACTAGGATTACGTCAGTGATATCGCCTACTGATAAATCAGAGTCAGCTAGAGCAACTTTAAGTGGCTCAAGAGAACGTTGTACTAGGTCTTCAACTAGAGATTCTAGTTTTGCACGAGTCACTTTAACGTTCATGTGCTTAGGACCAGTCGCATCAGCGGTAACGTAAGGAAGGTTTACGTCAGTTTGCTGTGCAGAAGACAGTTCAATTTTCGCTTTTTCTGCAGCTTCTTTAACACGTTGCATTGCAAGAGGATCGTTCTTAAGATCGATGCCTTGCTCTTTTTTAAACTCTTCAACCAAGTACTTGATCATGCGGTTATCGAAATCTTCACCACCAAGGTGAGTGTCACCGTTAGTTGCTAGTACTTCGAAAGTTTGGTCGCCGTCTACTTTGTCGATTTCAATGATAGAGATATCAAATGTACCGCCACCAAGGTCATATACTGCGATAGTGCGATCGCCATCTTTCTTATCAAGACCGTAAGCAAGTGCAGCTGCTGTTGGTTCGTTGATGATACGCTTAACTTCTAGACCAGCAATACGACCAGCATCTTTTGTTGCTTGACGTTGTGCATCGTTGAAGTATGCAGGAACAGTGATTACTGCTGCTGTTACTTCTTCGCCTAGGAAATCTTCAGCTGTCTTCTTCATCTTCTTAAGAATTTCAGCAGAAACTTGAGGAGCAGCCATTTTTTGACCTTGCGCTTCAACCCAAGCATCACCATTGTCAGCTTTAACAATGTTGAAAGGCATGATTTCGATATCACGCTGAACTTCTTCATCTTCAAAACGACGACCGATTAGACGCTTAATTGCGAATAGTGTGTTTTGAGGGTTTGTTACGGCTTGACGTTTAGCTGGCTGGCCTACTAGCGTTTCACCTTCAGTATATGCAACTACTGATGCTGTAGTACGTTCGCCTTCAGCATTTTCAATTACGCGTGGTGCGTCGCCGTCTAAAACTGCAACACAAGAGTTAGTAGTACCTAAATCAATACCAATGATTCTACCCATCAGGCTATCTCCGAAATAAATTCTGTTTAGTTTTTGCTATGCCCCAAAATTGGAGCGAGTAAACAAGGACGCAATCCTCATTCACAAATTATGAAGCACAATCATGTTTGCTTCTTGTATGCCCAATAGATAGGGGCGGACAATTCCTTTTCAAGGGTCGCAAGCAAAAAAAATCACTTTTTTATCTGTATTAGTCAAAAAGCGAAGGGTTATTTTCAAAAAGGCGGTTTCGACTCTTTAAAAATGGCACCGGCACTCATCAGTAACGGTCCCCCCCTAAAAGCTGAAAACCGCCAAAAGAAAGCGGAGCCAAGTTGGCTCCGCTTATTATATCTGTTGTATCGTTTCTTATGAGTTAGCTTGTCTTATGAGTTAGCTTGAGCTGGCTCTGCTTCTTTCTCAATTGATACCGAGATTTCATTCTCTGATTTAGCCACAATGGTATTCACAGCGGTATCACCAACCACATTTGAAGAAGTACAGAACATATCATTAATACGGTCAACCGCAGCAATGATTGCAAGACCTTCCGGTGGCAAGCCTAGTTGATGAAGAAGCACGCCCACCATCACAACACCACCACCAGGAACACCACCAGCACCAATAGACAGAAGTAGAATCGTTAAGCCTAGAGTGAAGATGTCTGCAGAGTTAATTGGCTGACCAAATGCGTTCGCAACGAAAATAGTCGCCAATGCAATATAGATAGACACGCCTGACATGTTCATTGTCGCGCCGAGCGGAACACCAAAACCAGCCACTGACTTAGATACATTAAGCTTTTCAGTCAAAGTACGCATCGTTACAGGGATAGTTGCGTTAGAACTTGCTGTAGATAGTGAGAACAGTATTTGTTCACGAGTTGCACGCAAGAATTGGCGAGGAGAAATACCTGTTGTCAGTCCAACCATCATTGGATAGAAGACAAAAATCCAGAATACAAGCATTGCGACAACAAGCGCCACGTAACCAGCAACAGAAGCAAGAGTATTCGCATCTAAAGTGGCACCCAGTTGAATCATAAGGGCAAACACACCAAATGGAGCCAAACTCATCACCAAGCCTACAAGCTTCATCATGATCTCATTGGCCATTTTGAACGTTTTGATCGCAGGGCCGCCACGAGAGTCAAGCGCCTGAATAGCAAGACCAGTCAAAATAGCCATGAAGATGATTTGGAGCATGTCACCATTGGCAAAAGCTTGCACAGGGTTGCTTGGTACAATATTAACAACTAGAGAGAAAATGTCTGGCGTTTCTGTTGTCGTCAGCTTAACCGCTTCAGAGACCGTTCCAGCAAGATTTGCATCAGCACCCGGTTGGAAGATCATACCAACAGTTAAAGCAGCCGTAATCGCAATGATGGTGTTAATAATGTAAAGCGCAAAGGTTTTACCACCAAGACGACCAAATGCCGTGATGTCTTTTAAATCGACGATGCCACAAACGATAGAGACATAAACTAGAGGCACAACCAAAAGTTTAATCAGTGAAACAAACATGCCACCAGCGCCTTCTGCAAGGCCTAGTAAGTATGTATCGAAAATTGTTATCCCATTAAATAGATACTGAATGGCAGTACCAATAAGCAGACCAGCGAACAAGCCTACAAAAATTTTACTTGAGAGCGATTTATCCATCGTTCGTCTCCGGTTCGTTGTGTTGAATAATTGTAATATTTTAGTGAGCAAAGCGTTTAAAACGCTAAACTACCGCGCATAATACACAGCAAAATTACAATTTAAAGCATTTATTTACATTAATGCTACATAAAGCAAATCAGAACAAACAATCACCAACGCATAGCATTGCAATACAAAACTCCAATCACCAAAGATAACAATATGTTATTACATCGAACTCAATAAAGATTAGAAAGCCCTTATATATCGAGCCTCCCTTGAATTAAAAACAAAAAAAAGAGAAGCCTAAGCCTCTCTTTTTATGCATTCGATTTGGTACTTTATTTTGCAACCATAACCATTGCAGGGCGAACCACACGCCCGTTCAACTCATAGCCTTTTTGCATCACAAACATAACCGTGTTTGATTCGTGATCTGGACTTTCTTGAATTGACATAGCTTGGTGGAATTCTGGATTAAACACTTCACCTTCAGGGTTAATCTCTTTCAAACCAAACTTAGACACGGTATCTACGAATGTCTTGTGAGTCAGCTCAATGCCTTCAAGAATTGGCTTCACCGCTTCATGTTCTGCATCTGCTGCTTGAATTGCACGCTCAAGGTTATCAATAACCGGTAGCAAGCCTTCCGCAAATTTGTTCAGTGCATATTTACGAGCTTTATCGATCTCTTGCTCAGTACGGCGGCGCATGTTTTCAACTTCAGCCTTAGCACGTAATACAGACTCTTGTTGCTCTTTAATTTTAGCTTCGCTAGAAAGCAATGCAGCTTCAAGTTGAGCGACTTGAGACTCTTCTTCTGGAAAAAGTTCTTCTTCTGGGTTCCAGTCCACATCCGCTTCAGTACCAACAGCTTCAACTTCTTGCTCGGCTGTTTCTTGCTGTTGCAGCTCTTCTTCTTTCAATTTGTTCTCTTCGTTGCTCATGTTCTCTCCAGAATTCAATTTTCTATGCATATCAAAAGGCGATATTAAACCTCTAAATTGAGATAAAAAACTCGCATAGACGTTCGACTTGCCTTTATTATGGGGACGAAGATTTGTGATTCAAGCATTAATAGTTTGGAAACGTTATGAAAAAGCCATTTGAGGTCATTGCCATCATAGGTAAACCTCGTGATCAAAAAGCAATTCAAACCCATCGAGAGCTATTTAATTGGCTAACTTCTGAGGGTTATCAAGTATTTATTGACGATCGTCTTGCTGCGATCTTAGATGATATCCCACAAGAACAATTTGCCAGCCTAGTCAGCCTAGGAAAAAAAGCCGATCTTGCCATTGTTGTTGGTGGTGATGGGAATATGCTTGGAGCGGCAAGGATCCTTTCACGCTTTGATATTTCCGTCATTGGAGTCAACCGTGGAAGCTTAGGATTTCTTACCGATCTCAACCCAGAAGACTTCCAAACCTCACTGCAAGCCGTATTGAGTGGTGAATACTCTGAAGAAGAACGCTTTCTATTAGAAACTGAAATACATCGCCACGGTCAAATAAAAAGTCATAATGCCGCATTAAATGAAGCCGTTTTACACCCGGGTCAAGTCGCACGAATGATCGAATTCGAAGTGTATATCGATGATAGTTTTGCTTTTTCTCAGCGTTCAGATGGATTAATCGTTTCCACACCTACAGGATCCACCGCTTATTCGCTTTCAGGTGGAGGCCCTATCCTCTCTTCAAGCCTTAATGCCATTTCACTTGTGCCTATGTTCCCACACACTTTATCGAGTCGACCGCTTGTAGTAGATGGAAATCGAAATATTAAGCTCATTGTTTCTCCTGATAATCCGGGCACTCAAGAGGTGAGTTGTGATGGACAAATATCGCTACCTGTTTCTCCTGGCGATGAAATTCATATTTACCGAAGCCCCAACGTACTTAAGTTGATTCACCCGAAAGATTACAGCTATTACCATGTACTGCGAAACAAACTTGGGTGGTCTAGTAAGCTGTTTTAATTCCGTGCTCGCTTAAGGCATTGGACGGATATAAATCTACCAAGTTACTAAAACATAAGTAGATTAAAGAGAAACGGCCATTAGATTGATGCTGCTCACAAAATGAAATCGCATAAGCAACAAAAATTACCTGTATAACTTTACTGTATAAAGAAACAGTATATACTGTCTTCTTATACAGTAGTGTTTAGTTATACAGGTAATAAAAGATGCTGGCTCATTTAAGTGTTAATAATTTTGCAATTGTTAAGTCGCTACAGCTAGAGCTCTCTAAGGGCATGACCACCATCACTGGTGAAACAGGCGCAGGTAAATCTATTGCAATAGATGCACTCGGGTTATGTTTAGGCGGTCGAGCTGATGCAGGCATGGTAAGACAAGGTGAAGAAAAAACCGAAGTCAGTGCCGCGTTCTTACTCGACAACAATCTCAATGCCACTCGCTGGTTAGAAGACAACGATCTTTTTGATGGAAGCGAATGCATTTTACGCCGAACCATCACCAAAGAGGGTCGCTCTCGCGCTTTTATTAATGGCAGCCCTGTTCCGCTATCTCAACTAAAATCACTCGCTCAACTATTGATCAACATTCATGGTCAACATGCGCACCATCAATTAATGAAAAGTGATTACCAACTCTCCATGTTGGATCAATATGCAGGCCATACTAATCTACTAAAAAATGTCCGTAACGCTTATCAAGCGTGGCGACAAGCTGACAACAACCTAAAAACTTTACGTGATAATAGCCAACAGAACCAAGCTCAAAAGCAGCTTCTCGAATACCAAATTAAAGAGTTAACTGAACTCGCCATTGGTGAAGAGGAGTTCCAAACGTTAGAGCAAGAGCATAAACGCTTATCCAATAGCGGAGAGCTTGCCTCAAGTTGCCAACTCGCCATTGATCTCATCTATGAAGGCGATGAATACAATGCACTCAGCGTGCTTCAAAAAGCCAATAGTTCGTTAATCCAACTGGCTGAGCTAGACGAAAAACTATCCTCACTTCCTAATATGCTTGAGGAAGCGATCATTCAAATTGAAGAGACCAACAACGAACTGCGCTCATATCTAGACTGCATTGATGTAGATCCAGGAAGAATGGCCTTTGTGGAAGAACGCTTCTCAAAAATTATGTCTATCTCTCGTAAACATCATGTTCAACCCAATGAGCTCTATCAGCATCATCAAGATTTGTTGAAACAGATCGAAGAGCTTGATTGTTCAGACGAGAAACTCGACGAACTCGCTCAAGAAGTGCAGCAAAAATTCCAATTATTCCTCAATCATGGCGAGAAACTGCATAAGTCTCGTAGTCGCTATGCGAAAGAGTTAAATAAACTGATCACACAAAGCATGCATGAATTGAGCATGGAAAACGCTAAGTTTGCGATTCAGGTTGAAGCTCAAGGTTCTCATCCCTCTCCTCTTGGATTAGATTGCGTCACTTTTGTGGTTTCGACTAACCCTGGGCAACCAATGCAGCCCATTGCGAAAGTCGCTTCTGGTGGTGAATTATCACGTATCTCATTGGCGATACAGGTCATCACCGCACAGAAGGTAGAAACACCAAGCCTTATTTTTGATGAAGTCGATGTCGGTATCAGCGGCCCAACCGCTGCCGTTGTCGGGAAGATGCTTCGTCAACTAGGAGAGTCCACTCAGGTAATGTGTGTTACTCACCTTCCTCAAGTCGCAGGGTGTGGGCATCAACAGTTGTTTGTCGCGAAAAATACTAAAGCGGGAAAAACTGAAACGCAGATGAACGTTTTGGATGAAACTCAGCGTATTGGAGAGCTAGCACGACTGCTTGGAGGCAGCACAATCACCGACTCGACATTAGCCAACGCGAAAGAACTACTCATGGTTGCTTAAGCCGAAAGTTTGTTTGAAAAGTTCAATCAGAGCACTATTTTTGTCCAATAATGCAACTTAACTCAAAAATAGCAGTCTGATTAGCATCAAATAACAGGGAGTTTTTTACTTCTGCCTCTAGCTTGTTTATTATCAGGCCAGATTTACGGATAACGACTAAGAATTTTACTATGCGATTTAAGAAGTGGTTAGTAGCAGTCCCACTAGCACTAACAATGTTGACGGGTTGCTCCGTATTAGAAAAGCTGGTTTATCGAATTGATATAAACCAAGGTAACTATGTAGAACAAGAAGCAGTTAGCCAACTCAAGTTTGGTATGACTAAAGACCAAGTTCGATATGTCATGGGATCCCCTATGCTAATTGAAAATGGCTACCCTGATACTTGGTACTACATCTACCATCACACCAAAGGCCATAACGATCCGATCCAAAAGGACTTAATCGTGAACTTTGGTGAACATGGTACATTATTGAATATTGCGGGTGATTTCCCGGAAAGCGACACCTTTTTCGAAGGCTTAAACTAATCCTCATCGGAAAACACAACGCGCAATAAAAAGGCTCGCAATGACGAGCCTTTTCTATATCTGGCGCATAGGCAATTTTCCACAATGACGTCACATTACTGTAACGACAACGGTTTCAAGTTAAACACAGCAACGCCAATGCAGATGTGGTTAACGAAACCATTTTTACCGAAGACATCGTTACCATAGATATAGTCAACGAAGACATGATAACAAAGAGATTGCAAACAAGACCTAACTAGCTTTTACGCATCTCATTCATCTTACCGCCTGTCACAGGGTCAATAGTCCCTGCGGCTTTGGCTTGTTCCGCTCGCTTGCGTCTGATTTCTTTAGGATCAGCAAGCAGTGGTCGGTAAATCTCAATGCGATCTTTGTCTCTAACCGTCGCATCTAACTTAATATTGCGACTAAACACCCCCAGCTTATTTTTGGCTAAATCAATCTCAGGGTACAAAGCCAACACGCCCGACTGCTGTACAATCTCTTCCACTGTCATATTACGGTTAACCACCAAGTTAAATACTCGCTGCTCGTGTGGCAACGCGTACACAACCTCTACATGGATCATGTCCGATTCAATACTCATCTTTAATACACCTGTTTCGCGCGTTGGGTAAATGCACTGACCATATTACTCGTCAGATCATTGAAGATCTTCCCAAAAGCCATCTCAATCATCCGGCTTGAAAATTCGAACTCCAACTTCAACTCAACCTTGCATGCCTGTTCATCTAATGGGATAAAAGACCAACCACCTTGTAACTTTCTGAACGGACCATCTACCAACTCCATCATAATAGAAGTACCATCAGTTAACTGATTAGAAGTAGTGAACGTTTTACTAATACCGGCTTTTGCAACATCAACTGATGCGACCATTGTCGTACTTGATGATTCCAAGACACGAGAGCCTGAACAACCAGGCAAAAATTCGGGATAACGGGCAACATCATTAACCAAAGCATACATCTGGTCAGCACTAAACGACACTAACGCTGAGCGAGTGACTTGTGGCATATAGACTCCTGTAAGTAACAGCGATACATTTAGCTGTCGAAAAATTTAATTCTATTGAGCTAGCGCGCAAATAAAGGATTCCCCAATTCAGGTGCAATCCGTATAATGAGGCCATTATGGCAAAGAATAAATCAAAATCAAAAGCGGGTAGCAATACCATTGCGCTAAATAAGAAAGCTCGCCACGAATATTTCATCGATGATGAGATAGAAGCGGGGCTTGAGCTACAAGGCTGGGAAGTAAAATCTCTACGTGAAGGTAAAACTAATATCGTGGAAAGTTACGTCTATGTTCGGGATGGAGAAGCATTTATCAGTGGTATGACTATCACTCCGCTTATCCAAGCATCAACACACGTTGTCGCTAACCCAACTCGTATTCGTAAACTTCTTTTATCTAGAAAAGAACTCGATAATCTTATCGGGCGCATTAATCGTGAAGGTATGACGCTAGTTGCAACCGCTATGTATTGGTCTCGCTCATGGGCGAAAATCAAAATTGGCGTAGCAAAAGGTAAAAAACTGCACGACAAACGTACTGATATGAAAGAAAAAGATTGGGCGAGAGATAAATCGCGAATTATGAAGAGTAGTTTGCGTTAATTTTAAGCACTTAAACGCACAACGCTAGACAGGCTATGCTTTTCTGGTACTATGCAAATAACACTTGGGGCTGATTCAGGATTCGACAGGAATTTTGAAGTCTGAGGTGCATGCCGTGGGGCGGTTGGCCACGTAAAAAGCCGCAAAAAAATAGTCGCAAACGACGAAAACTACGCACTAGCAGCTTAATAACCTGCTGAGAGCCTTTCTGCCCTAGCTTCCGCTTGTAAGACGGGGAATAACAGAGAGTCAAACCCAAACTAGCTAGATCGGATTCTCCCGCCTGAGAGATGAAGTTCGAAATTTAATTCAGGATAGTCATTTACTAGCGTGTCGGTTCGCAGGTACTTGGTGAAATTAAAGATCGACTAAGCATGTAGTACCAATGATGAATGATTTCTGGACGCGGGTTCAACTCCCGCCAGCTCCACCAATTCATTAAATTAAGACTCCTTAGGGCGTCTTTTTTTATGCCTGTAGCCCTTACACTGTAAGGAGTTAGCGTATTTTGGTGTATTACTGCATCTAGTGGCATCTTGCGTTTGTGGGAACATTTATGGGAACATCAATATCGTGTTCCTAACGTAGTGTTCCCATTATGGCTAAATCAATCCAAAGACTAACTCCTACACAAATAAAAAACACCAAACCCCAAGAAAAAGAAATCCACCTATATGATGGTGATGGGCTAAAACTGCGCGTTGCCACTAACGGTACCAAATCTTGGTTACTCAATTACTATCGTCCTACCAATGGCAAAAGAGCAAATCTAGCTCTTGGTAAATACCCAGATCTAAGCTTATCTAATGCTCGAAAAAAAGCACTAGAAGCAAGAGAGCTAATTGCTCAAGGAATTGACCCAAAAGAACACAAGGATGATTTAAAGGCTGAGAAGATAGCTCTAACTGAACACACTCTTTTTTATATCTCCAATGAGTGGTTCAAAATCAAAAAGGACACCATAACGCCTGACTATGCAAAAGATATATGGCGCTCACTTGAGCTATATGTATTCACTAAGCTTGGTGAAACTCCTATTAGCCATATAACTGCACCGATGGTTATTGAGCTATTAAAGCCAATAGAGGCGAAAGGTAGTTTAGAAACGGTAAAGCGTATTTCACAAAGATTGAATGAGATAATGAATTACGCAACTAACTGTGGTTTTGTTCAAGCTAACCCACTAACTGGTATTAAAGCTGCTTTTAAGAAACCGAAGAAAGAGAACATGGCAGCCCTTAAACCTGAAGAGCTTCCTGAGTTAATGCAAGAAATTGCCAATGCCAGTATTAAGCGAACTACTAGATGCCTATTAGAGTGGCAACTTCATACCATGACACGTCCGAACGAAGCCGCAAGTGCTCGTTGGGAAGAGATAGATTTTGAAAACAATATTTGGGTAATTCCAGCAGAGCGAATGAAGAAGCGCCGCGAACATCGAATTCCGCTTACAGAACAATCTCTCCTGCTACTCGATATCATGAAGAATATAAGTGCTGATCGAGAATACATTTTTCCTTCAAGCCGAGATCCTAAGAAACCATCTAATAGTCAAACGGCAAATATGGCGCTAAAGCGTATGGGATTTGCAGGGAGGTTAGTCAGTCATGGTATGCGTTCACTTGCTAGTACCACTCTCAACGAACAAGGCTTTGAACCTGACTTAATTGAAGCAGCTTTAGCTCACGTTGATGATAACCAAGTAAGAAGCGCATATAACCGAACTGATTACTTAGATCGTCGTATGCCGATGATGTGCTGGTGGAGTGAACATATAGAAAAAGCAAGTCAAGGTAGCTTATCTCTAACAGGCTATAAAACATTAAAAATTGTTGGCTAAAAAATAATTTTACTAAGGGGATTCACTCCCCCCTTTTTGAAATTATGAATTCCATCCGGACACCTGATCACAACCATCAACTCAAAAATAATTTTAATGCTATGATCTAATTGCTCTTTTATGACTTTAAGAAATTGGTGCTAAAAATGCTTGATGATAAGCTTGTTCAGATGAAACGCAGATTAATTAGGCTTCAACAGCAAACTGAAGCTCTAGTACAACAAGAGAAAAAATTGATTTTGCGATTAGAAAGAATGGATGAAAAAATGCGAAAACAAAACGAGCGTTTTTTTATTCAATGGTTTGGTCTTACGTTTACTTGCTTCGATTATACGTGGCTCAATTTCATGTACCCTGATATGACTATTCGGAAAGCGTCAAGGTGGTTAAACCAACCAAAATCAACTTTATATGATCGAATCAACTCCGTATTCGCAAGTTACGATATTTGGGAGCGACACCTTAATCCACTAGCCGAGCAAGGTAGCTATCACTTTATTCGTATCATCTATGCGTATGAATTAATACGAAGTGATTACGAAATGTCAGTAAAGGCTTTCTGCAATATTTATGCACTCCCATATAACACGGTTCGAGCACAAATAAACAGGTGCGATGCAGAAAAAATACTTACACACGCTAATCATTTTTACTTACTGTATCACCCAAACAAGAATACAACACCAATGCGACAAAGCTACACCACTGTTGATGTTACGGAAAAAGTGCTCAATATATTCACTAAAAGACATCCCCTTTCAATCAATACATGAGCACTTTTCAGCTAATCTTAGTTTCTATACCCACTCAGCATATCAAAGATAACTCTCGCAAATTGCTGAGTTTTTGTTGGGTCAGACAGAAGCTGCATCATCTGTTCTTGGTGAGCTTCATTACTTCCAAGAATCGCATCATCAATCGCTTGAGGGAAATCGCCCAGCATTGCCTGTTCACGGGTGTTATTGGCAATTTGACTCATTACCTCTTCGTTCTCTGTGAGCTTGTCTCTAACAGTAAAGGCATAATTGATCATGTCTTTGTCTGTCAGGTTGTCGGTAATGAAGACTTCATTCAACTTATCAAGGATATGGGAAAGGAACTCTTCCTTCTTATCCTTGGCCTTAGCAGTGCCGATGTCGGTACTTGGCTCAAGTTGGTAATCCGGAGCATCTTCTTTGAGTTGTATATCTTGCTGACGGATCTTAGATAATCGATAGTGACTCATTACCACGTTATCTAAATCTAGTTCATCTTCCTCAATCACTTTCTCACGCAGCAGCGGACGTAAGTGGCGCGCATACAAGCTCAATTTTTCTAACTCTTTATCATCGTAGTCAACGAGCTGAGACATAAACTCATAGAAACGGGTAAAGCTGCCGAGATCCTTCTTAAATATCTCAAGACGGTCTTTCTCTTGCTTGCAGTCTTTGAAGCTATTCTCAGCGTTCGCAATAAGAACGGCATCGCCTGTTTTCTTAGTGCGTTCAAACATATCTTTGGCTTTGATGTAAGCTTCTACCGCCGAGGTATAACGCTTTTGCCAACGCTCTTTGGCTGGGTGACAGATGTTGCTAATCGCAGCATTAGATTTGTTCTTGGTGAAGAAGGCTTCACAAAACTGTTCTACTTCAGACCATAAGAAGATGCCGCTGGTACGTAACTTCTCAAACAGATCAAACACCATACTAGGATCTGTCACATCTGCTAGCTCTGCTGTTTGATAATACGGTTGGAAAGAACCCAAAATCTCATCTGGCTCATTGTAAAAGTCTAAGACGAAGGTGCCTGTTTCTGCCTTACCCGGATAAGTACGGTTAAGACGAGAAAGTGTTTGAACACACTCAACACCGCCTAGCTTCTTATCAACGTACATAGCGCACAGCTTAGGCTGGTCAAAGCCCGTTTGGAACTTATTCGCCACAAGCATGACTTGATAGTCATCACTATCGAAGGCTTTACGCATATCCCGACCTTTTAAGTCTGGGTTCATGCTCTTTTCAGTGAATTTCTGATCAATATAAGCAAAGCTATCAGGATCGTTAGCGTTGAATTCGACTTCACCAGAAAAGGCCACCATAGCGCGAATCGCATCATAGCCCACCTTCTTCTCTGCTAGTGCATCCGCCACATACTTATCAAAAGCCAATTTGTAACGTACCGCTTCTTTACGAGAGCTAGTAACCACCATCGCTTTAGCCTGACCACCTAATAAGCCCATGACGTTATCTTTGAAGTGCTCAACAATCACTTTGACCTTTTGTGAGATGTTGTGATCGTGTAGGCGTACCCACTGGTTCAACTTCACCTTGGCTTTTTTGCTGTCGACTTCTTTGTCAGCGGCGTCCACCTTCTGCGCTAATTGATACATCACCTTATAGTTAGTGTAATTTTTTAGCACATCCAGAATAAAGCCTTCTTCAATGGCTTGGCGCATTGAATACACATGATACGCTTCTGGCTTATTCTGCTTTGATGGCGCAAGCTCAGGCTTAGGTAAACGTCCAAATAGCTCCATCGTCTTTGGTTTAGGGGTTGCCGTGAATGCGTAGTAGTTGAGGTTAGCACTGCCTTGACGTGCAGCAATGGTCGCATCCAAAATATCTTCCGAAGACAACTCGACATCGTCATCGGCTTCTTCGGTCATCAATACTTCTTTCAATTGACGAGCAGTAGAACCACTTTGCGAAGAGTGCGCTTCGTCCGCGATTACGGCATAGCTGCGCTCTTTCAAGCTAGTGCTGTTTTCTATCGCACGCAGCACAAACGGGAAGGTTTGAATGGTTACGATGATAATAGGTTGCGAGTTCTCTAATGCTGAGGCCAACTTCTCTGATTTAGAACCGTCGCCTTCTTTATTGTTGATACGCCCCACCACACCATCGGCATGTTCAAACTGGTAGATGGTATCTTGTAATTGATCATCAAGCACGGTTCGGTCGGTGACAACAATAACCGAATGAAATTGCTTGTTACCTTCAGCGTCATAAAGGGTAGAAAGCTGATGCGCTGTCCATGCAATTGAGTTCGATTTACCCGACCCCGCACTATGCTGCACAAGATACTTGTTACCCGTCCCTTCTTCGATGGCGGCATCAATCAGCCTAGTGACAACATCCCATTGATGGTAACGCGGGAAGATCAGCGTTTCCTTCTTGTATTTACGCCCTTCCCAATCTTCCTTCTCTTCAATTTGAAGGTGAACAAAGCGACCAATGATATTCAATAGGTTGTCAGGGGCTAATACCTCATTCCACAGGTAATCCGTGGCATAACGATTTTCATCCTCAGGTACATCGTTACCCGCACCACCCTCTTTAGTCCCTTTGTTGAAAGGAAGGAAGAAGGTGTCATCACCTGCCAATTTGGTCGCCATGTAGACTTCATACTGACTCACTGCGAAATGCACCAAAGCACCACGTTTAAAGGTCAATAGTGGCTCTGGTTTCTTAGTCGCAGGGTCTTTGGGTAGACGAGTACGTTTGTACTGCTTAATCGCGTTCTCTACCGCTTGCTTGAACTCTGATTTCAGTTCAAGCGTTGATACTGGTAAGCCGTTGACGAACAGCACCAGATCAATACGCCATGCTTTAGCTTTTTTACCCGTAGCTTCTAAGTGCTCTTTGGTGGCATAAGGGCTATAAACCAGCTCAGGAACAATGCGGCAGATGTTCTGCTGATAACGCGCCAAGGTTTCAGGATTTAAGTTATGCTCTGGTTTAAACTGACACAGTGAGAATCGCGCATTACGAATCTTCAAGCCGTGACGCAGCACACCCAATGTTCCAAAGCTACGAGAGGCTTGGTCGGTAGCATTCACATCGGCTTTTTTTAATTGAGCAACCAGAGCTTCAACAAAATGACGGTCAGATTCATTCGGGTAAACCTTGCAAAACTTCTCCCACTCTTTAGGTTGGGTTTCTTTCACAAACGTCAGCACATCTTGTTCATAGAGTGCAGATTCTCGGTTGTAGCCTTCAGGCTTACCCTCTACCCAGCCGTTCGCCACCATTTGGCGAATAATATCATCTTGGAAGATACGTTCTTGAGTTGAATCTGTGCTCATTAGCTAGCCTCCTGCTGTTGAGCTTCTTGGTTTACTGGAGCTTGCCAATTACGTACATCAATCTTTCCAGTGACTGCAGCAGAAATTAGGGCTGCGCGGCGTTCTCCAAGTAGTTTTATTTGTTGAATCGCTGCAATATTCAACATCTTAAATTTTTCTTCATTGATATTTAAAAAGTCGACAATCTGTTTAAGCTCAAAGGCTGAAGGCACAGGAATACATACGGACTCAATTCCTTCACCGGAAATATTAGGTTGATTTGTGATGGTCATATTGTTGGTAAACTGAGCAACAAAACTCCCGCTCATGGATGAAAACAGTATGAATTTAGATAGAACATCACAATCTAATGTCAAAAAACCAACTCTTTGATTAACCAGCGGCATTCTTTCCAAATGAGGCATGATTGCCACTTTAACCCCCCCAGAAATTATTGGACGGGTCATTGCAAATACTAGTGAATTTGGCTTGACTAAGTATTCTGAGTGAGCCTCTGCAAACGCTTGAGGTAAGAAGGACTGTTCCTTTAGATCAATAGTTAAATGAGAAACATTGGTGATTTTTATAACTGGGTAACCGGACTCTACAAAGTCGCCACTCTTGAAGGCGTAGCCACCGACAACTCGACCAAAATGTTTAATTTTTTTAACACTCCAATGCTCTGGCACTTCTCCCAACCACTCCACACCAGAATCTTTCATCGGTGCGTCAGAGTTTAGCCCTTTAGTCACAGCATGGCTGATCACTGCTTGGCGCTTTTCTTTTAGCAGCTTGATAAGGTGCTGCTGCTTGTCGATCAATGTATCTATTCTAGCGGTTTCGTGATCGAGGAAGTTGGCAATTTGGGTTTGTTCGTCTCCATCTGGAGTTCCTAAAGAATACCCGTTAACAACATCTGATGGCACACGTTTTAACCCCCCAGCTCCAGTCATTGCCGCCGTTGCAATATCCATAAAACTGTCTTCTTGAAGGCGGTAGTACAGAAAACGGCTATCTGTCTTTTCATTAGAGCGAAGAACGTAAATCTCGGATGAACCAAAACCAACGCCGTTTACCAATCCAGAAGCGACTGCGATATTTTTATTCTCAAAGCAAGGGGTAACCTTAGCCATGAGTACATCTCCATCTTCGAAGTATGTATAGCCATCATAAACATCGCTGACTAGGCGTTTCTCATCCAAAGCAATGGAGTTAAGTTTTAGCTTCTCCATAGGAAGGAAATTGCATTCTTTGTTCAGCAATGTATGGTCAATAGCAGATTTTTTAGGGTTTAAATCTGCTAAATATTTGATTGGTATAACTTGCCAATGGTTTGGTATTTCACCTAACCATTCAACTCCAGACTCCTTATACTCAGGGTACGCTTGATACTTACTCATTACGAATGCACCTCTTGTAGTAGCTTCATAATGTCAGCACTCATCGCATCCAAATCCGCGTCAATAGCTTCTAGCTCACGAGGTGGCTGATAAACATAGAAATGACGGTTAAACGGAATTTCATAGCCAACAACACCAATTTCAGAGTCTTTATCATCTCGTTTATCGGCATTGAACCATGCATCAGCAACGTGTGGTTGCACTTCGCGCTTGAAGTAACTTTCGATTAGGATTGATGTGCTTATGCTTGGGTCAAGTGGTACGTTCTCGTTGTCACGTAAGTCGCCATCTTGTTGAAACTCTACGATCTTACCCACTAAGCCTTTAACATCACCGACATACTCGAAAGCGCCATACAATGGTTGTGATACTTCTTTTAATACCTTCTTAACCACGCGTTCAGCACTTTGGTTTTTGCACGTTACCGCATCAAGGAACTGCTTTTTCTCTTTAATATCAAGTTTGATGCTGGTGGCTTTAAAGGCAGCTTTTAAGGTCAACTCAAACTGGTTAAAGTCATCACTTTGATGATCTTTCCCACCTAATTCAGAGCCTACCGCCTGCTGAAGCTGGAATGCCTTTTCCATTAGCTGTTTTTGAAATAACCAGATCTTACTCTCTAATACATCCTTAATATTTTTTTCTTTGAGTTCTGGAAAATCCGTTTTGATCAATGCGCGAACCTCAGTTTCAACATGACCTAGCAGACCATATGTTTCTTCTGTCCACTCTGAACCAAACTGCTCATAGATCGCAGGCATAACTAAGTTTAATGGCTTAGGAGCAAAACGGAGCGTATTGATTCGTTCATCCGTTAGTTGTGTAGATAAACGCAATGGGCGCTCAATCGTTAGGCGGCGATAGCCAAACTCATGGGTGTCAAAAATCTTGCTGGCGAAGGTTTTAGGTGTGTCGACTTTCGGATTCGCGGCTTGGCGACCACGGCTAGACTTTTGCTCTGCTGGCTTATCACCATGTATTTCCGAGATTGGGCGCGCATCAACCACTTCAAAATCACCAAAGCTGCGAGTAATGGTTTTAATGTCGTCTTCACTCATTACGTTACGCTTAGAGCCTAGCGATTTACGCATCTTGCCACACAGGTTAGAGCCATCAATTAATTGAATTTTGCCCTTTCGTTCTGAGGCTTTCTTATTGCTTAGCACCCATACGTAAGTTGCAATACCAGTGTTATAGAACATGTCAGTAGGTAGCGCGACGATAGCTTCAAGTAAGTCCGCTTCAAGGATGTAGCGACGAATCTCACTTTCGCCACTACCAGCACCACCAGTAAAAAGTGGAGATCCATTGAGGATGATACCGATACGACCACCATCCGTAACGCTGCCGTCGACGGCATGAGTGTCACGCATTTTGCTGATCAGGTGCATCAAGAACAGTAGAGAGCCATCAGACACACGAGGTAAGCCCGCGCCGAAACGACCATCAGCCCCCTCTTCAAACTCATCCTTGATATCTTTCTCTATTTTTTTCCAATCTACACCAAACGGAGGGTTCGATAGCATGTAGTCAAATTGGTCGGCTGGCAGTTGGTCATTAGAAAGGGTGTTACCTAGTTTGATGTTTTTAACTTCCTGCCCTTTGATAAGCATGTCGGCTTTACAGATAGCATAGGACTCAGGGTTTAGCTCTTGACCAAAGGCAACCATTCGAGCGCTAGGGTTCATTTCATAAACATATTCCATGCCAGAAGATAGGAAGCCACCCGTTCCCGCAGTTGGGTCATAAATAGTCCGAATGGCACCTTCTTTTGAATATCCTTCATCTCCAGTAAACACTAAAGAAGTAGTTAATTCGACGATATCACGCGGGGTAAAGTGCTCACCTGCCGTTTCGTTTGAGCTTTCAGCAAAGCGGCGAATCAACTCTTCAAACACCAAACCCATTTCATGGTTAGATACTTTACTTGGGCTAAGGTCGGTAGTCGCAAACTTCTTTACTACTTTGAATAGCAAGTTAGCGTCATCTAAAAGGCCAACAAATTCATCAAACTTAAAGTGCTCAAAGATTTCACGAGCATCTGCCGAGAAACATTGAATGTAGTTCTCTAGGTTATCTTTGATGTCCTTCTGTCCCATCTTGCCAAGGTTCATTGGTGAGGTATTGAAGAACGACAAACCTTTTTCGTTACTAGGTGATTTAGTCGCACGAAGCAGCATCTTCTCTTGTGCTTCTTCAGGCAGGTTCATAGCATTTACTTTTTCAGCCTGAATAACGACGGCATCTTTACTTTCTTCTAATACACACTCAAGACGACGAAGAAGAGTGAAAGGCAAGATAACTCGCCCATATTGAGATTGTTTGAAGTCACCGCGAAGCAGGTCGGCAACCGACCAAATGAAGGCAGCGGTTTGAGAAAAGTTTGTGTTGGTCATATTGGCATTACTATTAGTAAAAATTGCCGCGATTATACACGCCTTTGAACGCTAACGATGATGTATGCATCAAATAAAAACGCGTATAACATTCCATTCACTAAGCAGCATTTATTACATGTAAATGCTGGTGGCTGCTCGATAAATGCCACCAGCAGTATTCACTCTTTTAACTTAATTCGACTCGCACCAAACATGCTCACGAACTTAGGCGTTTTATCCTTCGTCCAAACCTTTGCCAAGTACGATAATCGATAAATCACATCACAAAAGGTATTCTGATCAGTACGCTGAAAATGGTAATAGCAGTTTTCAGGCCAACTAACGTTACCATTACAAACACCTTTCCAAAGCACTTTCAATATATTGATGACTTTTGCAGGATATTGAATAACAGCACCATCAAGAATTATGCTCAAATGGTAATGCTGAGTAGATGAACTAGCTTGCTCACGGCACCAGACATATCCTACTCGTCTGAACTTGTACGCTCCTTTCAGCTTTATCATCAACTTAGCAATAAGCTCAGATATTAACGTATTGTCCCTCGTCCATTCTTTTGTGCTCAGCACGACTATCAACACAAAAGCTCGTGCATGGTAACTTAAAAACGCTTCTAATTGCTCGATGATTCTTTTCATTAAATTGGTGTAAAACGGTCTTCGTTCAGAACCGTTTACTTGGAACAATTTCTGGTTATACTTGAATACTGGACTATAGCTAATATATCTGCTCATAAGTTCCAAACCTACTAGCATGGAGCTTGCTGGATATTATTAAATACCCAGTAAATCTTGGTATATCATTTCCGTCAAAGTTCAGAGATACCAAGGGCTCCATGTATACTTTCTTTAAAATTTACCGCTGATAAAAAGCGGTAATGAATAGGCATATACCTTCAAGTCAGTTCATTCAGCTTCATTCTTTTCTAACTTATTGATCCAATCCAATACCGCATCTTCACGCCATCCCAATGTTCGCCCATTCATCAGTAAAGGTTTAGGGAAAACACCATCCTTACGCCACCAGCGATTTAAAGTAGATGTTGAACGACCGATAAGTTTACTCACATCTTTAGGGCTTAAAATTTTCATACCTTTACTCCTGCGCCAGTAAAGCTTCATCACGTTTTTGAATTCGAACCTGAATCCATTCTTGAACCTCACTTTCCACCCAACCGATAGAACCCTTACCTAAATTAATATTATGAGGGAATGTACCTTGAGACATATGTACGTAGATTGTCGCTCGTGACAGGCCTGTGATGTCTAAAACATCTTTTAATCGAAGTATTTTTGTATTCATTTTTAATCTCAATCTTATGTTGCCTTAATGGATGCAAATAGATTAATTGAGATATGCAGGTAAAAAACTGAGTTAAGGAAAGTCAGAACTGAGTTAAGAAAAAACAGTTCTGATTTTAGTGATTAGCGAGTATGAATTAACCAGTTTGAGAATGTACTATCACCTACTTTTAACGGAGGGAGCCCCTGCCTAGCTAGGTATTGATCAATCTTTTCTTTGGCTTTCGTTGGATGGTCTAAAATGCTAGTGCCTAATTGAGAGTTAGACTCTATTAACTGACGTATTACACTGATTGCTTGAACTGATGGTGGGCGCACCCGTGACGACTTGATCTCCCAAGGCTCTCCATTCAGCGGCTGGATTGTACTGCCACTAGTCAATGCCAAACGGATTCTCTCTACATCTTCACGTAGTAAACGAATATCGCTGGTGGTCACTTCACATATAAAGCCATCATAGATAAAGGGTAAATCTTGCATTGCCGTTGAATAGTACAGTGCATTTTCAATCACTGGTACAAACTGAACTCCAATTGTTTGTTGATTACCTTTCAATAAACCTTTAACCATCGACAATGATTTGATTTGCCATAATCCCGAAAATATTCCAGTGATATATGTACTATGTTCATCACTTTTATCTAAGTATTGAACATTCGCTTTTGATTCACTTGTGGATGCAAGGCGGGATAACTCGGGGAATCGTATGTACGGTTGTTCATCAAAATAGCTAAGCTCAAACCCTCTTTCATTCTCCTCATTTTCGGAAGTAGATATACTATCTAAAAAGTCGTCAGCTTCATCACACCAAGTCGGTGAATCACCAGAACAACTCAACATCTCCAACTTTGTTTCATCAGGTAATGATTCAAAGTCAAACCTGTTATTAAAAAATACTAACGGTGGTTCCTCACTGCTGTAATCATCAAAAAGCACACATGCTCTGATAGTTCCTTTCTGAAGTAGGTGTTTAATATCGCCTGTATCGACATTTAGTGCTTTTGCTGCTGAGTCGATAGTGTAGAAATCAAGGATTAGCTCACTCTTATTCAAAACATCTTCCGCTATTGTTAGTTGACATAAGATAACAACGGATTGAGCTAGATGGTTCAAGAGGCATAAAACAAAAATGTGATAAGATCTCACTTTCTATAGAATAGCCTCTACACCTGTTGCACTGTGAGAAATCGTGATTATATGAGTAACGACCTGTTATATAACAAAAATACAGTACCAGCCCAAACTCATGAAAAATTGTACTGGTACATAGATGAAAGTAAACGGATACCTAACGCTATTATAGAAAGAACTCAAGCCGGAATTTTAGGCATTAGATTTAGCTTCGCTTCTGATGGAGGGGAATCACCTTACGCCTCAATGGAAAAACTAGCAGTTGAGTATGTTTCCGAGTGCCATTACCACAACAAAAATTTGTATGTAGGTAAACCAAGACAGATTTATTCCTGTAATGATCTCGCAATTAAGCAAATCATACCTATTCTTGACGTTATCGATATAATGAGAAGAGATTTAGTTGAAGGTGATGATCTACATCGTGGTTACCTAGATATTCCTACAAACTTAAAACCACGCACCTCACAACCTAGTTATTATCATTCTATCGATATATCCCACATTACCGATCCAAAGCCTTTTTTTAACCGACCTAAAGATTTCTATCTCTTCTGTACTGCATGGGGAAGCTCGCTATATCTTTTTTATCAAGGATTCACCAGTTACAACTTGATCACAGGGATCACTCTTGGCGGCCTAGGGCAACTCACGCTAAAAAGATTACTTGGCTACAAAACGGCCAAAGAAGAAGAAAAAATTAAGAATTAATTTAGCTAAAAATATTAAGCAACTCTCCTTGGGAACATCAACAGGAACACCGCTACAAATAAAACCAAAACAAAAACATTGAATTCAAATAGTTACACGCCCAATTCAACTTACGCCAGCCCACCAAACGTTTGGAAAGGGCCAATTCGAAAGAGTTGGCCCTTTTTGTTTACCTTGACCGTCCGAACTTTCACTCACAGGGCGACTCATAATGTAAAGTGCTTTTGATTGCCATAACTTTAGTTGCGGATCATTCCGTTGCGCTTCAGAATCAGTATTTCTCATTAACTTTTGTATGCCATATATTTGAGCGGCTTACGTGTAGTCGTCATCTCACCTTCCCAACAAGTAATAGTAATTAGTCTAACTGCCCTTTCTGCATTAATCACTATTCACGTCCGTCACGGGTAATTGCTAGAAGGCAGAAGAACTCGTGCTAGGTCACTACAATCCTATATAACGAAGTGTAAGCCACACTTTAGATACCTCAAAGCCTCATGGATGCAACCTAACACCCATCAGTAAGCGTCGAGACCTCTCTAAATACAATACTGCTTCCGTCTTGCTGGAAAACATAAAACGCGAGGCATTTATCTGCAACGGTTTTTCCTCTTGGGATAAAAAACATCCCCCAACCAGGGTAGCCAGGTAAAACACGACTCGCAGGCGTTTGATCGACAACACAGATAGAGGCTTCAGTGCAAGGCGTTGTAAGCGATGCCGGGGTGTAATAACCATTACCTAAATAAGCAATATCACTATTCATCAGTGACGCGATATTATTATCCCAAAGCTCTTGCGGTGTGCCGAAGTACGTATTGATGTTTACGCCACCAACATCAACAGCAACATTACTTTCATGCTCTTTCCCTTGCACGATTGCACTGTAATTAACTTGTTCTACCACCACTCTGAAGCTGGACGCAATACCATCCATGACCGCTTCTGTCGCATCACTTTTTATATTCAGAAAACGAGGGGCAGCAACCACCGCTAAAACCGCGACAATAACAATCACGACAACCATTTCTATTAGTGTAAATCCTTTTTGATTACTCATTGTTATTACTCAACTTGCAGCTAGGCGGGATATTATTGTATAAAAACCAAACTCTATGTGAAGTTATTATAAAGTTCTATAGTGACACGCGCATATTTGGGCTTCGCTTATCAATTTCTGTCCAAATCCACAATTTTCTGTGATTTAGAGGGAATCATAAGTACGTCTAGCAATAAATGAGTGCCACTTTAAAGCAATCTTTTACCTCTATTCATGCTAGGTTAAGCAAATAAGCCCATAATTAAGCTTCTACTAGCGTTAGTCTCCATAAACTGGCATTTAAACAAGGTAATAAAATGAGAACTCTTGGTAACATTATTTGGTTTCTTTTTGGTGGCATTATCATGGGCCTAATGTGGTGGTTCTTCGGTCTGCTCGCTTTCATTAGTATCATCGGTATTCCATGGGGTCGAGCTTGCTTTGTGATGGGGAATTTTTCTTTCTTCCCATTTGGCAAAGAGGCAATTTCCCGGGATGAACTGTTCAATGAAATGGATATAGGGACAAGCCCACTCGGCGTGATCGGCAATGTCATTTGGTTTTTATTTGCGGGCATATGGCTAGCGATAGGCCATATTTGTTCTGCCGTGGCGTGTTTTATTACGATTATAGGTATTCCATTTGCTATACAGCACTTGAAATTAGCCGTAATTTCACTGGCTCCTATCGGTAAGACTGTCGTCACGAAAGAAGAAGCGGCGGTCGCTCGCTATTCAATCAAGCGTTAAGTTTATCTTCGAAAAATATCCCCTTTTCTTCTCTTGAAACGGGGATATATAAAATTTATTTTTCACTCATATTCCATAATCCCCTCTTAAAATGTGATCGCTATTTTGTATAAAAAGCCATCAACACCTACCAAGCGTGAGCTTGATCTCTCAGCCTTTCTTCTACTCCTAACATGCTTATTTTAAGGGTGATTTCACAATCTATTGATTAATTGATAATCAAGATAAATATATATAATAAGGAACATAACGTGAAACACTCTGCTACCACACTCACTTTAGCGGTTGCTGCTGCGTTACTTGCAGGATGCAGCTCTTCGTCGAAAACTGAACCTCAACCAACAGTGCCAAAATACAGCTGTGAAATGTCTCAAACTAGCCAAACTGATGATCTGCGTATCTATCAAGTGATGGTGGAAAGCTTTGTTAATGGCGATGAAAGCATCGGCCATGGTACAGGGTATGGAACAAGCCACCATATGGGTGATATTCAAGGCGTCATCGACTCGTTAGATTATATTCAGTCACTTGGCATGAATGGCTTATGGCTCACACCTATGTTTAATTCTGTTCCCGTTGGCGGACAGGAACATTGGGCTGACCGCTTAGACGCCACTGGGTATTTTGCGACCAACTACTTTGAAATAGACCCGCGTTTCGGGACACTTGAAGATGCGAAGCTGTTAGTTGATGAAGCACATGCTCGTGGTATGTATGTCTTCTTCGATGGTGTCTTTGGTCATCACAAAGGCAATGTTGTTCCATCACCAACCGGTAAGATGCCTGCGGGCGCAGATAACCCAGTTGACTACCCTGAGAGCCTCCCTTTTTATCAAGAAGTTGCTGAGTACTGGGTAAAAGAACTAAAAATTGATGGCTGGCGTTTAGATCAAGCTTACCAAGTACCAAAAGAAGCGTGGGTAGAGATCCGAAAAACCGTAGATCAAGCATCAAAGCAAGTAACCTACCTTAACGACAAAGGTGAGTCAGTTAATCCACTTGGCTATATGGTTGCTGAGATTTGGGCTGGCGAGAACCGCATCATAGAAACAGGTTATGGCACGAAACAAAACCCTGCGCTATGCTCCGCTTTTGATTTCCCTGTTCGCTACCGTTTAGTGGAAACTTTTGCGGTCAATGAAGCAGGTGTTGGTAATAAAGGTGGGGAATGGCTAGCGGAAGGGATGAATTTACACTCTCTATACCCACCACATGCTAAGCCTAACCTAATGATTGGTAACCATGATCTCGTTCGTTTTGGTGACTTATTGCAGCGTGGTGGCATTGCACAACCACAAGATGCTGGATATTGGCTGAGACATAAAGCCGCATTCTCTTTCCAAGCCGCTTATACAGGCCCAATTACACTTTACTACGGTGATGAGATCGGTGATCAAGTCGATAACTTCGCAGCGAAAGTCGAGAAAGATTGTGCCATCAAAGGGATTTGTGATGATCACGTCGCTCGCTCAAGCGCAAAAATAGAAGGTGTCACTGCCACTCTGAATACTAGTGAATCAGATTTGAAACAGTACGTGGCTGATTTAATGAAACTTCGTAGTGAGCACCCTGCACTGTCGAAAGGCGAGCGTATCAATGTCATGGCCGATAAAATCGCTTATGTCGATCACAAGCAGACAGAGCAAGAAGCACTGCTTTATGCTGTCAACCTAACGCCAGATGATCAAGCCATCACTCTCAGCAAAGAAAAGATAGGTTCTGAAGGTTATCTATCAGATTTACAAACACAGGAAACGTTCAGCGCACAAGGGAATGATTACACCATTTCACTATCACCATTTGAGGCTCGATTTATTAAGATTGAGCAGCCATCAAAAGCAGGCCCAGCCGTTGCGACTGCCGCAGTGAGCGACGGTATTGGCCAAGGATTCATGGCTCAATGTGATAACCCGACGCTCGATGAGAAAGGCCCAATCCCGAAAAAAATCTATGTGGTCGGTGACTTCTCTGACTCGGCATGGCAACACAAAGATCACCGAAAATTTGAATACAAAGGTGATGGTGTTTACCAAGTCGTAACCAATGAGAAACCTGGTAGCTACCGCATGCAATATGCAGCGAAAACATGGCACCCACAATTTACTGCGACAGGACTGAGCTTAAAACTAGGTAAAGAAAATCCATTAAAATTTGGTGGTTACGGTAAAGATACTGCGGTTACAATTATGGATGAAGGACAGTATGTTTGGAGCCTTAAATTTGATAAAACGGGTTTACCACTCAAAATCATGGCATCAAAATGTGCTGAATAGTGACCAGTTTTCCGTTACTCGCTTTTATGTTGCGAGCTACTAGATAGTTCGCTTTCAAATAGCAAATGATCATAGTCCACATTGGGGATGCAGTGCTGAGATTTTCAAACTATATGAAGATCATTAACCAGCAAGCATTCCCTTTTTTATCTATTCTGCATATCAACAACTTGCACACCAACTCATAACAACAGCAAATGCGACTTGGAATTAACATCACATTTATCAATAAAAGTAACCTTACATATAGTTTCTTTTGAGACGTACATCCACTTTAACCTGTTGGTTAATTCTTATGCTTAATTGATTTTTATGTCATTAAACAGAAGGTTATATGTTAAATAGAATAATTACACTAAGTACCCTCGCCCTTCTTTGCACTCCCAACGCCTATGCGCAGATAACGAATGGAGACTTTGAACAGTGGAATGGTAACACCCCGAGCAACTGGACCACGATTGATAGCGGCATCTCAGTATCTCCGACATCAGCTCAAGTAAAAACGGGAGGATTGGCCGCAAAAATTGATGTGAATACTGGTACACAAGGCAGTACTGATTTTTTACAAACCGTTACTGTCGAGCAAGGGAAAACGTACGATTTCTCCGTTGCGCTGTACCATACCGAAGGCAAGGTAAAAGCCCGCCTATACGTCGATGGCTATCAGGGCTATTCAAATAACGGTCAAACCAATCAATGGCAAGATCTTAGCTTTAGCTATACTGCAACTGCGAATAAAGACATTAATGTTGGTTTAAGGTTCTACGATGTCACTGGATTTGATGGTTCTGAAACGGTGTATGTAGACAATTTCAGACCAATGGATTCTGTCACACCACCGCCACCAAGCTGTACAGATACCAGCACCACCTTAACTCTAGTGACCGATGATTACGCTGTAGAAACAAGCTGGACACTTAAAAATGCCAGCAATCAAACCCTTTTTTCCGGCACAGGTTACAGCAATAACACAACAAACAATCAAGAGATGTGTCTAAGCGATGGCGATTATCAGTTCGAAATTATAGATTCTTATGGCGATGGTATTTGTTGTAGCACAGGCAACGGTTCGTACACATTAACTGCGAATGGAAAAACCCTCGCCTCTGGTGGTGACTTCCAATCGAACCAAGTTACCAGCTTCACACTGGGTGATACCACGACGACACCTCCTACCGAGCCACCAGTCTTGGGCGATTACTACAAAGCCGCTGAAGGTAAAACAGGCTTTAGTTTAAAAACCTCGTTGTATCAAATTATCGACAATCACAATAGCCAAGGCTACACGGCGATTTGGGCACTCACGAAAGTGGCAGACATCGATAATTATTTTGAGAAAGATGGATCCATTCTAGACATGTATTCAGAGAAACCTTCTGGCAGCGATAGCGTGCAATTTACTAAAGTGACCAATCAATGCGGTCAATATAGTAAAGAAGGCGATTGTTATAACCGTGAGCACTCTTTCCCTAAAAGCTGGTTTGGTGGCAAGGTAGAGCCAATGAATTCTGATGGTCACCATTTATTTGCAACTGATGGCTACGTGAATTCTAAACGCAGCAACTGGCCATTTGGCGAAGTGGGCAGCGCAACTTATACATCAAGTAATGGGTCAAAAGTCGGTTCATCAGCTTCTAATTTAGGTTATTCCGGTACCGTTTTCGAACCAATTGATGAGTTTAAAGGTGACTTTGCTCGTGCCTATTTCTATATGGCAACACGTTATGAGAATGAAATTGCAAATTGGGAAGGAAATTCAACCAGCTCAAATGCCGTATTAAATGGCACGAACACCACGGTATTTGAACCTTGGTTACTGGCAATGTTGAAACGCTGGCACCAAAATGATCCCGTGAGTCAAAAAGAGATTGATCGTAACCAAGCAGTCCAAGATTTCCAAGGTAACCGCAACCCATTTATTGATCATCCAGAGTTTGTTTCAGCTATTTGGGGGGACTAACTTTCTAACATTAAAACTCATTAGATTCGCTATTTTGAGTACATCCTTCGTCATTTAAGTATAATCTGAAATTTAGATAACAACTTTAAATGTACGAAGGAGATACCGCTACATACAATATAATGACAACCAAAAGTAGCGTTCACAATTTATATTAAGCATCGTGATACTTATTTTTAATCGCTTTAAATTCAACTAAAGAGTGCTTAAACACTTCTACTAATTTAGGGTCAAAATGCTTCCCTGATTCCGAAATAATAAGGTGAATAGCATCCTCAATTGGCCACGCTTTTTTGTATGAACGTTCACTGGTTAACGCATCAAAAACATCTGCAACGGCAACGATCCTAGCTGAAATAGGTATATCCTCACCTTTAGTTCCATATGGGTATCCCGTACCATCCCATTTTTCATGATGGTACAACGAAATTTCACGAGCCATTTTTAACAAACCAAAAGAGTGCTCCCCAATAATATCGGCACCGAATTCAGGGTGTTTCTTCATAATATCCCACTCTTCACTTGAGAGTTTTCCTGGTTTATGAAGAATTGCGTCGGGAACACCAATCTTCCCAATATCATGCATAGGTGACGCATTAAAAATACTCATTTGTAAATGCTCAGGCAGTCCATATTTTTCAGCAAGCACTCGAGAATAGTGGCTCATTCTGACAATATGTAGCGCTGTTTCATTATCTTTAAATTCAGCGGCATGCCCTAATCGTCGTATTACCTCTTGCCGGGAGTCTTTTAATTTCTGATTTGATTTACTACCCGCATATAATGTAAACATCATAGATGGAACCGTAAATAAGGCCATCGATAAGATAATAAGCATAATACTATTTCTAAATCGAACGTAATCTAAAAGAACCTCATCCTCATCAATTTTAATCAACATTCCTGCATTAACATATGGGTTCCAAAACACCATGGAGTAAACATTTTTAGATCGATAATCGACAAATTTATAGAGATGGCTTGATGCACGGTTAGTATCGTAAGCTCGCTTACTATTTTTAACCGCTTCAATAGCACCAGTGGTCTCGCTATCGCTTAAAGTAACCGAAGTTGACTTGTTTGGTGGTGGAAAACGATGACTAGATAGCTGATTTGCATTTCCATCATAGGCTATCATTTCTCCGGTTTTAGCAAACTGATACACGGCTAACTTGTCGAAGTAAGTACTACTATTATCCATCTCAATAATGACGACAGCTGTTATCTTTTTGGTCTCAACATCACGATATGGCATAGCAAAAAACAGGACAAACTTCTCAATACCACTTTCCGGATCAGCCACTTTTCTTGCTGGTAATATGCTTGATTCGCCATTGAGTGCTCGGATGAATGAACTTGTTTTCGACATATCAAGTTCAGCTAGGGGATAAGCATCACCATAAGAATAAATGACATCTAAATCAGATGATATAATGGACTTCGCTCCCGCATATCCCATTCCAGCATAATGTTCAAAGATCGTCGTTAACGTATCGCGAGACGACTGAACAGCATTAGCATCAGCATAACGAATATTATCAATTATATATCTGACACTATCTTGTAGTGGCTTCTTATTTAGAATATGTCTAGAAACACTCGACTTTACATGTCCATCTAATACAAAAGACTCATTCAAAGATTTATTATACTGAACAAATGAATCCTCTAACCGAGTTTCAATTGATTGTTTATTATAAGTTAATAGTAACCAACTCCCTGCAAGGCTTAAAGTAATAAACGTTGACAATGCTCCCATCACTAGATAAGCAAACTTTTTTGTACCAAAAGCCAAGTATACTTTATTACTTCGATAATCACTGATTAATATTTTAAATATAAAGAAAAGAATAACGGTAAGTAGTAAAAATACAATTAGCAGTAAGCCTAGATTTGAAACGGTACCGTCTATTTCTGCTAGTGTTTTTGGGGCTTCACTATAGACAGTGACAGAACCGATCAAATGCCCATTAAACACAATATTAGATTCACCAACATCAAATCTAGAAAAATCATCTGGAATCGCTTTGCCTAGGACCGCTTCACCATCATTGATAAAATATAAAAAGAGTTCTCTTGATGTGGCTATATCAACAACCCTTACGGCTTTAACACTGTCATCTTGAGATAGAATAGCAAGGATAGTACGCTTTAGTTGAGCTTCATCCATATTATAAACAAGCCCTGAGGTAATCTCTGATAGCTCATTAGCCATTCGTAATGCATTGCTGTCTTTGGTATTTGAAACTGGAGATGCAAGACTAAGCGAAGACATTAGTGCAACCATGAATATAGCAACACTCTGGATTAAAACGTTCATTGGCTACCCTTTGTATAGCTATCGATTATAGCTTGCAGCTTTCCGCTCTTTTTCATATTAGCTATCGCATTGTTAATTGCTTCTAAATAAAGCTTTCGGTCTCGGTGTAATCTAATTCTTAACTGGTAAGTTGCAACAGGTTTTGTCATCTCAAGTCCGTATTGCTTTATTTTTTTACTGATAACATCGATAGGGAATATCGCATAATCACAGCGACCAAATTCAACTAGCTTTAGTAATTGATTTTCACGGACTACATTAGGCTTTACCTTTGATGTATCGTGACTTTTTTTAGCATTAGGTTCTTGATTAAAAAGATCAAATCCAAGCAAAGTACATAACTGCAACGACTTAAAATCATCAACAGAGGGAGGTAAAATGAACGCTTTAGGGTTATACACGATAACTTCATCTGAACTAAGGATAACATCAGAATACAGACTTATGGATTCTTCTCCTTGCTCAGTTCTCCAGCTAGGATCGATTCCGGGTTCTATATCTAGGATCCCATGCTTCATATAGGCTCGAAGTCGTGCTTGAGGATAATATTTGAATTGAAAATTTATCCCTGTTTGAGCGCCAACTTCACGTAAAGCATCGACGTAAATACCGTGATCTGGTAGATCATCCGTTGCGGTCATAAAATAAGGAGCCCTTCCCCCTTCAATAAGCCCAACATCTAATGACACCGCATTGGCTAATGAAGAATAGAGAAAACCACAAACAGCACTCCACACCATACACTTGATGGCTTTCATTCTTCACCTTGTTGTTTTTTATTATGCTTCATGAACTATAACATTCATTCTATTTATCTACTGACATTAATAATTTTACTAAACTATCAAATAAAAAACAGACCGTATAGTGAATAATGTGCGCTATGTGAATAATAGACCCAGTTTAGTTTTGAATAAATTAAAACTAGTACATACAAATAATGTCAGATGATGTAATTAATATTTTCACTCCCACATCTTAATATTTTATAAAAATACAAATCTAGCAAAGCACTCTTGTAAAATACGCATGTCAGGTTTTCTGATTTTTAAGAGCATGATCACTACTAAATTGTAACCTAATATGAAACTTATGAAATATTTGCTATTACTATTACTTAATTAATCTTATGCACCCTGATGAGCTGTAAATGAATCGACTAAAAATATTTCTGCCATCTCACGCTAAAAGTGTTCTGCTTGCTGTCGTTATAGTTACTATGGCTATTTTGTCTATCACTATATTTACCCAATCTAGTGCCAATAAAGCGTTATTCCAAGCGAATATTGACACTGAACTCTCGATGCTCAAAACTTTAGTCGAGCGAGATATTGAAAAAATTGGGTCTGTTGCTAATTTTTTTCATACCATGCCTGAAGATGAGTGGGACCGATTCGATTCATTTTCAGAGCAAGTTCTTGGGCAAACTCAATCAATCATAGCTCTAGAGTGGTTTGAAAAATCCACCTCACGTAAATACATAGAAAAAATCAACAAGATCAAAATCATATCACCAGAATCAGAACCATTTACCTTTACTCAAAAGGGATTACCACTCGAGTTTGATAATATCTATATCATGACGGATATAACGCCGCGAACAAAAGAGAATATCAAACTTCTTGGTTTTTACGCTGACACGGAAGATTTCCAAGAAGTCGCTCGATATATTGAAACCACGAAACTTCCTGCTATATCCGAAAAGTTAGAGCTTTTTCAGAATGATAAAAGCCGACAAGGCGTTTTACTCTACTACCCAGTCTTCGACCCATCCGATAACCATATGATAGGTATCGTTGTAGGTGTTCTTGATATTGCTAAATATACTAAAAGTCTGCTACTTCAAATCCAAACGACAAATGATATTTCAATTCGAATCAGCGAGATTAACCCTAATGGCTCAAGCTCAGAGTTTTTTACTAATAATGTAGAAAGAATACTAGATGACCTATATTACTTTGAAAGCATTAACATCTATAATCGAGTCTGGGGTTTTGAGTTAACAAAAGAGTTAAGTCTAACGCCAAGTCAGTGGATCACATTGCTCATTGAGCTATTTTTAAGCTTACTTCTAGCACTCTTTGCCTTCATGATCGTCAACATATTGGATGCCCGAAAGAAATATGTTGAAGAAGAGTTAGTTAAAAAAACTAAAGATTTAAATTACTTAGCAATGCATGATTCATTAACTAACCTCATGAACCGTAGAGCTTTTGATGTTCATCTCAAAGAGGTATTAGAGAGGAAATCTAGAGTATCTCTCGCCTTCATTGATCTCGATAATTTCAAATCAATTAATGATAACTACGGTCATAATGGGGGAGATGAAGCTCTGATCCACCTTGCTCGAATCTTGAAAACCTGTACTCGCTCATCTGATGTGTGCGCAAGGCTTGGTGGTGATGAATTTGCTATCACCATTGTGAATGCGGAAGAAAGTAAAGCGATAGAAGTCGCTAACCGATTATGCACCACTCTTGCGAATTCTCCTTTGCAATGGCACCACCAAGATATACACGCCACCCTTAGTATTGGTATTTGCACGCATACTGGCGAAGGTGAAGATGAGTTTCGACACCGAGCCGATGTCGCTTTATATCAAGCCAAAGAAAGAGGCAAAAACCAAGTAGTCGTATATCGTGAACCCGTAAATAAGTAGACGTGATGGTTCAAAACCAGCTTGAAATTATGGCAAAGAGGCAGAGCTTCAGGACTCATTCTTAATTTGCACTCTCAACCATGCCGTGAATTTTTCAACAGCTGGTGATGTGGTATTGGATATTAGAAAATAACCGGCTCCTGCAGGTATGGGCTCAAAAGGTGTGACCAATCTTTTGGTTCGTAGCTCATCTTGAATTAATGCGGTACGAGCCATCGCAATTCCAACGCCAGCTTCCGCAGCCGACATCGCCATATCAGTTCGATTAAAGAAGTGGCCTTGATTAACTTTAATTTCAACGCCATAGATTGAAGCCCATGATTTCCACTCTAGATCTCTGCTCGCGTTGTCCCACGGCATCGCATCATGTAGCAATACAACTGAGTCGAAATCAGAATGCTGTAAACTCGTCGATTCTAACTGTGGATGTCTTTTTAAATATGATGGACTCATGACCGGCAGCAACTTCTCTTTCATCAGTAATTCAGGCTTCAATAACATTGAGTCAGCATGTTTATGAGGAAGTGGGCCATAATCGATCGCAAGATCATAGTCTTTTATCTCACTTTCAACCAACGCTCCTTCCGCAAATATTTGTATTTGAATATCTGGGTATTGCTTATGAAAATTTTCTAAACGTGGCACTAACCATTTAAAAGCGAAAGATGGAGTGAGCTTCAAACGGATCTCATTACTGTCCACTTCTGACGTCAATATCTTATCAATCACGCTATCAATATCTTCTAAACTGCTTTCAACGACATCAAGTAACTCTTTCCCCTCATCAGACAATTGAATACCTCTTGAGTGCCGATGAAACAGAGTGAAACCTAATTGATTTTCAAGCTGAATCAACTGCTGGCTTACCGCACCCGTCGTTACACATAACGCTTTTGCGGCACTGGTTAAGCTACGATGTTTGGCAGTTTCGACAAAAGTAATCAACCCACTTCCCATGCTACTTTTTACATGCTTCACAACCACCAGCCTTTAGAATTTCTATAAACAGGATTCAAATAATATCGATTGTTATAAAAATGTAAAGCACTCACTATTTCGCCAGTAACAAAGATTAAGAATTAGACACCTTCAGTCGACGATTCAATGCATAATGGGCAGGAATAATAATGGAAATCATCGTTTTAGGTTCAGGAGTAATAGGTGTAACTTCTGCTTGGTATCTTGCCAACAAAGGCCATCAAGTTACGGTCATTGATCGTCAACCCCGCAGTGCTGAAGAGACCAGTTTTGCCAATGCAGGACAAATATCCTATGGCTACTCCTCCCCTTGGGCAGCTCCGGGGATCCCGCAAAAAGCGTTAAAATGGCTATTCCAAGAGCATGCGCCACTGAAGATAAAGCCCTCTCTTTCTCCCGAGCTCGCAAGCTGGGCCTCTCAAATGCTGATAAATTGTAGTGCCTCACGATATAACAAAAATAAACAGCGCATGCTGAGCATTGCCAACTATAGCCGTCAATGTTTAGCGGATTTAAGAGAAACGTATCAACTTAATTACCAAGGAAGACAAAAAGGGACACTGCAAGTTTTTCGAAACCAGAAACAACTACAAGCGATTCAAAAAGACCTCAAACTCTTACAAGAGAGTGGCACCCATTACCAAATGCTTGATGTTGAAGGCTGCATTACTCATGAACCGGGGTTAGCCGCTGTACAAGAAAAATTAGTGGGAGGCTTACTTCTTCCTGGGGATGAAACCGGCGATTGCTTTCTCTTTTGCCAGCAGTTGACTGAGCTTGCCCAAAAAGCAGGGGTCTCCTTTAAGTTCAATACCCAAATTGAACAACTATTATATGAAGATAACCAGATCATTGGTGTCCAAACCGATCAAGGTACTTTCACCGCCGATCAATATGTTGTCGCTATGGGCAGTTACTCTACTGAGCTGCTTCATCCGTTAGGGATTAACATTCCTATTTACCCTGTTAAAGGTTACTCACTCACCGCTCCAATCAAGGATCCGGACCAAGCTCCGTTATCAACGGTAATGGATGAAACCTATAAAGTCGCCATCACACGTTTCAGTGATCGAATTAGAGTCGCAGGTACGGCTGAACTAACAGGCTATGACTATTCAATACCAGAAAAGCGCAAAGCCACAATCGAAATGGTCGTACGTGATCTTTTTCCTCAAGCGGGTGAATTTGATGATGCTGAATTTTGGACAGGTTTACGCCCAATGACGCCAGACGGGACACCGATTATCGGAAAGACCCCTTTCCTGAACCTCTATACCAATACCGGACACGGAACTTTAGGTTGGACAATGGCTTGTGGCTCCGCAAAATTACTTGCCGATATCGTTTCTGGATCGCCTTGCGAGATCGACGACACGGATCTCAATATGTTTCGGTATCAATCTTAAAAGATGCATCAAGATGAATATTAGCAGTTATTAAATTCAAAAATCGCCCCTCATCTAGCATGAAAAGCTAGCGGGAAAATCAAAATGTGAATAGACATTCGTCGACAGGCATAGTCATTCATTGTCGAAACCTATGACCGTCACCACCGTTAACGGAGTGATACAACTGCGTTTTAACATTTTATTAGCATTTTGTGTCCGTAGTCACGCTACGAGACTAAAACAGATAAATCAGTTAACAAATGAGTTACAAGTCGATTAATATATCGAACACAAAACAACCATAAGAAACACAAGAGCCATACAATTACTAAACAGGGAAAATACTCATGCAGTCTATAGTTGATTTTTTGAATGGAATAATCTGGAGCCCAGTACTGATTTATTTGTGCTTAGGTGCTGGATTGTTCTACTCGGTTCTAACCCGCTTTGTACAAGTCCGTCACTTCTTTGAAATGTGGCGTTTACTCCTATCAGGAAAAAGTTCAACCAAAGGTATTTCATCTTTCCAAGCACTTGCGGTATCGCTTTCTGGTCGTGTTGGTACTGGTAACATCGCTGGAGTTGCTGCTGCTATCGGTTTTGGTGGCCCTGGTGCGGTATTCTGGATGTGGGTGGTTGCCTTCTTCGGTGCAGCAACAGCATACGCAGAATCAACACTGGCTCAAATCTATAAAGAAGAAGATGAAGGTCAGTTCCGTGGCGGCCCTGCTTACTACATTGAAAAAGCGATGGGTCAAAAGTGGTACGCTTGGATCTTCGCTATTTCAACTATTTTCGCTTGCGGTATTTTACTTCCAGGCGTGCAATCGAACAGTATCGGTAACGCAGTAGAAGCGGCGTTCGGTTCTGGCGATATGATCGAAACAGCTATCGGCACCTTTAGTTTTGCCAAAATTTTTACTGGTACTGTTATCGCAATCATTCTTGCTTTCATCATCTTCGGTGGTGTTAAACGTATTGCAAACTTCACTCAAATCGTAGTGCCATTCATGGCATTGGCTTACATCATTGTCGCTTTCGTCATTATTCTTCTAAACATTGGTCAAGTACCTGCTGTTTTTGCAATGATTGTTGGTGATGCATTCACACCAATGGCTGGCTTTGGTGCTGCAATTGGTTGGGGTGTTAAACGTGGTGTTTACTCAAACGAAGCGGGTCAAGGTACTGGTCCTCACGCAGCAGCGGCTGCAAGTGTTGATCACCCAGCTCAACAAGGTCTCGTTCAAGCATTCTCCATCTACATTGATACGCTTCTAGTATGTTCTGCGACCGCATTTATGATCATCATCACTGGTGCTTATAACGTTCATGGTGGCGCAGAAGGTGTATTCTTAGTTCAAAACCTTGCGGCCAATATTGGTGCTAATGGCCCTGTATTTACGCAGATGGCAATTGAAAGCACAATGCCTGGTATCGGTAAGCCATTCATCGCATTTGCGCTATTCTTCTTCGCATTTACTACAATTCTTGCTTACTACTACATTGCTGAGACGAACATCGCTTACCTACGTCGTACCATCAAAATTCCTGGAATGATGTTTGTTCTAAAAGCGGTTCTCATCACAGCCGTTTTCTATGGCACAGTAAAAACAGCGAACCTTGCATGGGCAATGGGTGATGTGGGTGTAGGCTTAATGGCTTGGTTAAACATCGTCGGTATTATCATTATCTTCTTCATGTCTAAGCCTGCGGTTAAAGCTCTGCATGACTATGAAGAACAACAGCGAGCGGGTGTCACTGAATATACATTTAACCCTGTTAAACTTGGTATTGAAGGGGCAACTTACTGGGAAGAGAAGTACAAACGTAAAACTGGCCAGGCTCCAACCTCAAAAGAAAAAGAGTCCCAAGCGGTTGAACAACCATCGACCTAACAAGGTAGATGACAATCTAGACGTTACCTAAAAAATATAACGCTAGATAAATTTAAGAAAGGCAGTGGATATGAAAAAGGGTTAGCTTAATCGCTAACCCTTTTCTTTTATCTTCTAACAATGATATTTAGACGATAACTTATGCTGTTGCAGTTTGAGCAGCAACAGTACGACCGATTGTCGGTTCGCCAACAGGCATAACAGTACGGCCAAATTCGTTGTTCAGTACTTGTGCCATTGCAAAGTAAACTGCAGATGCACCACAGAAGATACCTTCAAAGCCAGCAATAGTGCCGATCAGTTCACTACCCGTAAAATCACGAGCCGCTAATAGGAAGAAAAGTACGGTTAGTGAAGCAAATACCACTTGTTTTGCTTTCGGGTAGCATAGTGAACCGATGAACATGAAGCCTGTAAATACGCCCCAAAGCAGTAAGTACCAACCCATGAAACCAGCAGGGCTAGCAGGAAGACCCATGTGTGGCATAACAATAAGTCCAACAAGTGTTAGCCAGAATAGACCGTATGAGGTAAATGCTGTAGTACCAAATGTATCACCACGTTTAAAGCACATCATGCCAACTAGCACTTGACTCAAACCACCGTAGAAAATACCCATTGCTAGGATCATTGAATCAATTGGGAAAAAACCTGCATTATGGATGTTAAGCAGGATTGTCGTCATACCAAAACCCATAAGGCCAAGTGGAGCCGGGTTTGCTAATTTTGTTGACATGAAGGAGTACCTTTCAAAAATATTAGTAAAAATTACGCGCGGAGTTTAATGGAGCTAAGAGGAAAAAGGAAAAGACGATAACGAAAACTAAGATTGCAAAATAACACACTAACTTGTTCACAAAGTAAACAGGCGCTAACCTAAAGATAACGCCTGCTGTTTTGGCTTATACCACTATAATTACCGGATAATCAGGATTAAGTCCTTTGGCTCACATCAAAGTACTTCATTACCTTTACTGGCACACAATTTCATCCCAGAACCAATTACTCCTCGATGGTGACTCCCATACTCCTGGGCCATTTCTTGCTATGAAACATTTTCCGAGATAAGTCACTTTCTCACCGTTACTGACTTGAGAAACGCCAGGTTTCCACTCGATATAAGTATCCGGCACTGGCGCTACAGGGGGCTCAACGACCGGTGGGTCAATAACGGGAGGTTCTGTAGGGTTAGGGTCTGTCGGCTCAGGATCTACCGGGGTTGGTTCTGTCGGTGTAGGTTCTGTTGGTATTGGGGAGCCCGAAACTAACTTCCACGGATCACCTTTCGCAGGAACATTGCCTTGTGACCACCACTTCGCTTCATAGACGCTCTCTTGAAAGCTCACCTGATCACCACCAGTATAGACTTTATTTGCATCCCAACTCTCAACACCGGGAACAGGGTTCGTTGGATCGGTAGGTTCTACAGGGTCAAGCTTATCCACCACTCGGATTTCAGGCCAATTCGCGTGAGAGCCATAAAAATTAGCCACACACTTTTCATAATCACCTTCAACTAATGCTGAATATGCCGTTTGGAAGCCGACTAACTCACATTCAAATGAGACTCCTCCAGGGCGATCCGCATAATACTTCCAGTTACCATCCCAGTTGGTATAAAGCACATCTTTTGCACCATCAAGGTTCAAACTTCCATAGGGGGTTTGCTGCCAACATGTGTTCTTTTCATCCGCTTCAACTGGAATTTGATAATAATCCGACAAGCCCTCCCAGTAACGAATGCGGTTGACAGGCTGCCCTTTATCTTGATTTTGAGCACCACACTCAATACCACCATTGATCACGTTGATTGTGGTACCAAAACCGTAACCAATACCCGCTTCTGTTTCTCGGACTGAAGGTGACCACGTTCTATCGATAACGTGTAACATCGCGGGTTTTGGTGCTTGTGGCGTTAAAAAAAACCAAATGGCAGAAGCAAGATTCAACCACGAATCCGCAACGAGACCGGGATTATTCAATAGCACGGTTGCATCGCCATCAAACATCACTTCAGAAAATGCACCGTAGTTAAAATGATAAGAGAGTTGCTTAGCACCACGACCAAAATACCCCTGACCTGCCGCGCAAGGCCAACGAGCATTTTGCCAATCGTTCTGCCCACAACCCGTGGTATACCCTGCTTGCCCTTCCGACCAACCCATTTCACGAACATGCACTAATGCTTGTTGCCACTCTTCTAAACCTTGCGGATTGTCCCAAGTGTTCTCTTTAGCAATATGCCCTCCGGTCTCCTGCGCAAAGTGTGCAAAAGCCGTCACTATCGATTTTTTACAAATGGCGTCAGAGTCTCGCCCATCGGTATACTCACCACAAAATGCGGGAAACTTACCGATAGCGCGTAAAAAGCGTTGGTATGTGTATTCTGGCGCCGCCATCTGGGTGAGAAAATCCCATTCAGGTTGAGGGAAAACATGCTCAACGCGCTTTACGTTTTCAGGATTTGAGTTCAAACCGGGCTCGATCGCTTCAACCACCGTATTGGTGCGAGTTTGTAACGCTTTCGACCAGATAGCATACATTGGGTCTGCTGTTTTCTGCTGCTCTATGGCTTGTAACTCAGCACGTGAAACAACGTAGCCCGTTGGATTTTGTGGATCTGGCTGTATATTCATAGAAGCAAGTGCAGGCTGGCTAACCGCGACCCCAACCATGACGGCAAGATAGTTAAATTTGTTCATTTACCAATCCCTTAAGGTAATAAAATCCCACTAAGCTAAACAGCAAATAGCTTATACCTGTAGCTCTGATTTAGCCGTCATTAAGGAACTGCGAGTCGGTTAGTATTAATTACGTAAGCCTAACATCTGAGTCAGGTTGGATTGATAGGTAGGTTCAAAAAAAAAGTATAAAAAAACCAGCCCGAAAGCTGGTTAATATGATTGAATCTTATCGCTTACAATTGAGGATTATTCCCACTCAATTGTTGCTGGTGGCTTACCAGAAATATCGTAAACAACACGGGAAATGCCGTTAACTTCGTTGATAATACGGTTAGATACCTTACCTAGGAAGTCGTATGGTAGGTGTGCCCAGTGAGCAGTCATGAAGTCGATCGTTTCTACAGCACGTAGAGATACAACCCAATCGTACTTACGGCCATCGCCCATTACGCCAACTGAGCGTACAGGTAGGAATACCGTGAATGCTTGAGATACTTTGTGGTAAAGGTCAGCAGCGTGAAGCTCTTCAATGAAGATAGCATCAGCACGACGCAGTAAATCACAGTACTCTTTCTTAACTTCGCCAAGTACACGAACACCTAGACCTGGACCCGGGAATGGGTGGCGGTAAAGCATGTTGTATGGAAGACCAAGCTCTAGACCAATCTTACGTACTTCATCTTTAAATAGCTCACGTAGAGGCTCAACAAGGCCCATTTCCATATCATCAGGAAGGCCACCAACGTTGTGGTGAGATTTGATTACGTGTGCTTTGCCAGTCTTAGATGCAGCAGACTCGATTACATCTGGGTAGATGGTACCCTGAGCAAGCCATTTAGCATTCTTCAGTTTCTTAGACTCTTCATCGAAGATATCGACGAATACGTGACCGATGATCTTACGTTTAGCTTCAGGATCCGCTTCCCCTTCCAGAGCGTCAAGGAAACGGTCTTCAGCATCCACTTTGATGATATTTAGCCCGAATTGGTCACCAAACATCTCCATAACCTGCTCACCTTCGTTTAAACGAAGAAGGCCGTTATCTACAAATACACATGTTAGTTTGTCACCGATAGCACGGTGGGCAAGCATTGCAACAACAGATGAGTCAACACCACCAGAAAGACCAAGGATAACTTCATCGTCACCGACTTGCTCTTTAATACGTGCAACGGCATCTTCAATGATTGACGCTGAAGTCCACAGACCTTCACAACCACAAACGTTAAGAACGAAGTTCTCAAGCATTTTTAGGCCGTTCTTGGTGTGCGTTACTTCTGGGTGGAATTGAACACCGTAGTATTTTTTCTCTTCATTCGCCATTGCAGCGTATGGACAAGTTTCTGTTTCTGCAATTTTCACGAAATCAGAAGGAATCTCTGTCACTTTATCACCGTGACTCATCCAAACATCTTGAGTCGCTTCAAGATCTTTAAATAACGCAGATTCACCCGTCACTTGAACTGCAGCGTAACCAAACTCACGCTCAGTAGACGTTGATACTTTACCGCCAAGTTGCTCAGCCATAGTCTGCATGCCGTAACATACGCCAAAGACAGGAACACCTGAATCAAATACATATTGTGGAGCACGTGGCGAGTTTTCTTCCGTTACACTTTCAGGGCCGCCTGAAAGAATAATGCCATCTGGATTAAATTCGCGAATATCTGCTTCTTCTACGTCCCAGCTCCATAGCTCACAGTAAACACCAATTTCACGGATGCGACGAGCAACAAGTTGAGTGTACTGAGAACCGAAATCTAAAATAAGAATACGTTGATCATGGATGTTAGTTGTCATTTGGGGGAAATCTCAAAAATTAATTTATTGGATGGGGACAAGATTAATCATCCCCATAAGCTTCAAAATAATGTGGTTAGCTATTAACCCAAACGATAGTTTGGCGCTTCCTTGGTAATTTGAACATCGTGTACGTGAGACTCTTTCATACCCGCACCAGAGATACGAACAAACTCAGCTTTAGTACGCATGTCTTCAACAGTTGCAGAACCGGTTAGGCCCATGCTTGAGCGTAGACCGCCCATTTGTTGGTGGACGATCTCTTTTAGACGACCTTTGTATGCGATACGACCTTCAATACCTTCTGGAACAAGCTTGTCTGCAGCGTTATCAGATTGGAAGTAACGGTCAGAAGAACCTTGAGACATAGCGCCAAGAGAACCCATGCCACGGTAAGACTTGTAAGAACGACCGTTATAAAGGATGACTTCACCCGGAGCTTCTTCAGTACCAGCGAACATTGAACCAACCATCACACAAGATGCGCCAGCAACGATAGCTTTACAGATATCGCCAGAGAAGCGGATGCCGCCATCTGCGATGACTGGAATACCGTATTCGTTAGCCACTTCAGCTGCGTCTGCGATTGCTGTTACTTGAGGAACACCAACACCAGTAACGATACGAGTCGTACAGATTGAACCTGGGCCGATACCCACTTTAACTGCACTTACACCTGCGTCGATAAGAGCACGAGCGCCAGCGCCAGTTGCGACGTTACCACCGATGATTTGTAGATCAGGGTATGCGGCGCGAGTTTCGCGGATACGGTTAAGTACACCTTCAGAGTGACCATGTGAAGAGTCAATAAGTAGAACGTCTACGCCAGCTTCAACAAGAGCAGCAACACGCTCTTCATTACCCGCACCAGCACCAACAGCTGCGCCTACACGTAGGCTGCCGCGCTCATCTTTACAAGCGTTTGGTTTACGTTCTGCTTTATGGAAATCTTTTGCAGTGATCATTCCAGTTAGTTGGAAGTCATCATTAACAACAAGAACTTTTTCAACGCGCGCTTCGTGCATTTTCTCTTGAACTTCTTCACGAGTTGCACCTTCTTTAACAGAAGCAAGGCGAGCTTTAGGCGTCATTACTACGTCAACTTTCTTAGAAAGGTCAGTCACAAAACGAACATCACGGCCAGTAATAATACCAACAAGTTCGTTATTTTCAGAAACGACAGGGAAACCAGCGAATCCATGTTTTTCTGTTAACTCTTTTACATCAAGGATAGTCGCATCAGGACGAACAGTAACCGGAGCAGAGACAACACCTGCTTCAAAGATTTTTACCAAGCGTACTTGCTCAGCTTGCTGTTCAATAGACATGTTTTTGTGGATAAAACCGATTCCACCTTCTTGCGCGAGTGCAATCGCAAGGCGCGCTTCTGTCACTGTATCCATAGATGCTGAGATCATAGGAATATTTAGTGAAATATTCTTCGTTAGCTGAGTGCGAAGATCAGCGGTATTTGGAAGAACAGTGGAGTGTGCAGGGACAAGTAAAACGTCGTCAAACGTTAAAGCTTCTTTGGCAATTCGTAGCATTTGCAATATCTCACAACATAGTTGATGTTAAAGGGAGTAAATCCCACTCTATCGTTTCGCATAATAAAGTGATTTGGATTTGATATTGCAGACGGATTATACGCACAGCGCAATCGCTTGACCACACATTTTTTTATTTTAAATTTGCATTCCCCCCCTTGCTATGTATTATCTTGCGGCTAATTTCCATATTTACGTCCCCTGAGATTAGCCGTGTCTTCCCTGAGCAATAACAATATTTTTACCGTTTCACGCCTCAACGCAGAAGTTCGCCTATTACTCGAAAATGAGATGGGGATTGTTTGGCTTTTTGGCGAAATTTCCAATTTTTCTGCGCCTGTATCTGGCCACTGGTACCTCACTCTTAAAGACTCTCGCGCTCAAGTAAAATGCGCCATGTTCCGTGGCAATAACCGCCGTGTCACCTTCAAACCAGCCAATGGCAATCAAGTTCTGGTTAAAGCTCGCTTATCCCTGTACGAACCAAGGGGGGATTACCAGTTAATCATCGACAGTATGCAACCAGAAGGTGATGGTCGGTTACAACAAGAGTTCGAACAACTAAAGATGAACCTTGCGGCTGAAGGGTTATTTGCTCAAAGTAATAAACAGCCTCTTCCAGATCACCCTAAATGCGTTGGTGTTATCACCTCTAAAACAGGGGCAGCTCTGTTTGACATCCTAGATGTGCTCAAACGCCGAGATCCTAGCTTACCAGTCATTGTTTACCCAACCATGGTGCAAGGCGATAGTGCCTCCATTCAAATAGCTCAGGCGATTGGACGAGCAAATGAACGTGATGAATGTGATGTATTGATCGTTGGCCGTGGCGGTGGCTCTCTAGAAGATCTATGGTGCTTTAATAACGAGATCGTCGCCCGCACCATTGCGGCGAGCAGAATCCCAATCATTAGTGCCGTTGGGCATGAAGTCGACGTTACCATTGCTGATTTTGTTGCTGATATGCGTGCGCCTACTCCTTCCGCTGCCGCAGAGTTAGTCAGTAGAGATCAAGGTAACAAAACTCAGTCGATTGACAGTCGAAGACAAAAGCTTACTTCCGCGATACAGCTCTATTTATCAGAGCAGCGCCATCATGTTCAGCATTTATCGCACACATTAGAAAAGTACCACCCTAGCTATCAGTTAGAACGTCAGAGCCAGCAACTAGATGATCTGGAAAACAGATTAAACCTTTCTATTCAAAGATTTATTTCTGGGCATCAACAAGGTGTTGAACGAAAACAGCATCGTTTACAGCTTAACTCTCCAATTAGGCGATTGGCCGAGCAAAAACTAAAAATGCAGAAGGCTGAGCAGAGCTTATTAGACGCGATGGATCGAAAGCTATTGACGACAAGACACCAACTTGCGATGGCAGCAGAGAAGCTTGAAACCGTAAGTCCGTTAGCGACGCTCAAACGTGGGTATTCAATTACGCACTCTACAGATAACGAGAACCGTGTCATCGCATCGGTGAAAGATGTATCGGTGGGAGAAGCACTTACCACACAAGTAGAAGATGGTATTATCCACTCAAATGTCGTCTCCATCACTCCGGCTTCAAGCTAGAAAGCGAATCATTTCCAACTCAAATGAAAAAGCCTAAATATCTCTGAAAACAAGAGAAGATATTTAGGCTTTTTTCAACAGTGACAAATACACTACTCAACAGCTGTAAATACGAACTTCACTCGTGATTTAGATTTTAATTCGTTACATGCTGCATTACAGAAGTAACTTGCAGCACCACAAGCTTGAAGCTTTTCTAACTCCGCATCACACTCAGGGCAAAACGCAGATTTTGTCCAGTGTTGATTGCAAGGTTTACATACGTAACGGCCATCCCAATCTAATTCTTGTTCGCACTTCGGGCAAATATTTCCACTCATAAGATCACCACTTCACTTTATTCTGTTTAATTTTGTACATATTTTTGTCGGCTTGAGCAATGAGAAAAGGCAGATCAACCTCTTCATTTTGCTTACTACATGCCATGCCAACACTCACTGAAAATTGATGATTATTCACGTTTAATACAGTTTCTAACTGTCCATTCAGATAAAGAAGAAATTGTTGAGCCTCTTGCTCTGAAGTAAAACAGCTAAATGCGACAAACTCATCACCACCATAACGCCCAATTTTGGCACAGTGCACCATTGAATCCGTTAATGTATCAGCCACTTTTATTAAGATTTCATCGCCTAATTGGTGACCAAAAGTGTCATTAATATACTTAAATTTATCTATATCAATGAACAAACAGGCCATTATCTTCTGACCAAAACAGCGCTCTTTAAGAAGCAGTGACGCTTTCTTCAATAAAGCTCGGCGATTATAACAATGAGTCAGCGAATCTCTGTCCGCATGAAATTTTAGCTGTACTTCCAGTTCATACTTCTCTAAGGCAACAGAGTACAACGAGGCTAATAAATCTAAAATCTCTAACTCAAATTCATTCGGTATGGATGGATACTCGCTATAAATAGCAAATGTTCCTAATACTGAGCCTTTAGAGGTCATGATAGGAACTGACCAACATGCATGCAGATTTGCCTGTTGAGTCAACTCGGTGAATGGGGACCAGTTGGGATGTGTATTAATATCATCGACAATAATCGGTTTTTTTAAGAAAGCAGCAGCACCACACGAACCAACATTCTCACCGATAGCGACACCTTCAATGGCTTGACTATAAAAGCTAGGCAAATTGGGAGCATATTCAAGATGCAAGGTTCCAGATTCTGAATTGAGCATTAATATCGACGCTTTACGTTTTCCAAACAGATGTTCAGTCAACTGTATGATTTCTCGATTCAGTACCGTTCGTTCCATACCAAGGGCTAATTTATGCAGTAATACGTTCACCGAACGGTGCGCGTCTAATAAAAAAAGGTATTCCATACTTAAACTGCTTTCTACTATTTATTATTTCGATGAACTCATCATGCTCTATTGCGACGCGATGATAGCATAAGTATCGTACAGCGATACAGAGTGAAAGATCGTTATATGATCTTTTGCTTTATCTAGATTGATCAGCGATCTACCCCTAAAAGAATATTTATATCACCACACACCGAAAGCATAAGTTACATATGCTGCATTTCAATTTTGAGCAGACAAAAACTCTAAATAATAATGTTAGTTAAAGTATTTTCAGCATATTAAAAAGGTCGGAGTATGGCTTATATCGTTTTTACATGGGTGTGCATTTCAATATTTTGTGCATCTTTCTGGATAAGAGAAACACAGATTGAACCCAACTCGGACGTCGATGAAATATGACTTCCACCGCAAGGTATAACCGCTAAATCATGCCCTGGGAGTTGCCATTGCCAATATCTAGAGTCCGTTAAGCTTTCACCATCTAGTCTCATACTGACCATACTCTCTGTTGATAGCCATTCACCAATTTGTTGATTAACTTTTACCTCAATATCCGCTAATTCAGCGAAAACGTCTGCCGTATTAAGCCCGCGCTTTCTTAATGTTTTTCCAAGTCGATACACATCATCGCATCGATCAGGTGTCACAAAACTGGTTTCTTGTGCGTAGCTATTAAAATCAAAATGTCCTAAAGGATCTTTTCGATCAGCATCTTTTCGCCAATAGCTCTGCGCAAGTACCTTATTCAGTGCTAAAAACGCAATATGACCTGCACTATGTCCACGGCTTAAGCTCTGCTGGTATTCTTTATCAACATTAAGGCAAACGACATTTCCTATATTTAAATCAACTTCAGAGCCGGACAAACAGTGAACAACAACAAAGCTCCAACCGTCGGTGTCGCGTTTTACAGGGATCGCTTTCCCCACATACAATGACCCACTTTCATATTCAATAGCCCCAACCTGACAATCTGACACGCAATATTCATGTTCGCCAAAAGTGATCGTTCCTCTATCTGCGGGATGATCTGGCCAGATATGACTGACAGGGTGAAATGGCGTCTCTCTCACAACAATATAAGTCTGCCCATCTTGTCTGTTTACTAATTGAATTTCAGACTTTAACTGCCAAGTATCGTGGCAAAACAGGGTTTTTGTTGGTCTTATTTGCATGACATAACCTTCTTAAATTAGTGTTCGTCGCTACCGAAGGAGAATTATCGCCTTCAGATAGACAAAAAGCGCCCGTTATCTACATAACGAAGGCGCTTTTTTTATTCATTTCGCATTTGACCGTTAACTACTTCTTACGGCCTTTCATCATTCCCATCACGCGTTTACGTTGGCGTTCTTGAGACAATGTCATTTTATTTGTTTTACCTTCAAACGGGTTGTCACTGTTTTGGAACTGAATACGAATTGGTGTACCCATGATTTCCAAAGAACGACGGTAGTAGTTCATTAAGTAACGTTTGTACGAATCAGGAAGCGACTTAACTTGGTTTCCGTGAACAACAACGATTGGAGGGTTGTAACCACCCGCATGCGCGTATTTCAGTTTAACACGACGTCCGCGAACCAATGGTGGTTGGTGATCATCCGTTGCCATTTTCATGATACGAGTTAGAACTGAAGTACCAACACGTGTCGTCGCTGATTTGTAAGCTTCTTGCACAGATTCGAACAAGTGACCAACACCAGTACCGTGTAAAGCTGAGATAAAGTGAATACGAGCAAAATCAACAAAGCCTAAACGGCGATCGAGCTCTTTCTTCACGCTCTCTTTTGTATCGGTATCCAAACCGTCCCATTTATTAATGGCAAGAACAATAGAACGACCAGAGTTCAGAGCAAAGCCCAGTAAGCTGAGATCTTGATCTGAAATATTTTCACGAGCATCAATGATCAGCAACACAACGTTTGCATCTTCAACGGCTTTCAGTGTTTTCACTACTGAGAATTTTTCTACTGTTTCATTGATATTCTTACGACGACGAACACCCGCCGTATCGATCAATACGTATTCACGCTCATCACGTTGCATTGGGATATAGATAGAGTCACGTGTCGTACCTGGCATATCGTATACTACAACGCGTTCTTCACCCAGAATACGGTTAGTCAGTGTTGATTTACCTACGTTTGGGCGACCAATGATTGCGAGTTTAATTGGTTGCTCTTGTAGACGTTTGTACTCTTCTTCAGCCTCAGCTTCAGTGTATTCAAGTTGCTCTTCTTCAGCATCTTCAATATCCGTCAGATCAACAATTTCGCCACTTTCATTCTGAAGTTTTTCAGCAAATGGTGTCAGCGCAAGATCAATCATCGCCGTCACACCACGGCCATGAGCCGCGGCAATTTGATACATATCTGATACGCCAAGTTTCCAGAACTCAACACAAGCAGCATCCGCATCAATACCATCCACTTTATTCACGACAAGCATGAATGGCTTTTCAATTTTACGTAAATGCGTTGCAATGGCTTCATCAGAAGGTGTCAGACCCGCACGGCCATCTACCATAAATAGCACAACATCAGCTTCATCAATCGCCGCTAGCGACTGCTCAGCCATTTTAGTTTCAACACCATCTTCCGTTCCATCAATACCGCCAGTATCGATTACGATGAAATCATGTTCACCCAAATGAGCATGGCCATACTTACGGTCTCGTGTTAAACCAGGGAAATCCGCAACCAACGCATCACGAGTACGCGTCAAACGGTTAAATAACGTAGATTTACCTACATTAGGACGCCCAACAAGAGCAACAACAGGAACCATAACAACCTCTAAAATTTTCTAGTCTGATGTAGTTATAGGTAAATTCTAATACCATTCTTGGTGTATTTACCTATAACCACACAATATTTTATTTTACTGATATCCATATTTCAGTAATAAAACAGCTCCTAGCTGTTACCAACTAGGAGCCGAATGTGAATTATATCACGTTATCTTATTTGATCTGCAGTTTCTTTACATCACCATCACGTGTGACGATTAAATAACCATTTTCCAGTTCTATAGGACCAATGGCAAAACCACTGTTATCGACAAATTGCTGTGCGACAAACTCACCAGAGTTACGATCGATCCAGTGTAGATAGCCTTCGCTGTCACCCACAACGACATAGCCATTAATAAGGCTAGGTGCCGTTAGCAGTCTATTTTCTAACTGATCATTGCTCCAAAGCTCTGTACCACTTCGAGCATCTACCGCTGCGATATGATCTTTATCAGTCACAACAAACAAGCTTCGCCCGTCACTTCCCATATCGATAGCAGAAGAGTAGTTACGCTTCCAAACTGGCTTTCCAGAACGAAGATCAATCGACATTAACTGACCATTAATACCAACGGTATACAGCTTTCCACCTAACACAATCGGAGAAGCATCGACATCAACCAACCGATCAATTTCAGTCGCGCCTTTTGGTGTTCCAACGGGTTGTTGCCAAATTAGTTGACCACGTTCAACAATGGCTGCGGCTAAACGTCCGTTTGCCGTTCCCCAGAACACGCCGCCTGAAACCGCAACGGGAGAGCTATCACCACGCAATGTTAAGTTAGGTACGTCGGTGCTGATCGTCCACTTCTGCTCACCATTCTCTTTATCTAGCGCAATTAACATTCCGCGACTGGTATGAACAATGATTAAGTTATTTTCAGCTACAGGTGCCGCTAATACTTCCCCATTCACTTCAGCACGCCACGCTTCTTCACCCGTTTCTTGGTTCAAAGCAATGACTTCACCATTCTCACTACCGATGTAAACTTGACCGTAAGCGGCAACTAAACCACCGGATAAACGAGCAATCACATCTTGTTCAAGATCCGATTCCCAAATCGCTTTGCCTGTTTCAGGATCTAATGCTTTGACAACACCATCGCGACTTGCGACAAAGATTTTGTTGTAAGCTAATTCTGGCGTTAACTTCGAGAAATAGTGCCCGACACCATCACCAATCGATGCAGACCAGTCGATGCTAGGCGTAAACTCGCTCGATACCACTGGCACAGGAGCCATGATGACCGTATCTTCTTCACTTGCGCAACCTGCCATTGTACCAATGACGACAGCGCAGAGGAGAGCTTTGTTGAACATCTTTTTCATCAATGATTGCCCTTATTTAGCAAGATCATCAAGCTTAAATTTGAGGCCTTGGCTTGCATCAGCGGCTTGTTGAGCCTCAGAGTAAGCACGGTAAGCTGCGTCTTTATCACCTTGACGAAGTGCTAGATCACCACGAAGTTCCGCAACACGACCTGTCCAGCTATCATCAGTGATAGTATTGAGTTCAGCCATCGCTGCATCTAGGTTACCTTGCTCAGCTTGAATACGAGCAACGCGGTAACTAACTAGTGGTGCTAAAGCGGCATCTTTGGTTGACGCTTTCGCCCACTCTAGTTGCTTAAGCGCGTTGTCATACTCGCCTGCATCCACTTGAACTTTTGCGAGTTGAAGTGCCGCTAATACCGAATATTCGATATCTTGGTTTTCATCAATAAAACCTTGTACTTGAGCTTGCGCGTCTGCACCTTGCTCAGTCAGTGTGGTGATGGTTTTGATGTAGCTTTCAGAAGCAAGATCGCGAGCCTCAAGAGCTGCATCTTGGTAGTAGCGCCAGCCAAAAAGACCACCTAAGCCAAGAACTGCACCAAAAATTACCGCTTTACCGTTCTCTTTCCACCAATCTTTAATCGCTTCAACTTGTTGTTCTTCGCTATCGTAGAGTTCCACTTCCTGTCCTCTTTTATTCTGTTTCTAAAGTGGATTCAATTTGATCACTTCAGACTAATTCTAACCATTGAAGGACGAGCTTATTCTCACCCCTCAATAAATATTTTCTATAGTAAGCTGCTTAGCTTCGTTGCCGCTTCAGTTTGTGCGACAATTTCTTGCTCTCCACGAACCAAATCTTTAACGACGACTGTATTGTCTGAAACTTCACTCTCGCCAAGCATCATAACCACAACGGCACCGACTTTATCTGCACGTTTAAACTGCTTCTTAAAGTTACCACCGCCAAAGTGATTCATTACTCGAACACCTGGAATGGATTCTCGTAGTTGCTCTGCGAGCTTCATTCCTGCCATCATGGTGCCTTCACCAGACGTCACGATATAAGCATCGACACTACGGCGAACATCCGTCAGCTCTAGGGTTTCCATCATCAGAACGAGACGCTCTAAGCCCATAGCAAAACCAACTGCAGGTGTTGCTTTACCACCAAGCTGTTCAACTAGGCCATCATAACGTCCACCACCACAAACAGTGCCTTGAGCACCTAAGCTTTCAGTGATCCACTCAAACACCGTGCGGTTGTAGTAATCTAAACCACGAACTAAACGCTGATTAACTTGGTATTCGATACCCGCAGCGTCAAGAAGTTCACACAAACCTGCAAAATGTTGTTTTGACTCTTCGCCTAAATATTCTGCTAGTTTTGGAGCATCCCCTAAAATCGCTTGAACAGCTGGGTTTTTAGTATCTAAAACACGCAATGGATTAGTGTGCATACGACGTTTGCAATCTTCGTCGAGTACATCCATATGCTGCTCTAAGAATGCAATCAAAGCAGTACGGTAGTTCGCGCGATCTTCTTGTGAACCAATCGAGTTAAGCTCTAAACGTACATGTTTCTCGATACCAAGTTCGCGCCATAAGCGAGCCGTCATCATGATAAGCTCAGCATCAACATCAGGGCCGTTTAGACCAAACACTTCTACACCACACTGGTGGAACTGACGGTAGCGACCTTTTTGTGGACGCTCATGACGGAACATTGGCCCCATATACCAAAGGCGTTGCTCTTGGTTATACAGCAGGCCATTTTCGATACCAGAGCGAACACAGCCCGCAGTACCTTCTGGACGTAAAGTTAAGCTATCGCCATTACGGTCTTCAAATGTGTACATCTCTTTTTCAACCACATCGGTGACTTCACCAATTGCACGGCTAAATAGATGCGTCATCTCAACGATTGGCATACGAACTTCGTTGTATCCATATGCGCTGATAACATTTTTAACTGCGCCTTCAACTTTTTGCCAAAGTGGAGACTGAGTTGGGAGACAATCGTTCATGCCTCGAATTGCTTGAATAGTTTTTGCCACAATACTTACCGTAATATCTCGTTGAGAGTAATTATTCTTCTACGCTTTTCACATCAATGCGATTATTTTCATCAAGCATTGACGCTTTAGCACGAATTCTGGTTTCTAGCTGATTTACAAGATCATCATTATCGAAACGGACTTTTTGGCGTTGACCATCTTCATAGAACGCACTCTTCTTATTACCACCAGCGATTCCCATGTGAGAAACTTCCGCTTCACCTGGGCCATTGACGACGCAGCCAATGATAGAGACATCCATAGGGGTAATAATATCTTCTAAACGCTCTTCTAATGCATTCACTGTGTTGATCACATCAAACTCTTGACGAGCACAGCTAGGACAAGCGATAAAATTAATACCGCGAGAACGAATTCGTAGGGATTTTAATATATCAAAACCTACTTTAATCTCTTCGACAGGATCCGCCGCTAAAGAGATACGTAGCGTATCGCCAATCCCTTCCGCTAACAGCATACCAAGGCCAACAGAAGATTTAACCGCGCCAGCACGAGCACCACCCGCTTCGGTAATACCAAGATGGAGCGGTTGAATAATCTCTTTTGCTAGCAAGCGATAGGACTCAACCGCTAAAAAGACATCTGATGCTTTCACACTGACCTTAAATTGATCGAAGTTCAGACGATCTAAGATATCAACATGACGCATAGCTGATTCGACTAAAGCAGCTGGCGTTGGTTCCCCGTATTTCACTTGAATTTCTTTTTCTAGTGAGCCACCGTTAACCCCGATACGAATCGGAATGTTTTTATCACGAGCGCAGTCAACAACACTACGAATACGCTCTTCGCTCCCAATATTACCAGGGTTGATGCGCAAACAATCCACACCGTACTCCGCCACTTTTAAGGCAATACGGTAATCAAAGTGGATATCCGCAACCAGAGGAATCGATACTTGTTGCTTGATTAACTTAAATGCTTCTGCCGCATCCATTGTTGGGACAGAAACCCGAACAATATCGGCACCAACATTTTGCAGTGCTTTAATCTGAGCAACCGTTGCTTCAACATCAGTTGTTCTTGTGTTGGTCATGGATTGCACCGCAATTGGCGCACCATCACCGATCGGCACATCACCAACGTAAATACGTGATGATGGACGGCGAATAATTGGGGATTCGTATTGCATATTGGCTTCTAAGGTAAGGTGAATCTTGCTACTTTCCCTGAAGTATACCCAGAAAGGTCGACAGGTTCACTCGCAAATGTCATTGATACGCCTTCTGGCGCACCTAGAATCACTTTTACAGGTCCAATCGCGGACAATTGAATAGTCTGTCCTGCTTTTTTAACACCCGTAGAAAGTGTTTTTCCATTAGAATCTTTCAATAAGATCCAACAGTCCGATGTAAAAGTCATACTGATCGCTTTCTCATTTGAGTCAGCGGAAGTGTTCGATTCGGTGGTTGGTGTGCTGATCGTAGCCGTCGCAGTTGGCTGTACCATCTTATCTTGAACTACCGGTTCTTGAATCTGCTCAGACGCGGCGATATTAGAAGATAAATCTGCTGAACCTGAGTCAACTTCAACACTGTTTGCCACAGGTACTTCAGACGTCAAATCATTTGCATCTTGAGATAGCGTATCCTCAACAGCGGGCGCGACTAACTCTTCTGATTCAGTGCTGATCGTATCAACGGCAGCTGGTTCAGCTAAATCTTTAACTTCAGCCTTGGCCTCAGTCGTTTCATTCAATGATATGGTCAGCGTATCTTGTTGCTGGTTTTGCCACCACCATAGCGAGGAAATACCCGCAATAATGGCGAAAATGCCCCAAGTCAGCTTCATAATTCTGTTGTTATGCTTCTCTACTTTGGTTTTGCGCGAGAAACTTTGCATCTCTTGCTCTTTATGTTGAGCATCGCCAGTATGATCAAGAGCGGAAAGCACCTCTTTTTCATCAAGAGAAACAGCTTTAGCGTATGATCTTAGGTAGCCACGGGTAAACGTCGCCACTTGAACAGATTCAAATTCATTATTTTCTATTTTTTGGATGGTCGAAATACGTAATCTTAAACGATCGGCTATCTGCTTTTGGCTTAACCCAAGCAACTCACGTTTTTGTTTCAGTAGCGTTCCAGCTTCTATTTGTACTGGTGCTTGATCTGTACAGCTTTCTTGTTCCGTCGTCATCTGTAATGTACTTCTTAATCTGATATCGTCAGCTGAACTAAACACTACGCCTACCTTTTTAATTCTATTTATTGGTATATGCGTATTGACGCTCACGATATGTAAATGAATGATCTCGTGTATTACAGCTGAAAAAAGTTTTATTGTTAGTAAGTGAAATCGATAAATAGTGGTCTATTAAGCGGAAAACTAACGATTCTAAAACTCTCTACATGCTGCCGATAATCCCTACCAAACTTATTTTTTACTTCCAAGTAAAAAAGTCATGATAAGCGAATCTCATAACAAGGTAAAAACTCTGCATTAGAATTTACAGCGAACTCAAACTTTTGTCCAAAAATTAACGGAAATGTCCGAATAAACAGCGTGTTTAATTAACAAAAAGCTCGATGATCCCCCAAAACCGCGACCTAAAATACAAAAAAGCCAAAAGAGTGCATCTTTTGGCTTTTCAGATTGTAGCGGCTTACTGCTCTACACAGCTTTCACAGGAATCGTTTCACCCGCTTGTCTCTGCTTTGTGCGCTTAGTTCTATCGATCACATCACCCACTAGCTGACCACATGCAGCATCGATATCGTCACCACGTGTTTTTCTTACCGTAACGGTATAGTCGTATTGCATCAACGTTTTCATGAAACGGTCAATACGAGAGTTACTTGGCTTCTTGTATGGAGAGCCTGGGTAAGGGTTAAACGGAATTAAGTTGATTTTCGCAGGCGTATCTTTCAATAGTTCTGCCAATTCATGCGCGTGATCCATGTCGTCGTTGACGTGGTCAAGCAGTACATACTCAACCGTTACACGCCCACGGTTTGCATTTGAAGAGGCAATATAACGGCGTACCGACGCAAGGAAAGCTTCAATATCCCAACGATCATTAATCGGCATGATTTCGCTACGCAATTTATCATTTGGCGCATGCAAAGAAATAGCGAGGGCTACATCGATGTTATCAGTCATTTGATCAAGACCAGAAACGACACCTGACGTTGATACGGTTACACGACGTTTTGATAACGCGAAACCAAGATCGTCGAGCATGATTTCTAACGATGGAATCAAGTTTTTCATGTTAAGAAGAGGCTCACCCATACCCATCATAACGACATTGGTAATTGGACGACGACCTGTCTCTTTTTCTAAACCGATTTCACGAGCGGCACGCCAGATTTGACCGACAATTTCCGATACTTTTAAGTTACGGTTAAAACCTTGCTGACCAGTTGAGCAGAATTTACATTCAAGCGCACAACCCACTTGAGAAGAAACGCATAACGTCGCTCGATCGCCGTCTGGGATATAAACCGTTTCTACATCTTGATCGCCAACGCGCATTGCCCATTTGATGGTGCCGTCTTCAGAATATTGAGCATCTGCAACAGTAGGTGCTTTGATTTCTGTACGATGCTTCAATTTTTCACGTAACTTTTTATTAATATTGTTCATTGCATCGAAATCATCGACACCAAAGTGATACATCCACTTCATTAATTGATCGGCACGGAACGCTTTCTCGCCAAGCTCTTCAGCAAAAAATTTACGCAGACCTTTGCGATCAAAATCGAGTAGATTTACTTTTTCAGTGGACATGTTGCCTCTCAATGATGGAACGATATTTAAGGGCGCGAATTGTACAGCCTTTATTCGGGGACAACAAGAGTTGTAAATCCATGACTTTGTTAAGGCATTAATTTTATGTTGGTTATTTTTTAATCATACCCAATATTTAATAGCGGAGACAAAAAAAGGAAACCGAAGCTTCCTTTTTATTAGTCATAAATCTGTCACTGGGTATATTAATGACTCATTACCCACTGAATACTCTAGCGAGGGCAAATTTCAGATTCAGGGAAAAAGAACTCGATTTCACGAGCAGCCGATACAGGGCTATCTGAACCATGAACTGAGTTGTAACGCATGCTGAGTGCGTAATCGGCACGAATCGTTCCGCACGCTGCTTCTTCTGGGTTTGTTTTACCCATCAGCTCACGGTAACGAGCAATCGCATTTTCACCTTCAAGTACTTGAACCATGATAGGTCCAGAGGTCATGAACTCTTTTAATGCTGGGAAGAACTCTTTGCCTTCATGTTCAGCATAAAAGCCACTCGCTTGCTCTTCTGTCAAATGCACCATTTTAGCGGCAATGATTCTTAGACCTGACTTTTCAATTCGGTGATAAATTTCACCAATTAAGTTACGTTCTACTGCATCGGGCTTAACGATAGAAAACGTTTTTTCTAGAGCCATAAGGTATCCCTTCTACTTCCATTTGTTGTTATGGGGACTCGAACAGAGAGTCCCTGAATATTATTTTGCTTGTTCGATAAGTATGTTCGCTAAGGTGCGAACGCCCATACCAGTTGCGCCTGCCGCCCATTTATCATTCGCTGATTTACGGTAAGTGCCAGCACAGTCAAAGTGCAACCAACCTTTTTTGTAATCATCCACAAAGTAAGACAAGAATGCCGCGGCTGTACTTGCTCCAGGGCTGTAATCGCCACTGCTGATATTGGAGAGATCAGCAAAGTTGGATGGCAACATGCTACGGTGAAAATCGGCAAGAGGTAGAGGCCATAGCCCTTCTTTCTCTTGAGCTGCACTGGTTAGCGCTTGGTGTGATAGTTCATCATCAAAGCTCAGTAGTGCATGGTAGTCATTACCCAGCGCGTTTTTCGCGGCACCGGTGAGTGTTGCGCAGTCAATGATTAACGCAGGGCTTTGCGCACTGGCGTACAGCAAACCATCCGCTAGCACTAAGCGACCTTCCGCATCGGTATTCATTACTTCAACGGTTTTGCCATTTTTATAAGTGATCACATCACCAAGTTTCAATGCTCGGCCTGAAATCATATTCTCTGCGCAGCATAAGATAAGCTTCACACGCTTATTGAGGCCACGGCTAATCGCAAGGGCAAAACCACCCGTGATCGTGCCAGCACCGCCCATATCAGATTTCATTGCGGTCATGAATCCAGATGGTTTCAAGCTGTAACCGCCTGAATCAAAAGTGATACCTTTACCCACAAGACAAGCGAAAACAGGGGCATTTTCATCGCCTGTTGGGTTGTAATCTAATTGCAGCATAGCTGAGGTGCGTGAAGAGCCGCGACCAACGGCATAAATGCCTTCCCAGCCTTCTGTAAGAAGATCTTTGTCTTTCACGATTTTAGCGGTAATTGTGCCTTCTGGAGCGACTGACTTGATAAACTCAGCGGCCATTGTGGCAAGTTGACGGGGAGCCACTTCTTCTGCGCTTTTATTGATGATATCGCGAGTCCAATCGGTCGCTTTGATTCGAGCTTCGAGCTCCGCTTGTTCACCCTCGGCAAGTGAATCCCACTCAAGATAGTTTTTTTTCTTTGGTCCACGGTAGCCTTGATGGAAGGCCCAGACACTTTCTAAGCTCCAGCCCTCGCCTTGTAGTGCAATAGACTGAATGCCCTGTCCGTCTAACTTACGTGCAGCGCGTTGAACGGCGCCAAAATCATGCGACTCATTTAAGTGAATCGTTGCGCCATTTTCAGAAAATGACAAAATTGCGTTCTCTCCCCACTGAGGCTGGGCAGTTTCTTTACTTAAAAATACAGACATCTGTGTAGACATGGTTTCTCCTTGTCCGAGATAGCGTTTCTACGCCATGTGTGATTACTTTGTGATATTGGCTAGATGTTAGCATTTTGTAGAGATAAAAGGTCGCTATGATAAAAAAACGGACCATAAGGTCCGCTATTTTTAGTAAGAAATGTTAACTGCGCTACGTTTTCAAAACACGAATCATTCAATTAATCCGCTTCATCCATCCAACATAGAATTACCGCTTCTAATATTTTCTCATTAGAGTTATTGGGTTCATCCTCAAATCCGTCTAATTCCGTGATCCATCGATGTAAATCAGTGAAGCGAACGGTTTTAGGATCGGTGTCTGGATATAAGTCGCAAAGCTCAATCGCAATATCTCGCGAATCAGTCCATCTTAAGCTCATAATCAACTCCTTTAATTATCGTTAACGTTGAAGCGCGTCTTAATGATCTTCAGATGCGTGGTTCAATGTGTATTTAGGGATCTCAACGACAAGGTCTTCATCGGTTACTACGGCTTGGCAACCTAAGCGAGATTCAGGCTCCAGTCCCCATGCTTTATCTAGCATGTCATCTTCCAGCTCTTCACTCTCTTCTAGCGAGTCAAACCCTTCACGGATGATCACGTGGCAAGTGGTACAAGCGCATGATTTTTCACATGCATGCTCAATTCCGATACCATTTTTTAGTGCTACATCAAGAACAGTTTCGCCCTTTTGAGCTTCAAATACTGCGCCTTCAGGGCAAAGATCTTCATGAGGTAAAACAATTATTTTAGGCATTCTTAATCTCGGTCTTCATATAACTAATTAATATTGGTCAAATTAACGATTAAATATCGTTGACTGACTGCCCTGATAAAGCAGCTCGAATCGATTTGTCCATACGACGAGAAGCAAAGTCTTGGCTTGCTTTATCTGTCTCTTTTATTCCTAATTCAATCGCTTCGGCACTGTGGCCATTTCGCAATTCAATCAATGATTCGATGGAGGCTAGCAAAGCTTGCTTTTCTGTCTCTGAGAGCAGTTCATCGCCATCCGCATTCATCGCAACAATCAAGCCTTCTATGACTCGGTCCGCTTCCACTTTTTGCTCTGCCAGAGTACGTGCATCCATATCTTCTTGAGCGTATGTCATCGAATCTTTCAGCATGCTTGCGACTTCATTCTCACTTAAACCATAGGAAGGTTTAACTTGTATCTCCGCTTGAACGCCAGTGCTTTTCTCCATAGCAGTAACAGACAGTAGGCCATCAGCGTCTACTTGGTATGTCACGCGGATATGCGCTGCACCTGCCGCCATTGGTGGAATACCTTTAAGCGCAAAACGAGCCAGTGAGCGACAATCGTCTACCATTTCTCGTTCACCTTGGACGGTATGTACGGTCATTGCCGTTTGCCCATCTTTAAAGGTGGTAAATTCTTGAGCTTTAGCTACTGGGATAGTGGTATTACGTGGAATAATTTTTTCAACCAAACCACCCATGGTTTCAATACCGAGTGACAGTGGGATAACGTCTAGCAGTAACATTTCAGAATCAGGTTTGTTGCCTACTAAAATATCCGCTTGAATCGCTGCGCCTATCGCGACAACTTCATCAGGGTTAATGCTTGTTAGAGGTGTTTTACCAAAGAAGTCACCCACCATGTCACGCACTAATGGCGTTCTTGTTGAACCGCCCACCATCACGACGTTCTGTACATCATCAGCATCTACATCTGAATCTTTCAGCGCACGTCGGCAAGACAATAAGGTTTTTTTAACAAGTGGTCGTAAAATATCATTCAGTTCGTCACGGCTTAATGTGCCATTCCAGCCGAGTATACTGACTTGGGCAATATCACTATCTGAAAGGGCAATTTTAGCGTCAGTCGCAGCATCCAATAACTGGCGTTGCTGCTCCGCTGTGATTGGAGCATCAAGATTAATTTGGCTTTGGAAATGTTCAGCGATCAAGTGGTCAAAATCATCTCCGCCTAGTGCTGAGTCGCCGCCTGTCGCCAACACTTCAAAGATACCTTTAGACAGTCGAAGTATCGAGATATCAAAAGTACCACCACCGAGATCGTAAACAGCAATAACGCCTTCTTGACCTGAATCGAGACCGTATGCAATGGCTGCTGCTGTTGGTTCGTTTAGTAGACGTAGAACATGTAAGCCAGCAAGGTTTGCCGCATCTTTTGTTCCCGCACGTTGGGCATCATCAAAATAAGCAGGGACAGTAATAACCACACCAGACAGTTCACCACCGAGCGTTTGCTCTGCGCGATGAGATAGTGCTTTTAAAATATCCGCCGATACTTGAATCGGGTTTTTAGCCCCTTGCGCGGTTTCTAAAACTGGAAGTCCGTTATCACTTGCAACAAATTGGTAAGGCAGTGAAGGATAGCGAGATTGAATATCGGCTAATGAACGACCAATCAGACGTTTTACTGAAATGATCGTATTTTTTGGATCTGTCTGCGCCAATGCACGTGCGTCATGACCGACTGAGTGCGTCACGGCATCGCTTTGTGCTGCCGGGTAATGAACAACCGATGGCAAAATACTGCGCTGTTGCTCATCCAATAGGGTCGTCGCGTTTCCACTACGAACACTTGCCACTAATGAGTTAGTCGTACCGAGGTCGATACCGACGGCAAGTTTATGTTCATGAGGTGCAGAGCTTTGGCCGGGTTCTGCAATTTGGAGTAGTGCCATGGGTTGGTCCTTATTATCTAAACTAACCGAGTAAACGATCTTCGACGAGTTCTATTTCATGCTTTAATTTCGCAACAAACTTTAGCTTTCTTACTCTATCCGCAGCTTGAATCCATAGGTTTTGATCTAATTCTTCTTCTATGGCTTTTAAATGCTGCTTATACATTTTGCTTACTTTGCTATCAAAGTCATAGACAGCATCTTCAACATCAGCACTTGCAGCGATATCTTCTAGCTCTTCACGTAGTTCCATCTGTTCCATTAGAAACTCAGGATCTTGCATCGTCTGCTGCTCTGCTCGAATATCAATACTTTGCAATAAAAGCATGTACTCTGCACGAGAAATGGGATTTTTTAATATTTGATATGCATCGTTAATTTGCGCCGCTTTTTGAACTGAAAGCAGGCGATCACGCTCAGATGCCGTCGCAAAGTTATCTGGGTGAAAACGACGTTGCAGTTCTCTAAACTGCGAAGAAAGAAGGCTACCATCCAGTGAAAACTGAATTGGTAGCCCAAATAATTCAAAATGATTCATGTAAAAATCAGGTCCTAAGTTCTAGGCCCTAGCTAAGAGCCTAGCTAATATGGAATGGCTATTTATACGTTAAAGCTTTCACCACAACCACACTCGCTTTTCGCGTTCGGGTTGTTGAATTCAAAGCCTTCGTTAAGCCCTTCTTTCACATAATCAAGCTCAGTGCCATCTAGGTAAACCAAGCTTTTCGGGTCGATAATAACGGTGACACCTGAATGTTCAAACGTTTTGTCTTCTTCATTCAAGTCATCCACAAATTCTAAAACATAAGCCATGCCGGAACAGCCCGTCGTTTTTACACCTAGTCTCAAACCGATGCCTTTGCCTCGATTATCTAGAAATGCTCTAACTCGGCTTGCTGCTGCTTCTGTCATTGTGATGGCCATACTACAACCTTGTTCTATTTTTTGTGGAATTCATTTAGGAGGCTTTCACCTCCCATTGTTATTAATCGAGGTTATTAATCGTGTTTCTTTTTGTAATCAGCAACAGCCGCTTTAATTGCATCTTCGGCAAGAATTGAACAGTGTACTTTCACTGGAGGCAATTCTAGCTCTTCTGCAATTTCTGCATTTTTGATTGCTGCCGCTTCGTCAATGCTTTTACCTTTAACCCACTCAGTAACCAGTGAGCTAGAAGCAATCGCAGAACCGCAACCGTACGTTTTAAACTTCGCATCTTCGATAATACCTTCTGGTGTTACCTTGATTTGTAGTTTCATTACATCGCCACATGCTGGAGCACCAACCATGCCGCTACCTACACTTGGGTCTTCTTTATCAAAAGCACCAACGTTGCGTGGATTTTCGTAGTGATCAATTACTTTTTCGCTATAAGCCATGATAGTTTCCTCTCTTCCTCTACTGACTAGGGATTAGTGATGCGCCCACTCAACAGTGTCCAGATCAATCCCTTCTTTATACATATCCCATAGAGGAGACATGTCGCGTAATTTGTTTACGGCTACACGAATTTGTTCAATTGCGTAGTCCACTTCTTCTTCCGTAGTAAAACGGCCGAATGAAAATCTTACTGAGCTATGTGCTAATTCATCATTTAGACCAAGTGCACGTAGAACATATGACGGTTCCAAACTTGCTGATGTACAAGCTGAACCTGAAGACACTGCAAGATCTTTAAGAGACATAAGCAGCGACTCACCTTCTACGAAGGCAAAGCTAACGTTAAGGTTGTGCGGAACACGTTGGTCCAAATCACCGTTAACGGTTACGGCTTCAAGATCTTTCACGCCGTTGAGTAAACGCTCACGTAACGCTTTAGCATGATCAAAATCGAACTGCATATCTTGTTTAGCAATGGCAAAAGCCTCACCCATGCCCACAATTTGGTGCGTCGCTAAAGTACCTGAACGGAAACCACGCTCATGACCACCACCATGCATTTGCGCTTCTAGGCGAATACGTGGTTTACGGCTAACATAAAGCGCACCAATGCCTTTAGGTCCATACACTTTATGAGCTGATAGTGAAATCAGATCCACTTTCATCTCTTGTACGTCTAGTGGAATTTTACCCGCTGATTGTGCGGCATCGACGTGGAAAATGATTTTGCGTTCACGACACATTTCACCAATTGATGAGATATCTTGAATCACACCAATTTCGTTATTCACGTGCATGATAGAGACAAGAACGGTGTCTTCACGCATTGCTTCTTGAAGCTTATTCAGATCGATGATGCCATTCGCTTCTGGTGCAAGGTAAGTAACTTCATAACCTTCACGCTCAAGTTGGCGACATGGATCTAATACGGCTTTGTGTTCTGTTTTGCAGGTAATGACATGCTTACCTTTCTTACCATAAAAGTGCGCGGCACCTTTTATCGCAAGGTTATCTGATTCTGTTGCACCAGATGTAAATACGATTTCACGTGGGTCTGCATTCAATAAACCTGCGATCTGCTCACGAGCGTTATCAACTGCTTCTTCAGCCTGCCAGCCATAGCGATGCGAACGAGATGCCGGATTACCAAAGTTTCCGTCCATCGTCATGCATTGAACCATCTTTTCAGCCACTCGAGGATCTACTGGACATGTTGCTGAATAGTCAAAATAAATAGGCAGTTTCATTCTCTACTCCAATGTAAACATGGTCGCTTATGAGCGAACATTGACACCGATGGGAGCGGTGCTTGTATTTTTTTGTGCAAACCCATGATTTACCGCAAGATCAATGTCTTGTCGGCCTGAAATTTCTAACACTTCATTATCTTCCATCAACTCTCCAAGAGTGATGTTATTTAAGAAGTCGCTAATGCGTGAACTTAAATCGCGCCAAAGTGTATGAGTAAGACAGCGAGTGCCACCCTGGCAACCCTCTCGCCCATGGCACTTAGTTGCATCTACTGATTCATCGACGGCGGCAATCACGGTTCCAATCGCGATATCATTGGCATCTGCGCCTAAACGATATCCACCACCAGGGCCACGTACACTTGCCACTAAACCCGCTTTGCGTAACTTGGAAAATAACTGCTCTAAATATGAGAGTGAAATACCTTGTCGCTCTGAAATATCAGCCAGAGGCACGGGGTTATTTGTCGAATGCAATGCAACATCCAGCATGGCTGTCACCGCATATCTTCCTTTAGATGTAAGTTTCATACCATCACCGTATCCACATTGATTATGTGGATACGATTTTTCCATACCCGACTATTTTAGTCAAGTATTTATTTGACTGTTTTAGTCAAGTATTTAACCCTAATATAAAAGCGGTTATTTTGAGCTATTTATGCTTCTTTCTACAGAGGTCAAAACACCTCTTAAGGTATTGATCTCTTGTAACTCTGGTCTAGCTCGGCTAAATAATCGACGTAATTTATTCATCACTTGCCCAGGCTGTTCCTTAGAGATGAATTGGGTATCCAACATCACTTTTTCAAGGTGTTCATAGAACATTTCTAGCTCTTTGTGACGTGGGTACTCTTCTTGTTCTTGAGGTGCATATTGGCTTTTCTCTCTTTCAAGATGTGCAACCCTAATTTCATAGCTTAAGGTTTGTACTGCCATTGCTAAATTCAATGAACTGTATTCTGGGTTAGCAGGTATACAAACGTGGAAGTGACATTTTTGCAGCTCTTCATTAGTAAGACCTGTACGCTCACGACCAAAAATAAGTGCCACTGGGTGCTTTTCACCCTCTACGGAAAACTTTTCACCGCACTCTCTTGGTTCTAGCATCGGCCACTCTAGAGTACGCGAACGAGCACTTGATCCTACAACTAAACCACAATCTGCGATTGCTTCATCTAACGTCTCAACGATTTGAGCGTTCATTGCAATATCCCCAGCCCCGGCAGCCAATGCCATCGTCTGTGAATCGACTTCACACTGGGGAGCCACCAATACCATTTGGTTAAGCCCCATAACTTTCATTGCACGAGCTGCTGAACCAATGTTACCGGGATGAGAGGTTCCTACTAAAACGACTTTTACATTGTCTAACATAACTTGACGACACCACTAAAATTAAAACCGCGAGATAATAACAAAAAACAAAACAAGCTTATATAGCCACCGCGATACTCCTGTCATTCAAGACATTTAAAAACACACTAAACTCGTTAGATCACAGTTTTCATCTGTTATCCGATTCAAAAGCTCATTAAATAACCACTTCCCTTTTAATAAAAGTTTGGTATACTCCCCGCCGCTTTAAATCGTTCTTTAACATCCGTTGGGAAAATCCTTATGCATCCTATGCTAAATATTGCTATACGCGCTGCGCGTAAAGCAGGCAATCATATTGCTAAATCGTTAGAAACTGTTGATAAAATTGAGATCACTCAAAAAGGTAATAACTCATTTATTACTAATATCAATGAAGAAGCTGAATACCTTATTCTTGAAACTATCAAAGCTTCTTACCCAGATCACAGCACGATTGCGGAAGAAAGCGGCCTTATCGAAGGCTCTGATTCAAGTGTACAATGGATTATCAACCCACTGGATGGCACGAATAACTTCGTAAAAGGCTTCCCACACTTCTCAGTATCTATCGCTGTTCGTATCAACGGTAAAACTGAAGTCGCTTGTGTTTATGACCCAATGCTAAATGAGCTATTCACAGCTCAACGTGGTGCTGGCGCTCAACTAAACAATGCTCGTCTACGTGTATCTCAACTTAAAGACCTCCAAGGTACTGTTTTAGCGACAGGCTTCCCTTACAATCAAAAGCAGCACTCTGAAAGCTACCTAAAAGTACTTTCGGCTCTATTTGCTGATTGTTCTGATTTCCGTCGTACAGGTTCTGTTGCGCTAGACTTATGCTACCTAGCAGCTGGCCGTGTTGATGGTTACTTTGAGCTTGGCTTGAAACCTTGGGATCTTGCAGCTGCTGAGCTTATTGCTCGTGAATCTGGTGCTATCCTGACTGACTTTGCTGGCGGTACTGAGTACATGAAGTCTGGCAATATCGTTGCATCAAGTGCACGTGGTGTTAAGTGTATGCTTAAGACTATCCGTGAACACGGTAACGAAGCTATCTGTAAGTAATTTAACTTACTCAAAATTGTAAACGCCCGCATAGCAATATGCGGGCGTTTTTTTATGCCTATTACTGAGTCCTTTCTGATTTAAACTTGAATCTTATAGTGCCATCTTTGAAATGAAGCTTTTATGCATGGTTCTGATGAAATAGCGACAAGCAAACAAAAAGTGACAAGCAAATAAAAAGCCACTGATTTCTCAGCGGCTTTTTGTGACAACTTGTCTAGATGAGTTAACTCTCGTTAAGGCATCTCGTCAAATTCAGCGCCTTCTTTGTCAATCTGTGGTGGCATTAGGTGTTCACGAGTGATACCTAGTTTAAGAGCCAGTGCAGATGCAACATAGATAGAAGAGTAAGTACCAACAGTGATACCTAACAGCAATGCCGTTGCAAAGCCGTGGATCATTGCCCCACCTTGTGCGAACAATGCAATAACAACAAACAAAGTAGTACCGGAAGTAATCAAAGTACGACTTAATGTTTGTGTGATTGAATTATTCATCACTTCAGCAGACTCACCTTTACGCATTTTGCGGAAGTTTTCACGGATACGGTCAAATACTACGATGGTATCGTTGAGGGAGTACCCCACTACCGTCAATAGTGCTGCCACAATCGTTAAGTCCACTTCAATCTGCATGATGGAGAATACACCCAGCGTGATAATAACATCGTGCGTTAATGCGAGTACCGCACCAGCAGCCAGACGCCACTCAAAACGCATTGATACGTATATCAAAATACAGATTAATGAAACGATAATGGCTAAACCACCCGCTTCAGTTAGTTCATCGCCAACGTTAGGACCAACAAACTCGATACGGCGCATCTCTACGCTTTCGCCAGTTCCATCTTCAATCGCTGATAGAATTTGGTTACCAAGAGTTTCACCTTGAAGGTCATCTCTTGGACGCAAGCGAACCATTACTTCACGAGCAGAACCAAAGTTTTGTACCGTTGCATCGCCAAAACCTTTTGCCTGTAAAGCACCACGAATATCTTCTAGGTTTGCTGGTTGCTCAAAACCCACTTCAATCAGAGTACCGCCCGTAAAATCTAAACCCCAATTCAACCATTTTGTTGAAAGAGTAAAGATTGCAGCACCAATCATGATTATAGAAAAAGCAAAGGCAAATTTAGACCAACGCATAAAGTCGATCGTTTTGTCTGCTTTCAAAATCTGAAACATCACATTTCCCTTAGCTTAGATCGACAGTTTATCGATACGTTTGCCACCATATAGCAGGTTCACGACACAACGCGTTCCAACAATAGCGGTAAACATAGAGGTCAGAATACCGATAGACAGAGTCACGGCGAAACCTTTGATTGCACCTGTACCTACAGCAAACAAAATAATTGCTGTAATTAAGGTCGTAATGTTCGCATCGGCAATAGTACTGAATGCATTGGCGTAACCTTGGTGAATCGCTTGTTGTGGATTACGTCCATCACGTAGCTCTTCACGAATACGCTCAAATATCAGCACGTTCGCATCCACCGCCATACCAACGGTCAAAACGATACCAGCGATACCAGGAAGCGTCATGGTTGCCCCAGGGATCATCGACATGACACCGATAATCAAGACTAGGTTTGCCATTAGTGCCATGTTCGCAATTAAGCCAAACTTACGGTAGTACAGTAGAGTAAACAGCATAACTGCCGCCATACCCCAAACACACGCCATCACACCCATATCGATGTTCTGTTGACCCATAGATGGACCAATTGTGCGCTCTTCAACGATTGAGATTGGAGCAATAAGAGCACCAGCACGAAGTAGCAGAGCTAAGTTATGAGCTTCTGAAGCTGAATCAATACCTGTAATTCGGAAACTACGGCCAAGCGTTGATTGAATCGTTGCTTGGTTGATCACTTCTTCATGCTTAGTCAGGATTACGCTGCCTTCTGGGTTTTTACGCCCACTGTCTTTGTACTCAGCAAATACGGTTGCCATAAGCTTACCGATGTTTTTACGTGAGAACGCTGACATTTTGCTGCCACCTTCACTATCAAGTGAGATATTCACTTGTGGACGACCATACTCATCAACGCTTGAACTTGCGTCTGTAATACTTGAGCCACCAAGAATGACACGTTTCTTCAGTACGACAGGGCGACCATTACGATCTTGTTTGATTTCACTGCCAGCAGGCGCTCGGCCACTTGCCGCTGCTGCTAAGTCAGCTTTATCATCCACTTCGCGGAATTCAAGTGTTGCTGTTGCACCTAAAATTTCTTTAGCGCGAGCAGTATCTTGAACACCTGGCAGTTCCACAACGATTCGGCTTGCACCTTGACGTTGAACAAGAGGTTCAGCAACACCAAGTTCGTTTACACGATTGCGCAAAATAGTAATATTCTGCTCAACTGCGTAGTTACGAATCTCTTGAAGGCGAGCTTCAGTAAACTTAGCCACCAGTGCAAAACGACCATTTGATGCAGACTCAGTAAAAGTCATATCTTGGTGCTTTGATGCAAGGCTCTGTTTAGCTTGGGAGAGTTGCTCTTCATTGCGAAGTAATACTTCTACCGCGTCTTTACCCGATGGGCGAATAGAGCGGTAACGAATTTTTTCTTCACGCAGTTCACTTCTGAAGGCTTCTTCTTGCTGTCCAACAAGCTTACCCATCGCAGCATCCATATCCACTTCCATTAAGAAGTGAACACCACCACGTAAATCAAGGCCAAGTTTCATTGGTGCAGCACCAATAGATTCAAGCCAATCAGGAGTAGAAGCCGCTAAGTTAAGAGCAACAATGACATCTTTGCCTAATGCTTCGCTAACAATATCGCGAGCACTGATTTGAGTGTCAGTATCGGTAAAACGAACAAGAATAGAACCGTTCTCTAGAGCAACGGATTTATGAGATAAGCTCTTTTCATCAAGAGCTTCGGTGACAGCATCCAGCGTCGACATATCTACAGAGGCGCCACGCACCCCTGTGACTTGAATCGCCGGATCTTCACCGTATATATTTGGAAGAGCGTATAGCGCTGCAATGGCGATGGAAAACACCACCATTAAATACTTCCATAACGGGTAACGGTTTAGCACAGCGAGGATCCTCTAGCTGTTATAGAGACTTAAGCGTACCTTTAGGTAGCACTGCAGTAACGAAATCTTTTTTGATTACAACTTCGTTATTATCGTTAAGTGCAATTGACACATAGTCATTGTCTTCAGCGATTTTAGTAATTTTGCCTACAAGGCCGCCACTAGTCAGTACTTCGTCGCCTTTACCCATCGCGCTCATTAAGCTTTTGTGCTCTTTTACACGTTTCGCTTGTGGACGGTAAATCATGAAGTAGAAGATTACTGCGAACATGCCTAGCATGATTAGCATTTCGAAACCGCCACCTGGTGCAGCGCCTTCAGCAGCTGCGTGAGCTTGAGAAATAAACATTTAAAAACATCCTCTATTTAATTTTTATTGATAATCCAACTAATTGGGCTGCATCGCCCTATTTTCAAGGCTTCAAAGTCTAGTTTAGAGATTGAGGTCGCAAAAATAGGGCGATAGAGACAAATTATTTATTCATTGGTGGAACTTCACGATCACGGCGAGCGTAAAATTCTTCTACAAAAGCATCAAAACGGTCTTCATCGATCGCGTTACGGATACTTTGCATCAAACGTTGGTAGTAACGTAGGTTATGAATAGTATTCAGTCTTGCACCTAAGATCTCATTACAACGATCTAGGTGGTGTAGATATGATTTTGAATAGTTGCTGCAAGTGTAACAGTCACACTGTGGATCTAGTGGTGTTGTATCCGTTTTATGTTTCGCATTACGGATCTTGATCACACCGCCAGTCACAAATAGGTGTCCATTACGAGCATTTCGAGTCGGCATTACGCAGTCGAACATATCGATACCACGACGAACGCCTTCAACGAGATCTTCAGGTTTGCCTACGCCCATGAGGTAACGAGGCTTATCTTCAGGTAGTTGTGGGCAAGTATGCTCAAGAATACGGTGCATGTCTTCTTTAGGTTCGCCTACCGCTAAACCACCGACAGCGTAACCATCGAAGCCAATTTTAGTTAGCGCTTCAACAGACACATCACGTAGATCTTCGTAAACACCACCTTGTACAATACCAAATAGTGAATTGGTGTTGTCTTGGCGATCAAATTCATTACGGCTACGGTCCGCCCAACGAATAGAACGCTCCATTGAAATACGAGCTTCATCGTGGGTTGCCGGGAATGGCGTACATTCGTCGAAGATCATCACGATATCAGAACCAAGATCGTATTGGATTTGCATTGATTTCTCAGCATCCATAAAGATCTTATCGCCGTTCACAGGGCTATGGAAGTGAACACCTTCTTCAGTAATTTTACGAGTCTTACCTAAGCTAAATACTTGGAAACCGCCTGAATCGGTTAGGATTGGGCCTTTCCAGTTCATGAAGTCATGGAGATCACCATGTAATTTCATGATCTCTTGACCAGGGCGTAACCAAAGGTGGAAAGTGTTACCAAGCAGAATTTCTGCACCAGTGTCTTTCACTTCTTCCGGTGTCATACCTTTCACAGTACCGTAGGTACCTACAGGCATGAATGCTGGTGTTTCTACTGTACCGCGTTCAAACTGAAGTTGACCACGACGTGCGTTACCATTTGTTTTTTTAAGTTCGTACTTTAATCTCACGAGACCTCCAATATGCCAGAGAAACAATCTGACGATTTTACTGGGTTATTCACCCTACCGAGAGCGGTCGCTTATCCTTGCGAGAAGTAAAGTTACCTTCCCTTCCTAGCTCAATGCTAGCACTCGACTATTAAACTTGTTCTACTCGAATATATATCTGAAAAACGATAATTAACGAGCTGTAATTACTTAGTCTTCTTATTAATAAACATCGCATCGCCATAACTGAAGAAGCGATATTCATTTTTAACAGCATGATCGTAAGCGGCCATCACTTTGTCGTAGTCTGCAAAAGCGCTAACAAGCATAATTAATGTTGACTCAGGCAAGTGAAAGTTGGTGATCAAACAATCAACCAATTGATACTCGTAGCCTGGGAAAATAAAGATTTCTGTGTCGCCAAAAAATGGAACGAGCTCAGTACCTTTTTTCAGTGCATCTTGAGCGGCACTTTCTAATGAACGAACAGATGTCGTCCCAACCGCGATGACACGTCCACCACGAGCTTTTGTCGCAGCAATCGCATCCACAACCTCTTGTGGCACTTCTACATACTCTGCATGCATGTGGTGATCATGGATATTATCCACTTTTACTGGTTGGAATGTACCCGCTCCAACATGCAAAGTAACGTAAGCAAACTCGACACCTTTATCTTTGATCTGCTCTAGTAGCTGCTCATCAAAGTGTAAACCTGCTGTTGGTGCTGCAACGGCACCCGGCTTTTTGTTATATACCGTCTGATAACGCTCTTTATCTGCGTCTTCATCAGGACGATCAATATAAGGCGGTAATGGCATATGACCAACCGCATTTAAAATCTCTAATACACTTTGATCAGAGGTAAAGCGGATCTCAAACAGAGCATCATGGCGTGCGACCATTTCAGCTTGGTACTCATCATGTTCACCAAGGAATAGAGTAGTACCTGGCTTAGGTGATTTAGAGCAACGTACGTGAGCAAGAATGCTTTTCTCATCAATCATACGTTCGACTAAGACTTCTAGCTTACCGCCAGACTCTTTACGACCAAACAGCCGAGCTGGAATCACTCGTGTATTATTAAAAACAACTAAATCACCCGGTTGAACAAGATCTAATACGTCTTTAAATGAACCATCACTCAAGGTTCCAGTATTTCCATCTAATTGTAGAAGGCGACTCGCGGTACGTTCCGCTTGAGGGTAACGAGCTATCAGCTCATCAGGTAATTCAAAATGAAAATCAGAAACTTGCATGCGACTTATCTTGTTTGGTTGATAAATAAAGGGTTGCGAGTAAAAATTTCGCAGTGGGGTAGTATAGGCAGACAAAACGCAATAGCAAGGGTTGTTCGAAGGGATAATAGTAACTAAGGGTAAAACTTGCTCCTACCATAAACTTGATCGCACTCTAATTCGTTGCATAAAGCTCAATAAAAATGAGTTAGCTCCCAGATATTAAGACAATAAAAACCTATAGTTAAACTACACCGACCCATAAAAGGAGATCGTGATGATCAAAGTCGAAGACATGATGACTCGTAACCCTCACACTCTATTACGATCACATTCGTTAGCCGAAGCTAAAAGTACAATGGAAGCCTTAGATATCCGCCACATTCCTGTTGTGGATGCAGAAAGAAGACTGCTCGGCGTAGTGACTCAGCGTGATATTCTTGCCGCTCAAGAGTCTAGCCTGCAAAATATTCCAAGCACACAATCTTATACTCTAGCGACCCCTCTCAATGAGGTAATGCACCGTAATATCATGACTGTAGAGCCAAGAGCAGGATTAAAAGAGAGTGCCACTTACATGCAAAAGCACAAAGTTGGCTGCTTACCTGTGGTGGAAGATGGAGAGCTAGTCGGAATTATTACTGACAGTGACTTTGTCACCATTGCCATTAATTTGCTTGAGCTACAAGAAGATGCCGAACCAGAAGAAGTCGATACTGATGTTTGATGCTGCCATATCTCGCTCAAATAAAGTCGATATGTCAGCATAAAAAGAGCGGCTATATCGCCGCTCAAATGGATTATAAAGAGTAAAGCTATCGCTAGAATTGCTCTTCTTCTGTTGATCCTGTCAGTGCCGTCACCGAAGAGTTTCCACCTTGAATCGTATTGGTCATACGGTCAAAGTATCCTGTACCCACTTCTTGTTGGTGCGCCACAAATGTGTAACCTTTATCTGCTGCTTCAAATTCTGGACGCTGTACTTTCTCAACATAGTGACGCATACCTTCGCCTTGCGCATAGGCATGAGCCAATTCAAACATGTTGAACCACATGTTGTGGATGCCCGCTAGTGTAATGAACTGGTATTTGTAGCCCATATCCGCAAGCTCTTGCTGGAATTTTGCAATCGTTTCTGAATCTAGGTTTTTCTCCCAGTTAAACGATGGTGAACAGTTATACGCCAATAGCTGATCTGGGTATTCTGCATGTACTGCTTCGGCAAATTTGCGCGCTTCTTCTAAACACGGTTTTGCCGTTTCACACCAGATTAAATCTGCATATGGCGCGTAAGCTAGGCCACGAGAAATAGCTTGGTCGATGCCCGCTTTCACTCGATAGAAACCTTCAGCGGTTCGCTCACCTTGAATGAAGTCACGATCGTACGGGTCACAATCGGAAGTCAGAAGATCCGCTGCGTTGGCGTCAGTACGCGCAATCACAAGTGTTGTTGTGCCGGAAACATCAGCGGCTAAACGTGCCGCGACAAGTTTTTGTACCGCTTCTTGGGTAGGAACCAGTACTTTACCGCCCATGTGACCACATTTTTTCACTGATGCTAGCTGGTCTTCAAAGTGAACTCCAGCAGCGCCAGACTCGATCATATTCTTCATCAACTCGTAAGCATTGAGAACGCCACCAAACCCTGCTTCTGCATCCGCAACGATAGGTAAGAAGTAATCAATACCACCTTCATCTTCTGGGCTCTTACCACCAGCCCACTGAATTTGGTCTGCACGTCGGAATGAATTGTTAATGCGTTTAACCACTGAAGGTACTGAATCTACAGGGTATAAAGATTGATCAGGGTACATGGTTGATGCCGTATTGTTATCTGCAGCAACTTGCCAACCTGATAGGTAAATCGCTTCGATACCCGCTTTGGCTTGCTGAACCGCTTGACCACCTGTGAGTGCACCCAAACAGTTTACATAACCTTTTTTAGATGACCCGTTGACCAAAGACCATAATTTATCAGCACCACGTTGGGCGATAGTATTGGCAGGCGTCACTGAACCACGAAGTTCAACGACTTCTTCTGCTGTGTAAGTACGCTTTACGTTATTCCAGCGTGGATTAGTTGCCCAGTCTTTCTCTAGAGCTTCGATTTGTTGGCGGCGAGTTAATGTCATGGTCTATCCCTCTGTAGTAATACGATGCTTCATGCATCTGTCATCCTTTTCTCCGTCAGTACAACTCTCTCTGACCTCGAACTCTTTGTTTCACGTTGTTAGTAATAAATTGTATTCATTTTTTTAATGTGCGCTTAGCGTTGGCTATAAATTTGTGCTAGCTAAGTATTTCAATGAGTTATGGCAAATAATCGTAGCCTGGAACCGTTAAGAAATTCGTCAGTTCATCGCTGGTGGTGAGTTCTGACATCAATGCTGACGCTTCTTCAAATCGACCATTAATGAATCGTTGTTCTCCAACTTCTTGACGAACAACTTGGATCTCTTCGGTCAGGTAAGATTCGAACAGTGACTTGGTGACGACTTGTCCGTTATCCAATTTTTGCTCGTGCTGAATCCATTGCCAAATCGAAGCTCGTGATATTTCAGCCGTCGCCGCATCTTCCATTAATCCATAAATAGGAACGCAACCGTTACCTGAGATCCACGCTTCTATATATTGCAGAGCAACACGAATGTTATGACGCATGCCTTGTTCAGTGATGGCACCATCACAAGGCGCAAGTAACACCTGTGCAGTTATAGGGCTATCGTCTTTCCGTAGCACATTCAATTGATTGGTTCGTTCACCCAATTTTTGGTCAAACACTGACATTGCCGTATCGGCAAGCCCTGGATGCGCGACCCACGTTCCATCATGTCCGTTGTTCGCTTCTAAAGATTTATCTCCCAGAACCTTATCGAGTACTTGTTGGTTCACTTGTGGATCTTTGGCTGGAATAAAGGCGGCCATTCCTCCCATTGCAAACGCTCCGCGGCGATGACACGTTTTTACTAGCAGTTGCGAGTAAGCCTTTAAGAAGGGTTTATCCATTGTCACAACTTGTCTATCTGGCAGAATACGATCAGGGTGGTTACGCAAGGTTTTAATGTAGCTAAAGATATAGTCCCAACGCCCGCAATTAAGACCAACGATATGCTCTTTTAAGTTGAACAGGATCTCGTCCATTTCAAATACAGCAGGTAGAGTTTCAATCAATACCGTCGCTTTGATGGTTCCAGTATCCAGACCAAAGAAGTCTTCAGTGAAATGGAAAACATCACTCCACCACTTCGCTTCTTGGTGAGATTGCAGCTTAGGAATATAAAAATATGGGCCGCTGCCTTTTTTCAGCAGGGTTTTGTAGTTGTTATAGAAATACAGTGCGAAATCGAATAGCGCTCCCGGAATAATCTGACCGTTAAATTCTACATGCTTCTCTTTTAAGTGCAGACCTCGAACACGACAGATAAGCACCGCCGGTTCATCACTTAATTGGTACTGTTTTCCGTTACTCTCATTGGTATAGCTGATGTCGCCGTTAACAGCATCACGTAAATTCACCTGTCCATCGAGCACTTTGCCCCATGCTGGTGACATAGAATCTTCAAAGTCCGCCATAAATACTTTTACATTGGCGTTTAATGCATTGATCACCATTTTTCGGTCGGTTGGACCTGTGATCTCTACTCGACGATCTTGTAAATCTTGTGGGATACCTAGTATTTTCCAACTGCCTTCTCGGATATCTTGAGTCTCACTTAAAAAGTCCGGTAGCTCCCCAGCATCAATACGTAACTGCTTCTGTTCTCGCTCTTCGAGTAATGAATCCACTCGCTCACTAAATTGAGCGCATAAAAAAGATAAAAAGGTTTGGGCTTCTAAAGGGAAAATTTCTTGATGCTCAGGAGCAAGCTCACTATTAATCACCAACATACTTTGAGGCGATGTTCTTTTTATATTATTTGAATTTGTTGGTGTTGTTTCAGCAAGCATAATTCTTTCCTTAAATTACATTTGTAACTCAAAAACCACAAAGACAAGCAACATCCTAAAGCTCAATATTCATGATTCGTTTCGGTTTGTGTCTATTACCTTCACCTATCCAAACCTGTATTTCAACAGCCCCCGATGTAGACATAGGTCTTACAAGACAGTATTAAACTTACCTCAACAACCACTAGAGTAAAAGTACTAAAGTTAACAAAAGGTTAAATTCAAAGTTTTGTATTGTTTGGATTTAGGGCTCTGTAAATTGGCTATTTGTGTAATTTATTACGTAATTAAATTACACACATTTTTAATGCTAATTTTGTTTTAAACAGGCGTTCGGATTTTATATTTTCGCTCAAAACCTTTGACAGAAGGGGTTAGCGAATAGACACGAATGACCATTCAAACAACAAAATAAAAGAAAGATGTGAAATTAGGTGTGTAAAGAAAGGATTTTTTATGAAAGGCACGTCAAAAAAGGTTTGTAAAATTTTACAAGTCAAACAACACTAACAGAATAAAAACCTAAAAAGCACACCAAAAACAGTGTGCTTTTTAGGTTAGACCAACCGCTAGAGCAGTTCTGATACCACTTCAGCTAATTGCTCAAAGGTCTCAGAACGAGAAGTACTTGGCCGCCAAACCAGCCCTATTTCTCGATAAGCTTGCTGACCAGGGGGATCAATCACCACTAGATTTTGATTATCAAGCAGGCCATGCTCAATCGCCATCTGAGGTATAAATGTAGTACCGAGCCCATTCGCAACCATCTGTACCAAGGTATGTAAGCTCGTTGCTGAAAACGGATTTATCTTCTCTTTGTCTGTGAGCTTACATGCTGAAACGGCATGTTCAGTTAAGCAGTGTTCATTTTCTAATAGGAAAACCGATTCATCGGGTAAATCATCGTATCGGATTGGCACTCTAATCCCATCAGCTTGGTTACGACTAATGACCATCCTAAACGGGTCTTGTCCGACGACTTTGCTATACATATGCCCTATATCAACGGGGAGTGCCAGTATCAATACATCTAACTCACCTTGATTCAAGGCGGCTAATAAGTTGGTGGTGGTATCTTCACGTAGTAATAGATGAAGTTGAGGAAAGCGAGCGTTAACCTCTTGTACGACATCGCATAATAGAAATGGAGCAATAGTAGGAATGCAGCCCAGTTTTAACTGCCCCTGCATACTTTCCCCCTGACATAAACTGCCAAGCTCAACCAAATCTTGTCCTTTCGCCAGTAACTCTCGGCCACGAATGACGACTAATTCACCCGCTTGAGTAAAGACTAAAGGGCTTTTTTTATCTTTTTTTTCGTATAAAGGACAACCAATCAACTCTTCAAGGTTTTGGATCCCTTTACTGAGTGTCGACTGGCTCACAAAACAGCGTTCTGCGGCATCACTAAAATGACGGGTTTCGTGCAAAGTTACTAAATAATGCAACTGCTTTAAGCTGGGCCATTTATTCATGCTAATTACTTTGTCATATTAATAAGATAGAAGATTTGATGAGAAAGCATCCTCATCGCTTTTTTCGATTAAGTTAATCTATTTAATTCGCTTTTTTCTATAGTAACGTTTGTACTATAGTTTGTCCCGTAGAAACGAAAGCCCAAACAAAGATGTTTGGTCATCATATTTTAGGAGATTTCAAAATGGTACTAGTAGGTCGTCAAGCCCCTGACTTTACTGCAGCAGCTGTTCTAGGTAACGGCGAAATCGTTGATAACTTCAACTTCGCAGAGTTCACTAAAGGTAAAAAAGCTGTTGTATTTTTCTACCCACTAGACTTCACATTCGTTTGTCCTTCAGAGCTAATCGCTTTTGACAATCGTCTAGAAGATTTCCAAGCTAAAGGTGTTGAAGTAATTGGTGTTTCTATCGATTCACAATTCTCACACAACGCATGGCGTAACACTGCTATCGAAGATGGCGGTATCGGTCAAGTTAAGTACCCTCTAGTTGCTGACGTTAAGCACGAAATCTGCAAAGCATACGATGTTGAGCACCCAGAAGCAGGCGTTGCTTTCCGTGGTTCTTTCCTAATCGATGCTGACGGTCTTGTTCGTCACCAAGTTGTTAACGACCTTCCACTAGGCCGTAACATCGACGAAATGCTACGCATGGTAGACGCACTAAACTTCCACGAGAAGAATGGTGAAGTTTGTCCTGCACAATGGGAAGAAGGCAAATCAGGTATGGACGCATCTCCAAAAGGTGTTGCAGCATTCCTATCTGAGCACGCTGACGACCTAAGCAAATAATAACTCCTTCACCCGCGCTCAAACGGGTTGATGGTTGGACAATATAAGCGAAAAACGCACTGCCAATCGGAAGAAGTCATTAGTTAGCCAAATAAAAAAGCCCGAAGTTTACGCTTCGGGCTTTTCTCGTTTTAGTCCCACGAGATGATATCTGTGTATCGCACTCTTACTGTCTTTAAAATGAGGAATCGTTTCTTGTAAAACATTACCTCTATTTTCCCTATGCTCATTGCATAAACCAACCGTAAATCTTGTTAAGCTCTGTATTATTAAATTGCACCAACTAGGATTTATATGTCTTATCAAATTGAAGTCTGTATCGATAACTTAGAGTCTCTTCATAATGCGATTGCGGGAGGCGCGACTCGAATTGAGCTCTGTTCATCTTTAGCGTTAGGTGGTTTAACGCCAAGTTTCGGTTTGATGAAATTAGCCGCTCAGCTATCGTCAGTTCCAATCTATGCCATGGTCAGGCCTCGACAAGGTGATTTCCTTTACAGCGCTGATGATATTGATTCTATGATTGAAGATATACACGCAGCAGCCACCGCAGGCGTTGATGGGATTGTATTTGGTGTACTGAAAGCTGATGGTTCTATCGATATGCGCTTAGCTCAACGTATCATGACAGTGGCGACTGAATGCCAATTAGGTGCTACATTTCATCGAGCCATAGACCAATGTGCAGATTACTCTCAAGCTATTGAAGATATTGTGAATTTAGGTTGTGAGCGAATACTCACTTCAGGGCTAGCACCCGCCGCCGTTGATGGGCTTGATGTGCTTAAAAAGATGGTAATTCAAGCCAGTGGCCGTGTAGACATTATGGCTGGAGCTGGCGTCACTGCGGATAATGCTCTACACATTACTCAGCAGACTGGCATTAAATCGTTGCACCTTTCAGGAAAATCGACCCGTGAAAGCCAAATGACGTTAGTATCGAACCAAGCCAAGATGGGTGATAGTGATGACTTTGCTATTCCAATAACAGACAGTAAAAAAATCGCAGCGGTTTTGGACAGATTATGTTCTTAGCTAACTAGTGGCTTCCAACAGCCACTTCTAGCTATTTCAGCAGGTCATCAATACTCTGCTCACCTAAGTGACGTACATCTTTACCTTTGACGAAGTAAATAATGTATTCACAGATATTCTGGCAGCGATCGCCAACTCTTTCGATCGCTCTCGCCGACCACATCACTTGAATAATATTGGGGATGCTTTTAGGGTCTTCCATCATATAGGTCATCAATTGACGAATAACCGCTTCGTATTCCGCATCCAATTTATCGTCTAGCTTATACACGCTCGCTGCGGCATCGACATCCATTCGAGCAAACGCATCCAGCACTTGGTGTAGCATTGCGATGGCCTGTCGCCCCAGAGGCTCAAGAGATATTTGGAAGGTTTGATCTTTCAGTGGTGGACTTTCAATAGCAACCGTTGCAATTTTACTTGCCACATCGCCAATGCGCTCAAGGTCGGTAATCGTCTTGATGATCGCCATAATTAATCGCAGATCTTTTGCCGTTGGCTGTCGCTTAGCAATAATACGAGTGCATGCTTCATCAATAGAAACTTCCATCGAATTCACTTTATGATCATCCCGAACCACTTTTTTCGCCAGATCAATGTCATCTTTATGCAGCGCTTGCATGGCAAATGAAAGCTGTTGCTCGACTAAACCTCCCATCGTCAACACATGGGTTCGAATAGACTCAAGCTCTACATTAAATTGACCTGAAATGTGTCGACCAAACTGCATGAAAATTCCTTATAAAGAGTGCTCAATCATCATAATGACTATTTTATCCATATCTACCTGTAATGTAGTCTTCTGTGTGTTTTTTCAATGGTGAGGTGAAAATTGAATCGGTATCTGAGTACTCGATCAATTTTCCCATATGAATAAATGCCGTGTGATCGCTCACCCTCGCAGCCTGCTGCATGTTATGAGTGACAATGACCACTGTATATTGCGTTTTCAATTCACTGATCAACTCTTCAATCGTCAGTGTAGAAATAGGATCCAGTGCGGATGTCGGCTCATCAAGCAATAACACTTCTGGCTCAATGGCAATGGCCCGTGCAATAACCAAACGTTGCTGTTGCCCACCTGAGAGTCCAAAAGCATTTTCGTGCAAACGATCTTTTACTTCATCCCACAACGCAGCCGCGCGTAATGAACGTTCAACCGCATCATTTAAGGTTCGGCTATTTTTGACACCTTGCAACCGAAGTCCATACACCACATTTTCATAAATCGATTTAGGAAATGGGTTGGGACGCTGGAATACCATCCCAACTCGGCGGCGCAATGTCGCCACATCGACTTTAGGGTGATACACATTATTTCCGTATAGCTTAACTTCACCTTCGACGCGGCAGCCTTCCACTAAATCGTTCATACGATTAATGCAGCGTAGCAGGGTCGACTTACCACAACCTGAAGGCCCAATAAATGCGGTGACTCTACCTTTAGGTATTCGCATTGAAATATCGTTAAGCGCTTGAGTCTGCTGGTAATAAAGATTAAGACCTTCAATTGAGATCGCGGTTTGCTCATCCGTTAGTTTATGTACATCCAACGGCGCTTGATAACCTAGAGTGTCACTTAATGAGAACATAATCAGTCTTGTCCTAGGGTTCGGTACTTTTCGCGTAAATTGTTACGAATACTAATCGCAGTTAAATTCAGCCCGACAATAACCGTCACCAGTAAAAATGAAGTGGCATAAACCAGTGGTCTCGCAGCTTCAATGTTTGATGTTTGGAAACCGATATCGTAAATATGAAAGCCCAGATGCATGAATTTGCGTTCTAAATGAACGTATGGAAATTGAGCATCCACAGGTAAGCTCGACGCGAGTTTAACCACACCAACTAACATTAATGGGGCAACCTCACCTGCCGCTCGCGCAACCGCAAGAATCAGCCCAGTGATGATCGCAGGGCTAACCATCGGCAAGACAATTCGCCATAGGGTTTCAAACTGTGTCGCACCTAACGCTAACGAACCATGCCGAACTGAGCTTGGGATCCGCGTTAACCCTTCTTCCGTCGTCACAATCACCACTGGCAATGTCAATACTGCTAACGTTAATGCTGACCACAATAACCCCGGAGTGCCAAATGTTGGAGCCGGAAGTTTCTCGGTATAAAACAGCGTATCAATTGATCCACCGATGGTATAAACAAAAAAGCCTAAGCCGAAGACACCATAGACAATGGATGGCACACCCGCGAGGTTAATCACAGCTATCCGAATAATTCTCGTAAAGGCGTTACTTTTGGCGTACTCATGTAAGTATATTGCCGCCACAACCCCAAGAGGCATGACAATGATAGACATCACTATCACCAAAAATACCGTACCAAAAATAGCAGGAAAAACACCGCCTTCAGAGTTGGACTCTCGTGGGTTTTGGGACAAAAACTTCCAGACCTGCTTTCCCCAATGCGCCACTTTTTCGGTGTAGCTCATCTGGTTGGGGTACCAAATATCTAAAATCTGACTAAGTGGTATTCGTGTTTTTTGACCACTCATGTCTTCAAGCAATAACGACTCTATTTGTAGTTGTGAGTTAAGCAAATCCAGATTTTTTTCTGATTCTGACAGCTTTTCATTTAACGCTTGCGTTTCTTGTTGATAAGAGACGATGAACTCTTCATTCAGTTCTTCATTCAACTCATATTTTCGTTTTTTAAAACGCAATTGTTCAAGCTGCCAGCTGATTAAACGAATTTCCTGATTACTGATACGATCAATTTCCGATCGTAATGAGTCCGCAAAGTCGAGCCCTCGTATCAGCTCTTGGTGAATATTCTTAGTTCGAATGCCGTCTAAACTGGAAAAGCCTATCGGTTTGCCAAAGAAGTCGCCACCTCGAGTTCTCTCTATTACGGCCCACTCTGCTGGCTGAGTCGACGCCGTTAATTCAGGCTCAAGAACCGAGACAAAATCTGCGGGATAAAGCTCTCGATTAGCGACTTTGATACTCAATCGCCCGACAACACCCTCCTCTAAAACGGCTGCCGGCAACTTATTCTCTGCATCCACAATATGATCAATCGGGATATAGTCTCGCTGATAAAGTTGACCGATAAGTCGATGGTTCGCCTCCACACTTTGGGGCAAGATATTGTTATTCACTACTTCCCATTGATACAGAGGAGCAGGCCAGAAGTAAGTGAGTCCTTTCCAACCAATCAATAAAAGTAAGCCTAATACGGATAATAGGCTGATGCTCACGGCTCCACCAGTGAGCCAAATCCAAGGTGAGCCAGATCGAAGCCACTTAAACATAAGTGAACTCTGTGCTGATAAATGAACAATATTGAAAGCTACAATGCACGGTATTTATCTCTAAGCCTTTGTCGAACCACTTCCGCAAGAGCATTCACAGCGAAAGTAAATATGAACAGTAATAATGCGGCCAAAAACAGCAATCGATAATGAGAACTGCCCACTTCTGATTCAGGAAGTTCAACGGCGATCGTGGCAGAAAGTGTGCGCATCCCTTCGAATATATTCCAGTCCATGATCGGTGTATTCCCTGTCGCCATCAACACAATCATGGTCTCTCCAACCGCTCTGCCTAACCCCATCATCACCGCAGAAAAAATCCCTGGGCTAGCAGTTAACAGCACCACATACAATAAGGTCTGCCACGGTGTTGCCCCTAAAGCTAACGAGCCATCAGACAAATGTTTAGGCACAGAAAAAATAGCATCTTCCGCGATAGTGAAAATCGTCGGGATCACCGCAAACCCCATAGCAAACCCCACCACTAAGGCGTTACGTTGATCAAAGTCGATTCCATAGCTAGACAGAAACAACTTCACATCGCCAGCGAACAGTATCGTTTCAATATCAGTGCCAAACAAGAATACGGTTACGATAGAAATCAACAACGCAGGGATCAAGATCACCGCATGCCAACCATTAGGCAAACGACGAGTGACAGCTTGAGGGACACAATGCCATAAGCCTCCAGCCACAAGTGTTGTTAAAGGCAATATGATGAGCAATGCCATTACTGCTGTTAAATGAGTTTCAACAATCGGCGCAAACCATAACCCCGCTAAGAAACCAATAATCACCGTGGGTAATGCTTCCATGAGTTCAATGGTCGGTTTAACCACTCGGCGCATGCTTGGAGACATAAAATAGGCCGTATAGATCGCACCTAACACCGCAATCGGCACCGCAAAAATCATCGCAAATACCGCCGCCTTTAATGTACCAAACGCAATCGGCACTAAACTGAATTTCTCTTCAAATTCATCACTAGCCGATGTCGACTGCCACACGTATTCGGGTTCCGGGTAACTCTCATACCAGACTTTATTCCACAGCGATGAAAACGATATCTCTGGAAAGTCATTATTCACTTTCGCAACATTGAGTTGCTGACCGGATAGGACTAATAAATGCTTTTCGTTTTTAGACATCGCAGCAAGATCAGGGGATTTTGAATACGGACGTTCAAACAAAACCAGCTTTTCACTGGTCGTATAATGACTTTGTAACGTGCCATTTTGATAGAAACTATAAAAGCCTTTGCGATAAATATCGGGAAGTAAAAAGTCCACTTCAGGCGCTAACTGAAAATTTCGAATGTGGGTCAGTGATCGGACTTCATTTTGAAGAACATCAAACCACTGAGAAACAAGACCGTTTGAATAAGTGACGAGCACAGAATACTCACCTGACAATAGGTCAATATTCTTCACCTGTTGCTGTGGTTCCCCTTGAGTCAAATCAACAATCTCTCGAATGCGGAATTGCTCGCCACGCTTCATCGCAATCATTAATTCAGAACCCGAACGTAGGAACAGTTGCTGACCATTAGGTGTAACCAAGATTTGATCCAAGGTAGGAAATGCGGTCGGGAAGGTAAACCGTTGAGGCAACCAAGCGTCCTTCTCTTGGTTCAACCCTTGTCCTTTTTTTAAGGTCAGGACGGACACCGTTCGATCACTCGCTTGGCCAACTAAAGTCATGCTGCTCGGTTGTGCTGACAATCCAAGTAAGCTCAGTGGGTTTGAATCATCGAAAAGCGACAAGTCGGCACCGTTATTGAAAAACTCAACATCAGGATCAAAATAGCGACCCGCTTTATTAATACTGGTTGAAAACACTGGCTTGAAGAGAGTTATGTTGCTCTCTGCATCGACTGAAGCTAACCAACCGGAGGAGGCATCGCTACGAGCAAATAACATGGACGGGGCAATTTTCTGGGTAAATTCAGGTTGCGGTTTTTTATCAGTCAAAGACCAAAAGCTTAATGATCCTGATTTATCAAATGTATAAGCATGATCACCGTACTCATTCACCCCAATCGCGACTGGCGAATGAACAGAGATTTGAGTATCGATATCTGCCGGCTCAATATTCGCATCCGAGAAAATTGGTGCAACCACGATCGCCAAATAGACAAAGATAAGCACTAAAGCGCCCAGTACACTCACGCCGCCACATGTCACTACAAGACGAATCAGGCGATCTTGAATAAAACGCTTACGATCCTGTTCTTTGAGTGAAAACTCGGCTTGAGCCATGTACTGTTCTACCTTCTTTTGAGCAAACCTTAAGTTTATGTCATTTTAATGACAGATATATTACAACTCAAGTGACGAGTTCTGTCAGTAATATTTCCGACTAATTTATTTTTATAACAATGAATTAGTCAATTCTGGTCAGATAACGTTAATTCAACTTTCTCGAGCTCCTGTTTCGCGAGACTTTGACTAATCGGCACATACCCATCTTTTCGAACAAGCTCTTGTCCTTGCCTCGAAAAAATAAATCGAATGAACTCAGATTGAACCTTACTTAATGGTTTAGTTGGATGCTTATTCACATAAACATATAAAAAACGAGAGAGAGGATAACGCCCATTTAAGATGTTTTTACGTGTCGGATAAATATAGTCATCGCCAGATCTCGCGATTGGAATTAATTTGATCCCTGCGACTTGATAACCAACACCAGAGTAGCCAATCCCACTGATGGATGAGGCAATGGACTGAACAACAGATGCCGACCCTGGTTGCTCATTGACACCTTTTTTGAAATCACCGTCGCATAGAGCATTTTGTTTAAAGTAACCATATGTACCAGAAACTGAATTACGACCAAACAGTTGGAATTTTCGCTTCGACCAATCACTGTCTAGACCTAACTCGTGCCAGTTGTTTAACGACTTAGTCGCCCCGCACCTTAACGTAACCGAAAAGATACTATCAATCTGCTGAAAATTAAGACCTTGAATCGGATTATCTCGGTGGACAAAAATGCCGATAGCATCAATTGCCACCTTCAGCACTGTCGGTTTATAACCATGCTCTCGCTCAAATGCCTCAATTTCGCGTAATCTCATCGGTCGACTCATCGGCCCAAAATGCGCCGTACCTTCAGTTAATGCTGGTGGCGCGGTAGATGAACCCGAAGCTTGAACTTGAGCATTAACGTTAGGGTATATCGATTCAAACTCTTCAACCCATAGCGTTGTCATTCCAGCAAGCGTGTCTGAGCCGACAGAAAGTAAGCTTCCTGAAACACCAAACACCCGTTGATAATCTGGCAACTGAGCCATGACTCGAAAGCTCAGCACAGAAGCCATGGTGATAGTCAGCCAAGTCATCACTTTTACAAAAGGTAAGGGGCTCATTTTCTTCATCATTTAACAATCAACCGACTAGGTAAAATGAATGAGAATTTACTCCCAACCCCAACTGTACTTTGGATTTCAAGGTGTGAATCATGATGAGTAAGCGCATGTTTTACAATCGCAAGACCAAGTCCACTGCCTCCCGTATCTCTTGAGCGAGCTTTATCTACTCGGTAAAAACGCTCAGTTAACCGGTGTAAATGCTGTGGCTCGATTCCCTCTCCGCTATCAGACACTTCCAAACACGCTCCCTGAATCGACTGATACCAGCGAACTTTTACTTCCGCCCCTTCAGGCGTGTATTTAACCGCATTATAAACAAGGTTGGAGATCGCACTGCGCAGTTGATCCTCATCGGCAAGTACTTTCAGTTTTGGATCGATTTGAAAGTCGAGTCGATGTCCTCTATCACCGCTCAAGCTTTGAGCCTCTTTTTCAAGGTTCTCTAGCATTAATGGAACGTTGACGACTTCATCTAACTCATGCATTGGTGCGGCTTCAATTTTAGATAATGTGAGTAGTTGGCTCACTAAACTATTCATTCGGTTAAGCTGTTCTGTCATCACACCGTGAGCCTTTGGCCACATCGGTCCAACCACCATATCGGGATCTTCTGTCATCTCTAGGTAGCCTTTGAGCACCGTCATCGGAGTCCTAAGTTCATGAGAAACATTAGCGAAGAAGTTACGGCGCATACCTTCTAGCTGCTTGAGTTGGGTAACGTCACGCACAACCATCAAGTGCTCGCCTTCTGTATATGGCACGATACGTAATTCAAGCATCCGCTCTACGTTTAATGGAGAGCACATCTCAAGAGGCTCAGAGAAGTCCTGCTTGTTGAGATACTTAATAAAATCAGGGGTTCGAATCAAGTTGGAAATTGGCTGACCATTATCATCTGGCCAGTGAAAACCTAAAAGGTGCTGGGCGAGTTTGTTGCACCACACAATATTGCCTTCACTGCGAAAGACAACAACCGCATCGGGTAAAGATTCAGCACCGTTACGAAATCGACGGATTAAGTTCGTTAACTCTTTGCGTTTTTTTCGTTGTCGTTGCTGCAACCGATAAATACCATTAAATAGCGACTCCCAATTCCCCGTTCCTGAAGGTGGTGTTAGGCGTTTTTCATCCCACAACCAGGTCGACAACTTCATCTGATTATGCAGATGCCAAGCTAATTGTAGAGCGGTGGCAATGAAGAGTAGCCACGGCATGTAACCGAAGATCCACCCCACAATAATCCAAGGGGTGTAAAAAAAAGCCAGCTCCCATGCCAGCCTTTTTAAGGTCAGTCGTTCAACCATTCAAATCTCCGATATGTCACTCTAGTTAATCTTAGTCCTTCATTACGCTTTTACAGAAAAACGGTAGCCAGCACCACGGACGGTTTGAACTAACTTATCATGTCCGCCCTGCTCTAACGCTTTTCTCAAACGTCTAATGTGGACATCCACAGTGCGGTCTTCAACGTATACGTTAGTACCCCAAACATTATTCAACAGCTGTTCGCGGCTATAAACACGTTCTTGATGAGTCATGAAGAAATGCAGCATCTTAAATTCGGTTGGTCCCATATCTAACGGTTCATCATTCGCTGTCACACGATGGGAAACAGGATCTAACTTCAGCCCTTGGACATTAATAACATCTTCAAGTGCAGTCGGTGTTACACGTCGAATTACGGCTTTAAGGCGAGCAACTAGCTCTTTTGGAGAGAATGGCTTGGTGATGTAATCATCGGCACCAACTTCTAAACCTCGAACCTTATCTTCTTCTTCTCCACGAGCCGTTAGCATCACGACAGGAATATTTCGAGTCAGCTCTTCACGCTTCATATGTTTAATGAAGTTAATTCCAGAACCACCAGGCAACATCCAATCTAACAGAACAAGATCGGGGAAAGGTTCACAGAGTTTATTCACCGCGGTATCGTAATCTTCCGCTTCTATCGCTTGATAGCCTTTCTGCTCAAGAACAAAACACAGCATTTCACGAATGGGTGCTTCATCTTCAACAACCAGAATCCTTCTAGACATTATTGATTAACCTTTATAATTCATCGACGCAAAGCATTATCAAGGTTAATTATGACACTTTTGTGACCTTTGAAAACAATTATTAATATAAGTTTATTAGCATATTCATTGTGATATTTTGAATTTGGAGTAGGACAAAAGATTTGAAATCTCCTATCATGGGCTCCTTCTTACAAGCTCAGAGAAATAATATGTGGTTTAAAAACTGTATGGTGTATCGCTTTAATCGCGGTATCGACTTCAATGCAGATCAACTAGAAAAACAATTGGAAGAGTTTCGCTTCACTCCTTGTGGCAGCCAAGACAGACAAAAATTTGGCTGGGTAAATGCAATGGGCAGACATGGCGACATGATGACTCACACTTCTGAAGATCGCATTCTAATCTGTGCTAAAAAAGAAGAAAAAATGTTACCTGCATCTGTTATCAAAGATTCGTTAAACGCGAAAGTGGATATGATGGAAGCGCAAGAAGGTCGCCCTCTAAAGAAAAAAGAGAAAGACAACCTAAAAGAAGACATCATTATCGATCTTCTGCCACGAGCTTTCAGCCGCAGCAGTCTTACGTTTGCTCTTATTCTTCCTAAGCAAGGCATGATCCTCGTTGACTCTGGTAGCTACAAAAAAGCAGAAGATGTTTTAGCACTTTTACGTAAAACAATGGGCAGCTTGCCTGTTGTCCCTGCGATCCCAGAGCAAGCTATTGAAACAACCTTAACCGAGTGGGTTAAGAGTGGCGATACCCCTCAAGGCATAACAATGCTTGATGAAGCTGAATTGAAATCCGTTCTTGAAGATGGCGGCGTGATTCGTTGTAAAAAACAAGAGCTTTCAGCGGATGAAATTCTAAGCCATATTCACGCAGATAAGCTTGTGACTAAATTGGCTCTAAACTGGCAAGATCGCATTGAGTTTATTCTTGCTGAAGATGGCAGTATCAAGCGACTCAAATTCTGCGATGAGTTGAAAGATGAGAATGACGATATTCCAAGAGAAGATCAGGCTGCGCGTTTTGATGCAGATTTCTCTCTAATGTGTGCAGAGCTAGGCGCTTTCTTGCCTAACTTATATGAAACATTAGGTGGCCTTCCTCACCCAGAAGCGTAACAACCCAAGCATCAACCGTTATATAATGCCGAGAGATGTTCTTTCGGCATTCTCTTTTCTGTACTATCACTTGTAATTGACGTAAAATTTGCGCCCCTTCGATATCACTCGGTGACATCGACCTGACTTGTGATCAGAACTAGAGAATTAAGCAATGTTTAAACCAGAACTCCTTTCCCCTGCGGGTAGCCTTAAAAATATGCGTTACGCTTTTGCCTACGGTGCAGATGCTGTATATGCAGGTCAACCACGTTACAGCCTTCGCGTTCGTAACAACGAATTCAACCATGAAAACCTACAGATCGGCATTAATGAAGCGCATGCTCAAGGTAAAAAGCTGTATGTGGTATGTAATATCCAACCACATAATTCAAAGTTAAAAACCTTCATTCGTGATTTAAAACCAATCGTTGATATGGGCCCAGACGCTCTAATTATGTCGGATCCAGGCTTGATCATGATGGTTCGTGAAGCTTTCCCTGAAGTGGCTATTCACCTTTCGGTACAAGCAAATGCCGTTAACTGGGCAACTGTGAAATTCTGGTCAACTCAAGGCGTAGAGCGAGTAATCTTATCTCGTGAACTATCGCTAGAAGAAATTGAAGAGATTCGCGAACACTGTCCTGAAACTGAATTAGAAATTTTCGTACACGGTGCTCTATGCATGGCGTATTCAGGTCGCTGCCTACTGTCTGGTTACATGAACAAGCGCGACCCAAACCAAGGTACATGCACGAACGCGTGTCGCTGGGAATATAAAGCTGAAGCAGCTAAAGAAGACGAGAACGGCCAAATTGTTGCCGCAAACCCTACAGGTGTTGCTATACAAGAAGTTGAAACTCAAGAGATTGAAGTTCAAGAAGAGCGTCCAGACAATACTCTCGGTTTAGGCAAACCAACTGATGAAGTTGTTCTACTTTCAGAATCTCATCGTCCTGAAGAGAAAATGGCGGCATTTGAAGATGAGCATGGTACTTACATCATGAACTCTAAAGATCTTCGCGCAATCCAACACGTAGAACGCCTAACTAAGATGGGTGTTCACTCTTTGAAAATCGAAGGGCGTACTAAGTCTTTCTACTACTGTGCTCGTACCGCTCAAGTGTACCGCAAAGCAATTGATGATGCCGTTGAAGGCAAACCATTTGACGAAAGCCTAATGGGTACTTTAGAAAGTTTAGCGCACCGTGGCTACACCGAAGGCTTCCTTCGTCGCCATACTCATGACAGCTACCAAAATTATGAATACGGTTACTCTATTTCAGACTCTCAACAATTTGTTGGTGAGTTCACTGGCGTTCGCAAAGGTGAGTTAGCTGAAGTTGAAGTTAAAAACAAATTCATCAAGGGCGATAGCCTAGAATTAATGACTCCAAACGGAAATGTTGTTTTCACTTTAGAAAAAATGGAAAACCGTAAATCTCAAGATGTTGATGATGCGAAAGGTAATGGCCACTTTGTCTTCATTCCAGTTCCTGAAGATATGGATTTAGAATTCGGTTTATTAATGCGTAACCTTAGTGAAGGGCAAGACACCCGAAACCCAACAGGTAAGTAGTAATGGCATTACTGATTCAAGATAGCTGCATCAACTGTGATATGTGTGATCCTGAATGTCCAAATGGTGCTATTACAATGGGTGACAGTATCTATGAGATCGATCCTAATTTATGTACTGAATGTAAGGGACACTATGATAAGCCAACTTGTCAGTCAGTTTGCCCTATTACGAAATGCATAATCACAGATCCAAAGCATGTTGAAAGTGAAGAGCAGCTCCTTGAGAAGTTTGTAATTATCCAAGGTTTTGCTTAATACCCCAATCATATAAAAGCCCCAGCAACTCAGTTGTTGGGGCTTTTTTTTGCTTTGTAGATCCGCGAAGTTAACCGGACTCCCAGCTCTTTCTAAATGCTCTCGAATAAAGCTCAGCATTTCTGCTGCGGCTTGATGTATGGCAGGGGTGAAGAGATTCGAACGCCCAACACGCGCTATTTTGTGAATGAGCTGAATCCGCTGCTTTTTCTAGAGTATTAAAACTCTCATATCCAAATGCAAAAAAGCCTCAGCATTTCTGCTGAGGCTTGATATATGGCAGGGGTGGAGAGATTCGAACTCCCAACACGCACTATTTTGTGAATGAGCTGAATCCGCTGCTTTTTCTAGAGTATTGAAACTCTCAGATTCAAATGCAAAAAAGTCTCAGCATTTCTCCTGAGGCTTGATATACGGCAGGGGTGGAGAGATTCGAACTCCCAATACGCACTATTTTGTGAATGAGCTGAATCCGCTGCTTTTTCTAGAGTATTGAAACTCTCAGATTCAAATGCAAAAAAGCCTCAGCATTTCTGCTGAGGCTTGATGTATGGCAGGGGTGGAGAGATTCGAACTCCCAACACGCGCTATTTTATGAATGAGCTGAATCCGCTGCTTTTTCTAGAGTATTGAAACTCTCAGATTCAAATATAAAAAAGCCTCAGCATTTCTGCTGAGGCTTGATATATGGCAGGGGTGGAGAGATTCGAACTCCCAACACGCGGATTTGGAATCCGCTGCTCTGCCAATTGGAGCTACACCCCTATCTCAGTTTTAAAGAGCTGAAACTCTGAATAAGTGGCGGAGTGGACGGGACTCGAACCCGCGACCCCCGGCGTGACAGGCCGGTATTCTAACCAACTGAACTACCACTCC